>CATKZW010000006.1 GCA_949841465.1 uncultured Oscillospiraceae bacterium
GGCCTGAACCACGAATACGATCTGGAAGGACAGGACCGTTCGGATATGAAACTGCCTTACGGACAGGACGAAGTAATAGAGGCGGTACTGGAAGCCAATCCCGACACCATTATCGTAATGGCAGCCGGTTCCCCCGTGGAAATGGGCCGCTGGGAGAAAAAGGCAAAAGCCATTGTATGGAACTGGTATGCAGGAATGGAAAGCGGCAATGCCCTGGCAGAAGTACTGTTGGGAGAGACAAATCCCTCCGGAAAACTCCCGGAGAGCTTTCCGTACACCCATAAAGACTGCAGCGCCCACTGCGTCGGGGATTTTGCCGAAGAGAAACTCTTGCGATACAGGGAAGGCATCTACGTAGGATACCGCTATTACGAAAAGCAAAAAGTACCCGTGCAGTACTGCTTTGGACACGGACTCTCATACACGCAATTTGCTTACAGCGGCATAACGCTTGAAAAGCAGGAAAATGCATCAGAACTTCGCGTAAACGTAAGCTGCACCGTAAAAAATACGGGAAAATACTCTGGAAAAGAAACCGTCCAGCTCTATATCCGGGATAAAAATGACAAAGTGGATAAGCCCATAAAAGAACTAAAAGGCTACGAAAAAGTGGAACTGGCAGCCGGCGAAAGCAAAAAAGTAAACTTTTGCCTGTCCGGGAAAGAGTTTGCATACTACGAGGAATCCGCAGGAGCATTCCAAATAATACCAGGAGAATATGAAATTCTGCTGGGAGCCTCTTCACAGGATATAAGACTACAGGCAAGTATACACATAAAGGTCTGACAAACAATAGACAAGGTGTAAAGTTTTTAGTATTTCCAACAAACTTTGCACCTTCTTTTATGTGACGCAGGGAAATCCCCCCTGCATTCCGGCATGACAAACGCCCGGTTGAAACGCGGAAAAGATAATGCTATAATCATAGTGGAATAAAATGGATAGAGAAAGCAGGACAGTAAGCATGGAGAGGAACGGACAGCAGACAGAACAGGGGAGAAAAGGGAAGTTCATCGCATTGGAAGGGATTGACGGGAGCGGGAAGAGCACGCAGCTTCGGTTGCTGGCAGACAGACTGGAAAAAGAAAACGTGGATTATCATATGACAATGGAACCGACGGAGGCGCCGATCGGCGCAATGCTCCGTCAGATCCTGAGGGGAAAGATGAAGGCAGATAACAGGGTAATAGCGGCATTGTTCGCGGCGGACCGGCTGGACCATCTGCTGAATGAGGAAAACGGAATTGCAGCGAAAGTTGAAAACGGCACGACGGTGATCACGGACCGGTATTACTTTTCTTCTTACGCCTATCACAGTGTCGATATGCCCATGGAGTGGGTGATACAGGTAAATGAGCAGAGTGCGCGGATTCTCAGGCCGACGGTTACGGTTTTCATAGATGTGGATCCCGACACGGCAATGGAACGGATTCTAAGGAACCGGGAGCAGCAGGAACTGTATGAGAAAAGATCCAGACTGGAAGCGGTCAGGAAGAAATACCTGGAAGCCTTTGACCGGCTGAAGGAGGTGGAACGGGTGGTCCTTTTGCGGGCGGTAGACCAGGAGTGGATGGACCATATCGACGCTATGGAGCAGCTGCAGGAGGGCATCCGCCTGCGGGCCTATGCCCAGCATGACCCGGTTGTGGAATACCGCTTAGAGGGCTTTGACATGTTTGACAGCATGATCGCGGCCATACGGGAGACCACGGCTAAATTGATCCTCACGGTGCGTCTGCGCCAGAAGGAGGCGCCCAAGCGGGAGCAGGTGGCCAAGGAGACCAGCGCCGGCACCGCCGGGGACAAGACCGTGAAGAAGCAGCCGGTGAAGAAGGCGGCCAAGATCGGCCGCAACGACCCCTGCCCCTGCGGTTCCGGCCTGAAATGGAAAAAATGTACCTGCGCGGAATATCATAAGGACTCGTAAAAAAGCTCCCCAACAACCGTAATTTGTAAAGGATCAGCCTATGAATATTGTTGAGCAGAACAAAAACGGCGTCACCTTCTTCCGCTCCGACGGCTTTGAAGCCGCCGGAGGGGTGCGCCACGGCTTTTCCACCCGGCTGGGCGGCGTGTCCCAGGGGATGTGGGAATCCCTCAACCTGGGGGTGAGCCGGGGGGACGACCCCGACCACGTCCGGGAGAACTACCGCCGGTTCCTCACCGCCATCGGGGCGGAGGGGGGGCGGATGGCCATGACCAACCAGGTCCACGGCGGGCTGGTGCGCTGCGTCACCACCGCCGACCTGCACGGCGACCCCTACGACAAGGTGGGCTATGACGCGGACGGGCTCATGACCGACCTGCCGGGGGTGACGCTGATCATCTATTCCGCCGACTGCATCCCCGTGCTGTTCTACGACCCGGTGCGCAGGGTTGCCGCCGCCGTCCACGCGGGCTGGCGCGGCACCGCCGCGGGCGTTGCCACGGCCGCCGTGGCGCGCATGGGAGATGTGTATGGCTGCCGCCCGGCGGATATCCTGGCCGCCATCGGCCCCGGCATCGGCCCCGACTGCTTCGAGACCCACGAGGACGTGCCCAACGCCATGACCGCCGCCCTGTCCACCGCCGTGCTCCGCCACATCAAGATCAAGGAGAACGGCAAGTTTGCCGTGGACCTGAAGAGCATCAACGCCATGCGCCTGGAGCAGGCCGGGCTGGACCCGGACCACATTGCCGTCAGCTCCCTGTGCACCTCCTGCCATCCCGAGATGTTCTGGAGCCACCGGAAGCTGGGCACCAACCGGGGCTCCATGGCCGCCGCCATCCAGCTGACATGAGGCGCTGGCCGGCCCTTCTGACGGCGGTGTGCCTGGGGCTGTCCCTGCTGGGGTGCGGGCCGGTGGAGGACCCCCAGCCCTCCCCCGACCACACCCCCTCCCCCGTCCCCACCCGGTCGGCGGAGACGGCGCGGTTCAGCCTGGGCTACGACCCCGCCGCCACCCTCCACCCCATCACCGGCGACAGCCAGGTGAACCAGGACCTGACGGGGCTGGTGTACCAGGGGCTGTACGAGCTGGACAACACCTTCACCCCCCGGCCGGTGCTGGCCGCCTCCGGCGCGCCCAGCGAGGACGGGTACAGCTGGACCTTCACCATGGCCCCGGGGGCGGTGTTCTCCGACGGCACTCCCGTCGCCGCCCAGCACGCCGCCGCGTCGCTGAACGCGGCACGCAGCTCGGCGCTGTACGCCGCCCGGCTGGCCGGGGTCACCGGGGCGACGGCGGCGGATGAGTCCACCCTGGTGGTCTACCTGTCCGCCCCCAACGGAAATCTGCCCGCCCTGCTGGACGTGCCCGTGGTGCTGGAGCAGGGGGACGGCTCCGCCCCCCTGGGGACGGGGTATTACCAATATGAGCTGGCGGGGGAGCGGCTGTACCTCCAGGCAAACCCCGGTCACGCCGGGTCCTCCGCCCTGCCCTACACTACTATTCCGCTGACGGCGGTGTCCGACGCCAACGAGCGCATCGCCGCCTTCGACAGCGGGGACATCACCGCCGTCACCACCGAGTTCTCCGCCCCCTATGCGCTGGGGTACTCCAGCAGCTACGAGACCTGCGACTACCCCACCACCGCCCTGCTGTACGTGGGCTTCAAGACCACCGGGGGGGCGTGTCAGTCCAATCTGGTGCGGCGGGCGTTCTCCAAAGCCTTTGACCGGGAAACCCTGGCGCAGGTCCAGTTCTCCGGCCACGCCGACCCGGCCTGCCTGCCCATCTCCCCCGTCTGCGGGGAGTACGAGGAGGAGAGCGCCGCGCCGCTGGGCTATGACCCGGCGGGGGCGGCAGAGCTGCTGGCCCAGGCGGGGTATGAGCGGGGCGAGGAGGACGGGCTGCTGTACCGCCGGAAGACGCCGCTGGAGGTCACCCTGCTGGTGAACAGCGACAACGAGTCCCGTCAAGCGGTGGCGGGTGCGCTGGCTCAGGCCCTGGGGGAGCTGGGGGTGAGCGTCACCCTGAGCACCCTGCCCTGGAAGGACTACGCCGCCGCGCTGTCGGCGGGGCGGTTCGATTTATACATCGGTGAGGTGCGGCTCACCGGGGATTTTGACCCCTCCGCCCTGCTCACCGGGCCGCTGAACTACGGAGGTTATGAAAACTGGGCGCTGACCCAGGCCCTGGGGAGCTGGAAGGCCGCCCAGGGGGAGGCCCGCGGGGAGGCCGCCAAGGTTCTGTGGGACCAGTTCGCCCAGGACGCGCCCATCGCCCCGCTGTGCTTCAAGCGGGGGTCGCTGCTGGTGCGGTGGGGGATGGTGTCCAACCTCCAGCCCACCAGGGCCAACCCCTTCTATCGGATGGAGGAGTGGACCATCAGCTCAAGCCGTTGATTTTTCGGGCATTGTCCGCCCGTTTGGCGGAGGGTTCCGCCCAGAGAAGGAGATATAAACCATGAAAAGCCAAGTGTTTCGCTGCTATGTCTACAAGCGCCCAGGCTTCAATGTGGAGGCCCAGGGGGTGTGCCGGGACCTGCGGGAGCAGCTGGGGATCAGCGGCCTGGAGGCCGTCACAATCCTGAATCGCTACGACGTGGAGGGGGTGGACGCCGGCGTCTATGAGCAGGCCAAGGGCGCGGTGTTTGCCGAGCCCCAGGTGGACGGGGTGTACGACGAGGACTTCCCCCGTCCGGCGGGCGCCTGCCACGTGCTGGCGGTGGAGGCCCTGCCGGGGCAGTTCGACCAGCGGGCGGACTCCGCCGCCCAGTGCGTCCAGCTCATGACCGGCGGGGAGCGGCCCCTGACAGCCTACGCCAAGGTATACGTGCTGGAGGGGGAGCTGTCCGCGCCGGAGCTGGACAAAATCAAGGGCTACCTGATCAACCCGGTGGAGTGCCGGGAGGCCTCCATGGACAAACGGGCCACGCTGGCCCAAAGCTATGACATACCCGATCAGGTGGCCGTGCTGGACGGCTTCACCGGGCTGGATGAGGCGGGGCTGTCCGCTGAGCTGGACCGGCTTGGGCTGGCCATGGATCTGGACGATTTGAAGTTCCTGCAGAATTACTTCCGGGACTGGGAGCGCCGGGACCCCACCATCACCGAGGTGCGGGTGGTGGACACCTACTGGTCCGATCACTGCCGCCACACCACCTTCTCCACCCATCTGAAAAACGTGGAGATCAACGACCCTGCCGTCCAGGCCGCCTATGAGCGCTATCTTGCCGCCCGTGTGGAGGTGTATGGCGAGGAGAAGGCGAAGAAGCGCCCCCAGACCCTGATGGACCTTGCCACCATCGGCGCGAAGGTGCTCAAGAAGCGGGGAGAGCTGCCCGAGCTGGACGAGAGCGAGGAGATCAACGCCTGCTCCATCCATGTCCCCGCCGTGGTGGACGGGGAGGAGCAGGACTGGCTGCTCATGTTCAAGAACGAGACCCACAACCACCCCACCGAAATCGAGCCCTTCGGCGGCGCGGCCACCTGCATCGGCGGCTGCATCCGGGACCCCCTGTCCGGCCGGGCCTACGTCCACCAGGCCATGCGGGTCACCGGCGGCGGCGACCCCACCGTCCCGCTGAGCGACACGCTGGAGGGCAAGCTGCCCCAGCGGAAGATTGCCCAGACCGCCGCGGCGGGCTACTCCTCCTACGGCAACCAGATCGGCCTGGCCACCGGCCACGTGGCCGAGCTGTACCACCCCGGCTACATCGCCAAGCGGCTGGAGTGCGGCGCGGTGGTGGCCGCCGCCCCCGCCGGCCATGTGCGCCGGGAGCGCCCCGCCCCCGGGGACGTGGTGATCCTGCTGGGGGGCCGCACCGGACGGGACGGCATCGGCGGGGCCACCGGGTCCTCCAAGAGCCACAACAAAAAGTCGCTGGCCACCATGGCCAGCGAGGTGCAAAAGGGCAACGCCCCTGAGGAGCGCAAGCTCCAGCGGCTGTTCCGGGACGAGAACGTCACCCGGATGATCAAGCGGTGCAACGACTTTGGCGCGGGCGGCGTGTCGGTGGCCATCGGTGAGCTGGCCGATGGGCTGGAGATCGACCTGGACGCGGTGCGCAGGAAGTACGAGGGCCTGGACGGCACCGAGCTTGCCATCTCCGAGAGCCAGGAGCGCATGGCGGTTGTTATTGCCCAGGAGGACGAGGAGCAGTTCATTGCTATGGCGGAGGCGGAGAACCTGGAGGCCTACCGGGTGGCGGTGGTCACGGAATCGCCCCGGATGGTGATGACCTGGAAGGGCCAGACCATCGCCAGCCTGAGCCGGGAGTTTTTGAACACCAACGGCGCGGTGAAGCAGGCCAGGGCGTCTGTGCCGGAGTATGTGGGACACGGTGTGGAACGCCCCTCCACCCTGCGGGAGATGGCGGCCAGCCTGAAGTGCGCCAGCCGCCGGGGGCTGGTGGAGCGGTTCGACGGCTCCATCGGCACGGGCTCCGTGCTGATGCCCTTCGGCGGCAAGTACCAGACCACCCCCGCTCAGGCCATGGCGGCGCTGCTGCCCACCATGCCGGGGGAGGAGACGGATCAGGCCAGCGTCATGGCCTATGGTTGCGACCCGGAGGCTATGTCCGCCAGTCCCTACTGGGGTGCTTATGACGCGGTGACTGCCTCTATTGCCAAGCTGGTGGCGGCGGGCGCGGATTATAAGGACGCTTACCTCACCTTGCAGGAGTTCTTTGAGAAGCTGAGAAACGAGCCGGAGCGCTGGGGCAAACCCTTTGCCGCTTTGCTGGGGGCGCTGGACGCCCAGCTTGACTACGGTGCGGCGGCCATCGGCGGCAAGGATTCCATGTCCGGCTCCTTCCTGGATCTGGACGTGCCCCCCACCCTCATTTCCTTCGCCATCGCCCCCGTCAAGGCCGGGGACGTGCTCTCCCCCGAGTTCAAGGAGGCGGGGCATCCGGTGTACCTATTTGCCCCCAATGACGACACGGCAGAGGGCCGGAAAGCCTCTTGGGAGGCGTTCCACCAGTTGGCGCAGGAGGGCAAAGTAAAGGCCGCCTGGGTCGCGGAGAACGGCATGGCCGACGCAGTGATGAAGATGTCCTTTGGCAACCGCGTGGGCTTCCAGACCGACGATGATATGACCAACTGGTACGGAATTGGTTCCGCCGCTATCGTGGCCGAACTGACGGAGGACGTTGACTGCCCCTATGCCCGGCGTGTTGGAGTTACTACCGCCGAGCCTGCCGTCACCATCGGAAACGACTCCACCCCCATCGACGAGCTGCTGAGGCTTAACGAGGGGACGCTGGAGGAGGTTTACCCCACCCGCGTCGGGACCTCTGAGCCGGTGGAGACAATCACCTGGGAGCGCCGCTCCCCCGCTGTGTTCGACGGCGAGATCGCCCGTCCCCGGGTAGTCATCCCCGTGTTCCCCGGAACCAACTGTGAGTACGACTCCGTCCGGGCCTGCCTGCGGGCGGGCATGGACGCGGAGACGGTGGTGATCCGCAACCTGACCCCCGACGGGCTGGCCGCCTCCGCCCTGGAGCTGGAAAAGGCCATCAAGAACGCCCAGATCGTGTTCCTGCCCGGCGGCTTCTCCGGCGGCGACGAGCCGGAGGGCTCCGCCAAGCTGATCGTGTCCTTCTTCCGCAACCCCCGCCTCACCGACGCGGTGCACGACCTCTTGAAGCACCGGGACGGCCTGATGCTGGGCATCTGCAACGGCTTCCAGGCCCTGCTGAAGCTGGGCCTGCTGCCACGGGGGGAGATTTCCCCCGTGGACGAGAACAGCCCCACCCTGACCTACAACCTCATCGGGCGGCACCAGAGCCGATACGTCACCACCCGGGTGGCCTCCGTAAAGTCCCCCTGGATGACACTCAGCCACGTGGGCGACCTCCACGCCATTCCCGTGTCCCACGGCGAGGGCCGCTTTGTGGCCCCCCAGGCGGTCATCGACCAGCTCATCGCCAACGGTCAGGCGGCCACCCAGTATGTGGACGCCTCCGGCGTGCCGTCCATGGACATCTCGGTAAACCCCAACGGCTCTATGTGCGCCATCGAGGGCATCTTCTCCCCCGACGGCCGGGTGTTCGGCAAGATGGGCCACAGCGAACGGCGGGGTGAGTTCGTGGCGAAAAACATTCCAGGCGAGAAGCTGCAGCCGATTTTTGATTCCGGCGCGTTGTATTTCAGATAATCAATGACGTGGAGGCATCTTTGCCAAGCATAAAAAGCAGCCTGTTTCCCCATAAATGGGAAACAGGCTGCTTTTTATTTACGGTTGACCACAAGGCGTGGAAGCCCCGCTGTCACGCACCGGATATCTCCTCCAGCCGGTCCGCGGCCCAGGCGGCGTACCAGGTTTTGCCGCCCTCGCTACGCAGGCGCTCCAGCAGCGCGACCGCCTCCCTCCGCCGCTGGCGGCGCAGGGCGTCCTGGGCCAGGAGCTGGAGGGCGTCCAGCCGGCGCAGCTTGTAGGGGGCCTGCTGGGCCTGCGCCTCCAGCCATGCCCGCTCCACCGGGCGGCCGTCCAGGCAGGCCAGCCGCGCCTTTAAAAAGGCGGCCGTACCGCCCAGGTTCTGGGCCAGCTTGTCCTGCTTCCCGGCGCACCCGGCAATGAGCTCCTCCAGCCGGGCCAGGGCCTGGGCCCCCTCCTCCCGGTCCCCCCTGCCCAGATGGTAACTGCACAGGTTTTGGAGGTACAGCCCCTGCAGGGCGGCGCTTTCCCCCAGCCCGGCCCGCTCCGGCGGGCACAGGGCGGCCAGGGCCGCGTCAAAGTCCCCCTTGGCAGCATAGCCGTCGGCCAGGTAGGCGGACGCCACCACGTAATCCCGGCTGTCCGGCTTCAAAAGCCCGGGCACCTGGGCGTAGTCCCTGAGGAACGCCTCCGGGTCCAGCTCCACGTGGAGCCGCCCCAGCAGACCGGTGCTGCAGCTGTCCGCCACCAGGTTGCCCGCCAGCCGGCCCGCAAAAATCCCCAGCAGCACCAAAAGAACGGAGGCGATGAGGGGGATGTGCACGGGCAGGTCCCGGTCCCGGACCCAGACCAGCGCCGCCAGCACCACCGACGCCGCAAAGACCCCAATGACAGTCAGCCTGCTCTGGCGAAACGCCCGGACCATATGCACCACGCTCCTATTATCTGATATGAAGCCATTATAACTGCCGGAACCCCTTTCCCGCAAGCGCACAGGGCGGAAATTGCAAATTTTTAGCCGCCAGCACAAAAGCGCTTCTGGAAGAAACACTTGTTTTGTGATTGATACCAAAAGATTTTTGTTCCATTTTCCCAAATCTTCGGTTATAATGATTATACCGAAAAGAAAAAAGAGATATAAACTATTCATATTATACAAAATATACTGGCGGTCCAGAAATCGGGTGGGGATAGAAATGGTACGTATCACAGCACTGATGGATAACAACGCCTCGGAGCACAAGGCGCTGATCAGCGAGCACGGCCTGTCCTATCTGGTGGAGGGGCGGAATTTCCGCTTTCTGTTCGACTGCGGCAGCGGCCCCCACCCCTGGGACAACGCCCACCGGCTGGGGCTGGACGTGGGAACGCTGGACGCGGTGGTGCTCAGCCACAGCCACTACGACCACGCCGCCGGCTGCCGGGACCTGCTGGAGCGGGGGCTGGGCGGCAGCGTCCTCTACACCGGCCCCCACTTCTTCGAGCCCAAGTTCGCCCGGGACGGACTGCGCTTCACCGACCTGTCCGCCGGATTCGGGGCGGATTTTCTGTCCGCCCACGGGGTGGAGCACCGGGTGGTGGAGGGGCTGGCCCAGCCGGTCCCCGGCGTCTGGCTGGTGGGAGGGTTCCCCCGGACCCACGATTTTGAAACCATTCCCCCGCGCTTTGTCCGCCAAACGCCGGAGGGCTTTGTACAGGACGATTTCTGTGACGAGATCTGCATGGCCATCGACACCCCGGAGGGGCTGGCCGTGCTGGTGGGGTGCTCTCACCCCGGCATACTGAACATGATCGAGCATGTCTGCGACGTGCTGGGCCGCCCGGTGATGGGGGTGTTCGGCGGCACCCACCTGGTGGAGGCCGACGAGGCCCGCATTGAGGCCACCATCGGCGCCCTGCAGGCCCGCGGCCTGAAGGTGCTGGGCCTGAGCCACTGCTCCGGGCGGGACGCGGAGTGCGCCGCCGGCCGCCGGGACGGGGTCCAAAGCTGCCACCTGGCGGTGGGCGACAGTGTATTCCTGGAGGTCGACGGCTGATGCTGCTGGAGCCGTTGGCGAAGGAAATGGTGGAGGCGGTCTCCGGCCTGGTGGAGGGGCGCACCATCAATATCATGGACACCGATGGGGTCATCGTGGCCTCCAGCGACCCCGATCGGGTGGGCTCCTTCCACCAGGGGGCCATGGAGGCGGTGCGCACGGGCAAAATGGTGAACATCACCAAGGAACAGGCCCCCGCCTATTCCGGCACCAGGGAGGGCTGCAACATGCCCCTCCGGGTGGACGGCACCATCATCGGCGTGGTGGGCATCCGGGGCAACCCGTCGGAGATCCAGGCTATGGCCCACCTGCTGGAGGTCTATGCCGCCAAATATTTTCAGCTGGAGGCCATGGCCAGCCCCCGGCTGGCGGAGGGTGAGCTGAGGGGCCGGGTGCTCCGGGCCCTGCTGGCCCCCACCGACCGATCCATGACGGACGCGCAGGTGCTGATGGATAATCTGGGCGTCCGGCTGGAATTTCCCCTCCAGGTGGCGGTCTTTTCCGACCGGGCCGGGGCGGTGCAGTCGGAGCGGCAGAAGCGGCTGCTGAACTTCCTGTCGCTCCAGGGCTGGCTGAGGCCGGAGCGGGAGCTGTGGGGCACGGTGGACGACCGGCTGGTGCTGCTGTGCGGCTGCGCCAACCGCTCCGTCTCGGCGCTGTACCACAGGGACGCCGCCCAGGACCGGGTGCTGGCCGACTACCGCATGTGCATTGGGGACGTGTGCCGGACGGCCTGGGACATCGCGGCCGCCTATCAGCAGGCGGTCACCCTGGCCGCCATCTCCGACCGGGCGGTGAGCGACATCCGCGACGCCGCCACCCGCTGCGATTACATCCTCTACAGCGCCGCCATCCGGGAGGCCGATTTCCTGGAGAGGCTCAGCGCCAGGCTGACGGACACCGTCCGGGAGGAGGAATGGCTGCTGCTGCTGAAAACGGCGGAGTGCTATTACCGCTATGGGCGCAGCGTCACCCAGGCGGCGTCGGAGCTGTTTATCCACAAAAACACCCTGCAGTACCGGATGCGCCGCCTTCTGGACGCCCTCCGGCTGGAGCGGTGCGCCTCCTTTCAGGAGGAATTTCTGGTCCGGCTGCTGCTGGAGCACCACAAGCGTAAACAAGGCCGACAGGCTTTGGAATAAAAAAAGGAGGAAGAGAGAGTATGCAAACCGCTATTATGTTCCTGCTCATCATCGCGTCCGTCGTCCTCATGGTCCTGGCCATCTCCAAGCTGAAGATGCATCCGTTCATCGTCATGCTGGTGATCGCCATGCTGCTGGGCCTGGTTTGGGGCATTGTGGACCCCGAGTCCGGCCTGACGCCCGTTGAGGTGGTGAACACCATCAAGAGCGGCTTCGGCGGCATCATGACCAGCATCGGCATCGTCATCCTGTGCGGCACCATCATCGGCACCATCCTGGAGAAGACCGGCGCCGCCCTGACCATGGCCAACACCATCCTGAACATTGTGGGCAAGAAAAACAGTGTGGTCGCCATGGGCGCCATGGGCTACGTCACCGGCATCCCCGTGTTCTGCGACTCCGGCTTCGTGGTCCTCTCCCCCATCAGCCGCGCCCTGGCCCAGCAGTCCAACATCTCCCTGGCCGTCATGGGCACCGCCCTGTCCGGCGGCCTGTACGCCACCCACTGCCTGGTGCCCCCCACCCCCGGCCCCATCGCCATGGCCGGTACCCTGGAGGCCGACCTGGGCCTGACCATCCTGGTGGGCCTGCTCATCTCCATCCCCGCCGTCATCGTGGCCATCCTCTACGCCAAGCTGGTGGCCAGCAAGATCGACATCCCCGCCAACTCCGAGTACACCTATGAGCAGCTCCAGACCAAGTACGGCAAGCTCCCCGGCGCGCTGCAGAGCTTCGCCCCCATCCTGCTGCCCATCATCCTCATCGCCGTCGCCTCCATCTGCGACTTCCCCGCCAAGCCCTTCGGCACCGGCGCGGCCTATCAGGTCATCATGTTCATCGGCAACCCCGTGGTTGCCCTGCTGCTGGGCGTGTTCCTGTCCATGACCCTCATCCCCGAGAGTGAGAAGGAAAACACCCTGAAGTGGGTCACCCAGGGCGTGACCGACTCCGCCGGCATCCTGGCCATCACCTGCGCGGGCGGCTCCTTCGGCGCCATCCTGAAGTGCCTGCCCATCGCCGACTCCGTGGGCACCCTGACCAGCACCGGCATCGGCGTGCTGATCCCCTTCATCATCGCCGCCATCCTCAAGATCGCCATGGGCGCGTCCACCGTCGCCATGATCACCACCGCCGGCATGATGGCCCCCCTGATGGCCACCATGGGCTTCACCTCTCCCCTGGCCAAGGTGCTGGTCGTCATGGCCATCGGCGCTGGCTCCATGTTCGTGTCCCACGCCAACGACTCCTACTTCTGGGTCGTGTCCCAGTTCTCCGATATGAAGACTGACGAGGCCTACAAGTGCCAGACCGGCATGACCGGCGTCATGGGCATCACCGTCATCATCATTGTCTTCATCATCTCCCTGTTCGTGTAACACCAACCCATTGCGGCCGCCGCCGGGGCAAAGGGCCTGGCGGCGGCCCAATTTCTATCTTGGAAAGGAGGAAGCAGATTTTGTCTCTGCGCAAAGACGTTGACCAAATCGTGAGCGCCGCCCTCCGGGCCGCCCAGCCGGACACGGCAGTGGCCAAGGCCCTGGCCGACGCCCGGTTCGGGCCGGGGCGGCTGGTGCTGGTGGCCGCGGGCAAGGCCGCGTGGCAGATGGCCTCCGCCGCCCTGGAGCAGCTGGGGGATCGGGTGGATTCCGGCGTGGTGGTGACGAAATACGGCCACAGCAAGGGCCCCCTGGCCGGGCTGGACATCTATGAGGCCGGGCACCCCGTGCCCGACCAGAACTCCTTCCTGGCCACCCAGGCCGCGCTGGACGCGGTTTCCGGGCTGACGGAGGAGGACACGGTGCTGTTCCTGCTCTCGGGCGGGGGCTCCGCCCTGTTTGAAAAGCCCCTGGTTTCAGGGGAAACCCTCCAGGATGTCACCCGGCAGCTGCTGGCCTGCGGCGCGGACATTGTGGAAATGAACACCATCCGCAAGCGCCTCTCCGCCGTGAAAGGCGGGCGGTTTGCCCAGGCCTGCCGTCCGGCCCAGGTGTTCTCCATCGTGCTCAGCGATATTCTGGGCGACCCCCTGGACATGATCGCCAGCGGGCCCGCCTATCCCGATTCCTCCACCAGCGGGCAGGCCGTCGCCATCGCGAAGAAGCATAATCTCAGCCTGACGGACGAAGTATGGGCCCTGCTGGAGCAGGAGACCCCCAAGGCGCTGGACAATGTGACCACCCAGATCACCGGGTCCGTCCGGGAGCTGTGCGCGGCGGCGGCCCGGGAGTGCGAGGACCTGGGCTACGTGCCGGTGCTGCTTACCGACCAGCTGTGCTGTGAGGCCCGGGAGGCGGGCAGCTTTTTGGCCAGCATCCTGAAAACCCACGCGGGGGACGGGAAGTCCCTGGCGTTCATCGCGGGGGGTGAGACCGTCGTGCACCTGACCGGCAAGGGAAAGGGCGGGCGCAACCAGGAGCTGGCCCTGGCCGCCGCAGCCGGGATCAGCGGCCTGGAGGGCGCGGCCGTGTTCTCCGTGGGCAGCGACGGCACCGACGGTCCCACCGACGCCGCCGGCGGCTATGTGGACGGCCAGACCCTGTCGGCGCTGTCCGGCCACGGCCTGGACCTGTTCGCGGTGCTGGCGGACAACGACGCCTACCACGCGCTGGAGGCGGTGGACGGCCTCATTGTCACGGGGCCCACGGGCACCAACGTCAACGACGTGGCGGCAGCCCTTCTCCGGCGATAGTCCGCCGAACGGGTTGAAAAGAAGTATCCGCTTCTTTTCAGCCGCGTCAGCGATAAACAAGATAGCAGGGCCGGCGCTTCCGCCGGCCCTGCTCCCTGTAAGGAGGAATCGATTGTGAAAGTTGGATTGATCGGTCTGGGGATTATGGGCCGGCCCATGGCGGCCAACCTGGTCCGGGCCGGCCATGAGGTCTGGGTCAACAGCCGCAGCCAGGCGCCCATGGAAGCACTGGCCGCCCAGGGCGCCCACGCCGCCTCCCGCCGGGAGCTGGCGGAGCACTGCGAGGCGGTCCTGACCATGCTCCCCAACGGCCCCCAGGTGAAGGAGGTCATGCTGGGTGAGGATGGGGTGGCCGCCTTTATGCGTCCGGGCCAGGTGTTTATTGACATGAGCTCCATCAGCCCTGTGGTCAGCCGGGAGATTGCGGTGGCGCTGGGGGAAAAGGGGGTCGAAATGCTGGACGCCCCCGTGTCCGGCGGGGAGCCCAAGGCCATCGACGGGACGCTGAGCTTCATGGTGGGGGGCAAACCGGAGGTGTTTGAGCGGTGCAGGGAGCTGTTTGACGCCATGGGGGCCAGCGCCGTGCTGTGCGGCGGCGTCGGCGCGGGAAACACGGTGAAGCTGGCAAACCAGATCATCGTGGCCGCCAACATCGCCGCTGTGGCGGAGGGATTCACGCTGGCAAGGCAGGCGGGGGTGGACCCCGCCGTCGTCCTGGAGGCGATCCGGGGCGGGCTGGCCGGCAGCACCGTATTGGAGGCCAAGGGACCCATGATGCTGGCAAACAGCTTTACGCCCGGCTTTAAAATCGATCTGCACATCAAGGACCTGGACAACGCTGTGAATACCGCTGAGACGGTGGGCGCACCCCTTCCCCTGACCACGGTTGTGATGGAAATGCTGCAATATCTTCACGCAAACCAAATGGGGGAATGGGACCACAGCGCGTTGGCAAAATTTTATGAGCATCTGGTCCGTACGGACGCCGGGAAGCCCAGTGAATTGAGTGAATGACGCCTGCGCCCAGGGCGTTTCCCCAGAAAGCTCAGGCGGGAAGGATCATGTCCTTCCCGCCTGTTTTTGCGTGTTATAGTCCCGCAGAGGCCGCGAAGCGGCCATGCGGTAGACTTCATAGGCAACGCACCCCGCACGGGATATCAACGGTGTGCGGACCGCTTTCGTCCGTGACCGTGACCCGCACCGGGCCGGTCCCGTCCGCCCGGACGACGGCCATGGCCTCGCCGTAATAGGTAGGGGTGACATCCTGGGCGTAGTTGCCCTCCGCGTAGGCGTTGGCGCTGCCCAGGCCCGCCAGCGTCCCGTTTTTCACCGCTACCTTCAGGGTGTGCTTTTCCATGGGCTTCCACACCCCCGCTCCGTCGGTGTACTGAAACGGGATGAACACCAGGCCGTGGGGCTTCACCGCCTGCACCTCCGGCGTGATGCGCAGCTCCGTGTCCTCTCCGGCGGTGGTCAGGGTGCAGCGCCCGAGCTCCTTCCCGGCGCTGTCGTAGGAGACGGCGGTGAGCTCCCCGTCCTCATAGGTGGTCTTGAACACCGCTCGGCAGGTGTTTTTCAGCCGCTTCCGGCCCACGGATTTTCCGTTCAGCAATAATTCCACCTCATATGCCCGCGCGTATACCTCCACCGAGGCGGGCATGCCGGCGCACCCCCGCCAGGACCAGCTCTCCAGCGCCTTGGTGAGCTGCCAGCCGGTGAGCTGGAGTTTTTCGGTCTGGTACACCGGCGTGACGGCAAGATACGGCCCCGCCTCCCGCTCAAAGGCCACCCGGGTGTAGGCCGCCTCCGCCCGGGGCTTGCCCAGCAGGTCCACCCGGCCGTTGCCGCCGGTCATGCGGCGGCAGGGCTCGCCGTCGAACTTATAGTCGGAGTACTCCGCGCAGCCATCCCCCGTCTCACCGATGTAATCCATCCCGGCCCAGACAAAATCGCCTACAATGCGGGGGTTCTCCTTGGCCAGCTCCCAGAACCGATAGGCGTCCTTGCAGAAGGTCTCGCTGCCCAGGATCAGCCGCTCCGGGTACTTTTTCAGGTCGCGCTTATAGCGGAAGATGCCGTAGTTGTACCCGGCGATGTCCATGTTGGCATAGGCCCCGCGGGTTTTCCAGTCGCAGGGCGGCAGGGTGGCCCCGGTCTTCATGAACCAGTCCCCCATGAGACAGGCCAGGGTGTTGTAAAACTCGCTGCCCACCGGCTTCTTCTTTGGGTCCTTCTTGGGCTTCCCGGCGGGTGGGGCGGCCTTCTCCGCTTTGTCGTCGCTGTACACCCCCAGGCCGATGGAGCTGAGGAAGTTGAAGAAGATGTTGATGCCGCAGGTGACGGGCCGGGTGCCGTCCAGCTGGTGGAGATACCGGGTCATCTCCCCGGTGAGGGCAATGCCCTTCTCCTGGGCCGTCTCCGCCACCTCGTTGCCGGTGGAGTACATAATCACGCAGGGGTGGTTGTAATCCTTGTCCGCCATGTCCTTCAGATCCTGCTTCCACCAGTCCATGAAATAGTTCACGTAATCGTACTTGGTCTTGTGAATATACCAATGGTCCACATACTCGTCCATCATCAGCATCCCCAGCCGGTCGCAGGCGTCCAGCAGGGCCTTGGAACAGGGGTAGTGGGAGGAGCGCAGGGCGTTGTAGCCGTTCTCCTTGAGGATGCGCACCCGGCGTTCCTCCGCCTCCGGGAAGGAGCAGGCCCCCAAAAGCCCGTTGTCGTGGTGGATGCAGGCCCCCCGGAGGATGACCCGCCGGCCGTTAAGGGTCAGGCCGTCCTTTCCCCAGGCCAGGGTGCGCACGCCGAAGGTCTCCTCCGCCGTGTCCTCCCCGAAGATGGCGCGGCAGGTGTAGAGATCGGGGTGGTCACAGTCCCACAGCTTCACATTGGGGATGGTGAGGGAGAACACCGCCTGACCGCCCTGGGACATTCCCTCGGCGGAAACCGCCGGATTGCAGTCATTCTCCCCCCCGATTTCCACGCGCACCGCCCCAGGCCGGGAGGTGCGGACGGACACCTCCACCGCTCCGGTGCGGTGGTCAACGGTGCGCACCCGCAGGCCGTTGACGGGGATGTGGTCCTCCCCGCCCAGGTACAGCCACACCGGGCGGTAGATCCCCGTCCCCGAATACCAGCGGCTGTTGGGCTGGTCGGCGTTGCGGGCGATCACCCGCAGTTCATTTTCTTCCCCATAGCGCAGAAAAGGGGCGGCGTCCACATAAAAGTTGGTGTAGCCGTAGGGCCGGAAGGCCGCCTGCTTCCCGTTGAGCCAGACCTCGGCGTTGCGGTACACGCCCTCGAACTCCAGCAAAACGCATTGCCCCTGGTATTCTTCCGGCACTGTAAAACGCTTTGTATACTCGTAATCCCCGCCCAGATACCAGCCGGTGTTCCCCTCCCCGGCGCTGTCGTTGGTCCGGGGCTCCGAGCGCATGGCGTCGTGGGGCAGGGTGACGGCATATGCCTCCCCCTCCCGGGTCAGGCCCCGGCAGAGCCAGCCTTGGTTAAAATCCAGTTTCCTCATGACGATCCCCCTCATGTTATGTCTGGAGCACGGCCTGAAGGTCGGCAATCACCTGCCGGGTCCGCAGGGCTGCGCCCTCGCTGCTCAAGTGGCTGTCGATCAGGTAGAAATATACGCCGGAGAACAGATAATCCTCCAACTCTGAAATCACAGGGACGCACAGCGACTGCGTCAAATATTGGTGGAGGGCCTGACGGGCCGCCGGGGTGCTCTCCTCCGTCAGAGAGGAGCGGTTTCGGGGCGTATAGGTGAAGTAGACGGCGATCCCCCTTTCCAGGAACTTTTGATAAACCTGGTTCAGGCTGTCCACGTAGGCCGGGGGGATGTTGTCCACCGTGTAATCGGCGATGTTGTGCCGCAGGCGCTGGTCCCGGTCCCCGTTGGGCCGGGGGAGGATCAGGTCGCCGTGCTGATTATAGGTGGGGAAGGCATAGCGGTTCCCGTCATCGTCGTAGCTGGACGGGCTCTCGCCATAGTTCCGGCCCGCCATGCCGCTGCGGTTGGCCTGATATTGGCCGAAGCTGTCGAACACGCCGGTGTATTCCATCAGATCCAGCTCCGCCGCCGCGTCATAATTGGACTCCATCATGGCCCAGAAGGAGGCGTCCAGCCGGTTGGAGGCGCAGAACTGCTCCGCCGCCGCGTCGAATTCCGGGGCGGACAGGAGGATATCCCCCGTGTCCATCAGGGCCCGGATCAGGTCCAGCTGGGGCAGGGCACTGGTGTAGGCGTATACCCCCATATTGACCACCTGATAGTCCGGGAAGGCCGCCTGGATGGCGGGGCTGTCGTACCCGTACCGCCCGGAGGAGCCGGAGAAGAGGACGAGCTTCCGCTGGTCCCGGATGGACAGCAGCCGGTCGTATTTGTCGGAAAAGGTGTCGAAATAGCTGCCGCTGTACACCGGGCTGACCGCGGCGTTGACGTGAAGGGTGCGCAGGCCCCGGCAGTTGGAAAAGCTATCGTCCCCGATTTCCCGGATGGCGTCATACAGCCGGATTTCCTCTATGGCACAGTCAAGAAAGGCCCCCGGCTCCACCACGGTCAGGGCGGAGGGCAGAACCAGCTGGTCCAGCTCGACGCCGCGGAAGGCCCCGGCGCAGATTCTCCGCACACTCAGCCCCCCAATAGTCTCCGGCACCACGCACTGCGGGGACTTTCCCCGGTACTCGATAATCCAGACCTGGTCCCCCTGGACCTCGGTCAGAAAGGCCCCCTCCGGCGACGCTTTGGCCCACTGGGCGTAGAGCGTCAGCCCCTCCTGACGCTCCACCCGGCTGCCCAGGCCGACGGGCCGGCCGCTGCCGTCGGGGGCGGTGTTCCAGCCGGTGAGGACATATCCCTCCCGCCGGAAGTACCGGGTGCCCTGGGCGGTGTTCACCCGCAGGTGGGCGTTGTCCATGGGAAGGTCGATGGCGTCCCCCGCCCAGCTTTTCAGCGTGCCGCCGTTCCCCTCATAGCGGATGGCCGGGCCGGAGCGCACCGGCGCGGGGGCGGGCTGGTCCGGGGCGCTGTCCCCGGATGGGGCGGCCTCCCGGATGCGGGAGGCGTGGACGGCCCAGAAGTAGTTGGTGCGGTAGGCGCTCAGCCTGCCCTGGGGCACGCAGATCAGGGCGTCCGTGCCGGTGAGCAGCCCTGCGCCCACCGGGCAGTCCCCCGGGGCGGGGTTTTCCAGCGTCAGCCGCTCCAGGGCGGTACAGCCGTCAAAGGAGCCGTCCTCTATGCCGCGGATATTGCTCTGAATGGTGATTTCCCGGATGCGGGTGTTCCCGGCAAAGACCTGGGGTTCAAAGCCGACGACAGGGAGGCCGCCATGCTGAACGGGAACCACCAGCCGTTCCCGTCCTGCCCCCTCCGCCGTCAGCCCCGCCAGGCGCAGGCTGTCCCCCTCGATTTCGTAGAGGAAGCAGTCCTCATCGCTGTTGTCGCCCCGGACCGGCTCCGCCTCCGCCATGGGCGGCAGCTCGGGCAGAGGGATGTCCACCGGGGCGGGGTCCCCCAGCGCCGCCTTCAGCTCGGCGGCAAGGATGGCGGTATTCACCACCGCCCCGGCGCTGTTCAGGTGAAAATTGGTGTCAAAAAACCATCCGGGGTCCATCACCGCCTGGGAGGGGCGGCCCAAGATATCACAGTCCAGCCGGTCCTGGAGGCAGGCGAGGTATTCCTCCAGCCGCTCCAGCTCCTCCGCCGGGACGGCCGCGGCGTTCATGGGGCAAAAGCGGTAGTATACGGTGACGCCCTTCTCCCTGCATATTGCTGTAAAGGAATTTACCTTGTCAAAGAAATCCTCCGAGGGCAGGGCCGGATCAAAGGAGACCGTCAGGTTGGGATCACAGCCGCCGGGCATCCCGTTTCGCTCCCGGCCGGGACAGTCGATGTCCCCATAGGCGTTGAAGGACGAGCGGGCGTACACCCCCTCCCCCGCCGGGGCGCTGCCGTCCCGGAACAGCTGGGCCTTGGCCCCGGCAAAGGCGGGAAAGCTCCCCGCCAGCGCCCCCAGATAGTCCGGCCCCAGGGCCCGGAGCAGCTCCGGCCTGCCGTCGGCGGCCTGCCACATGGCCTGGGCGCTGAAATAGGTGGACAGGGTTTGGGCGCTCTGCTCCGGGGAGAAGACGACAATGTCCCCCGCCCGCAGCAGGGGCTGGGCCAGGTCCAGCATGACGGTGGTGCCCAGCCCGGCGTACAGGCCGAAATTCACCGCCGAATAGCCCGGCAGGGCCTCCTCCAGCAGGTCGCACCGCAGGCCGAAGGCCGCCCCGCTGCCCCCGGCCACCACGATGCGCCGTCCCTCCGCCCCGGCCAGCGCGTCCCGCTTGTCCCCCAGAGTGGCCAGATAGGTCTGGCCGTACTGAGCGGGCAGGCCGAAGGCGAAGACCATCAGAGCGGCGGGGACCGCCAGGATCACCGCCAGACAGGCCAGTATCCGCGCCGTGAGCGACCGCATGGCGCCCCACTCCCCTCGTCAGAATTGGAAATAGATGAACGTCCCGGCCCCGCTCTGCCCCAGCCGGATGAGCCAGGCAATGGCGGTGGACAGGAAGCAGTACACGCAGGTCATGTCCCCCACTGTCTCCTCCTCCCGGCTCAGGCGGTGCAGGGTGGAGGTGAGGGCCAGGATGAGGGCCAGCCGGAGGCCGTCCAGGGGCCCCGCCCCCAGGCAGGTCAGCCCTGCGCCCAGGTCCCAGGGGGTGAACAGCCGCCTGATCAGCGCGGCCGCGTGGTCCAGGCTGTCCGCCCGAAAGAAGATCCACGCAAAGGAGACGGCGGCAAAGGTGAGCGCCCACCGGGCCGTCCTCCCCGCCCTGGTGCGGGGCGGGCCAAGCCCCGCACGCTCCCCCAGCAGCTCCAGCGCCAGATATCCCCCGTGGAGCAGGCCCCAGACCACAAAGGTCCAGTCGGCCCCGTGCCACAGGCCGCTGACGGCAAACACCGCCAGGGTGGCCGCCAGCTGCCGCCCCAGCCCCCGGCGGCTCCCGCCCAGGGGGATGTACAGGTAGTCGGTGAACCAGCGGCCCAGGCTGATGTGCCACCGCCGCCAGAACTCCCGCAGGGAGCGGGAGAGGTAGGGCCGGTCAAAGTTCCGCATGAGCCGGACGCCCAGCAGCCGAGCGCTGCCCGCCGCAATCTCCGAGTAGCCGGAGAAGTCGCAGTAGATTTGCAGGGCGAACAGCAGCGTCCCGGCCAGGACGGCGCTGCCGTCCGGCCGCTCGGCGGCGTACACCGCGTCCACAAACCGGCCGCAGAAATCCGCGATCACCACCTTGCGGAAAAACCCGCTGAGCAGCAGGCGAAGCCCCTGCCGCAGGTCGGACCGGTCAGGGCGGCGGGCCTGCCGGAGCTGGGGCAGCAGGTCCCCCGCCCGCTCAATGGGCCCCGCCACCAGCTGGGGGAAGAAGCAGATGTACAGGGCGTAGTACCCGAAGTGCCGCTCCGCCGGCAGGTTTCCCCGGTAGACGTCGATGACGTAGGAGAGGGCCTGAAAGGTGTAGAAGGAGCAGCCCACCGGCAGGATGATGTCCCAGGGGTCCCAGGCCCGGCCCAGCAGCCCGGACAGGGCCTGGGCCAGGAAGTTGAAATATTTGAAATAGCCCAGCAGCCCCAGGCACAGGCCCAGCGCCAGGGCCAGGATGAGCCGCCGGAGGCCGGGACGCGCCGTCCGCGCCAGGGCCAGCCCCGCCAGCCAGGACGACCCGGCCGCCGCCAGCAGCAGCAGGGTCAGGGGGATGTTCCAGCTCATGTAGAACAGGCAGCTTGCCGCCAGCAGCACCACCCACCGCCCTCGGGCGGGGAACAGCCGGTGCGCCGCGCACACCAGGGGGAGGAACGCCAAATAGGCGGCCGAGTCGAAGCTCATCGTCCCGCCCCCCTCCAAAAGCCGGTGGAGGCCAGCAGCAGCGCCAGGGTGACGATGAGCACCTCGTCGAGCGCCGCGCCCTCCACCAGGGCGGACACCGTCCCCGCCGCCCAGCACAGCCCGCCCAGAAAGGACAGGATATGGCCCCGTTTCAAGCTCGCCCCGCACACGCTCAGCACCGCCGCCGCCAGCAGCGGCAGCGCCGTCAGGGGGGATTGAAAAATCGTCATACCCTGTCCTCCGGTCTGCTTATTTCTCCTGCGCCCTCCGGGCCTGGATGGCCTTTTGCTCCTCGGGGAGGTTTTTCTCCACCGTCCACAGCAGCATCAGCGCCGCGCACACGGCGTAGGCGATGGTCTCGATCCAGATGTAGCCGGCCGTGATGGCCCCCTGGGCGGCGGCGGTCTGGGTCATGGCGGCGGCCGCGGCGGCGTCCTCCGGGGGGGCCACGTAGCCGGATGTGCCCAGCATGGCCATGAAAATGGCGTTGCACACGGGGGTGGCGGCCACCATGATGGAGCTGTAGATGGACATGGTCAGCCCGTCGGTGCGCAGGCCGCTTTTGAACTCCACGTGGTCGATGACGTCGGCCAGCATGGCAAGGATCAGGTAGGCGGCGGGGGCGGAGCCCAGGCATTTCAGGGCCACGCCCACGGCCACGGGGACGATCTGCCCATGGCCCAGCCCGGCGATGACGCCCCCCGCCACGCCGACCACCATGCCCGCCAGGGTGACGGCGCGCTTGCCCAGCCTGTTGGACAGGGGCACCACGACGGCCGCCGCGGCCGCCATGGGGATGGCTCCCAGCACGGCCAGCACCCCCTGGGCCGCGCCCCAGTCGCCGCCAAAGGCGGAGCTGTCCATCACCCACTGGCAGAAGTAGCTCATGGAGCCGTTTTTCATGGCGCCGCTGCACTGGAAAGCCAGATAGAACAGGATGGTGATCCACCACCACTTCTCGCTGGTGACCGCCTTCAGCTGCTCCCCGATGGAGGCGGTTTTTGCCTGGGCGGCGCGGTGGGATGCGCCCATGCTCTCCTCCGTGACCCGCTCCCGGGTGAACCGGAACTGGAGGTAGATGGTCAGCCCGGAGAAAACGGCCACCCCCAGCATCACCAGGAACCACATATTCTGGTCTTCCTTCATCACGTTGGACACCAGCATGGGGAAGATCATGGAGCCCACCCCCATGACCCCCAGCCCCGCCACGTTGGTGAAGGAGGCCAGCACCCCCCGCTGCTGGCTGCTGCGGGTGGACACGGGGATAAGGGTGGAGTTTGCGGTGTTGTAGATGGGGTAGGCCACGGCGTAGTACAGGTTGTAGGCGATGGCGATCCACACCATCTTTGCCGCGCCCTCAAAGGGGACGATGAACATCAGCACGCTGGACACGCTGAGGGTCAGGGCGGACAGCAGCACCCAGGGCCGGGCCTTGCCCGCCAGGGCCTTTGTGCGCTCGATGAGCTGGCCCACGATGAGGTTGGCCGCCACGATGAGCAGGGTGGATACCAGCTGCAGGGCGGAGAGGAAGCCTGTGTCCAGCCGCAGCACGTCGGTGAGGTACTTGTTCAAAAAGCTGGTGAAGATGCCGGAGGACAGCAGCGCCCCGAAGGGGCCGATAAAATAGCCGAACAGCATCTCCGGCAGCTTCACGTCTGGGGATTTTACCAGGGAGCGGGTCACTGGGGTGCTCCAGAAATCGGGTCCCTTCCCGTTGCTCATAAACATCGTCGTCCTTTCTTCCTTAGGGAAGCACTGAATCAATGCGCCTGCGGCGCTTTGCGGATTTAATCAGTCCTTCCTTAGATGCCCGGCAGGGGGAGCCTGCGCATTTTATCATAACCCATCCTGCCCCGGGATGCAAGCCGGCGGCCAGGAGGACGCGGGTTTGTCCTCCTGACCGCCGGTACTGTTTACAGGCTTACGCGCCCTTTTTCCTTGTGCTGCAGAACGCGCCCACCAGACCGGCCAGGGTGGCGGCGCCAAGGCAGGCCATATTGGCGATGGAGCCGCTGGCGGAGGCCAGATTGGCGGGGGTCTGCACCTCCAGGATCACGTCCGCGTTGGAGAAGTAGATGAAGCCCAGCCCCTCCGCCCGGGCCGCGATCAGGTTGATGAGGCACAGGGCCAGCAGCACGGGGGCGGCGACCTGCATCGCGCCGGCGGCCAGCTCCACCGCGGTGGCCGCGGAGCCGGAGAGCTTCAGCTGGCCCAGGGCGACGGCGCCCGCGAACAGGACTATGGCCAGCACGGCATAGACGGTAAGGTTGGAGACGGAAGCGTTTTGGAAATAGCCCTCGCTGCTGATGTTCACCGTATAGAGGATGACGGACACCAGCGACAGGACGGCGGCGACAAGGGCGATCCACGCGCCCACAGACAGCTTTTTGACTGCGTTCATGGTCAAACCTCCTTTTTCTTGTCCGGAAGCACGGTCAGCACAACCCAGGCCGCGGCGGCGGCGGCGCACAGCGCGCCGCTGATATAGGTGGTGTTCCTCAGCGCGTTGTCCCACCAGGTGGCCACCTTTTCGGTGGACACATTCATGATGGCGCTGTTGGCAAAGGTGTAGAGCTGGTACTTCAGGTTCTGCCGGGCCTGCTCCACCAGGGCGGAGTCGTTCTTCACCGTGTCAACGGAGATATAGCCCCAGGTCTTGTCCACGCCGCCCTCGCCCTGGTTGATGTGGTTGTCCTCGGTGGCGAAGTCGGCCACCTGGGTGATGCCCGCCATGACCATGGACTCGGCGTTGAAGTAGTACAGGTTGTTCATCATGTCGGTGGAGATCAGGCCGGTGTAGGCCCACTCGTCCCGCAGGATGGACTGGAGCATCCCCACATGGTGGGAGGCGTTGGTGGCGCCGATGCGGTTGAAGGCGATCATGACGGCCATGCCGTCCGCGTCCTCCAGGCCGCCCTGGAAGCCCCGAAGGTCGGTTTCACGGAACTTCTGCTCGTTCATATAGGCGGAGACGCCGCCGCGGTTGTGCTCCTGGTCGTTGAAGCCCATGTGCTTGGGGCCGTTCAGGATGCCCTTGTCCGCGCAGCCCTGGAGGATGCCGTAGCCCATCCGGTTGGTGAGCATGGGGTCCTCGGAGATATACTCGTAGTTGCGGCCGTTGTAGGGGGTGCGGCGCTGGGTCAGGCCGGTGCCCCACAGGTGGAACCGCTGGAGCCACAGGCCGGAGTTGCCCTCAATAAGGCCCCACTCATAGGCCAGATCCGGGTTAAAGGAGGAGGCCAGCAGGGTTTGGGAGTGGACGTTGAAGCGGTAGTTTTTGCCGGTGGCCTCGTCGGTGTAGGTGGCGGTAAAGCCGCTGACGCCCTCGTTCTGGATGACCACGGGGTTGTCCACGTTGGTGAGCACGTCGGAGCGGCTGCCGCCGTGGATGACCGCGCCCACCGCCTCGTCGATGGTGATGGAGGACACCAGGGTGTCCCAGAAGGGGTCGTTCACATCGGCCAGCTGGTCGTACTGGATGTTGGCGGTGTCGAAGCGCACGCCCTTGTCGCCCCCCTCGGCGGCGGGGCTGCCGTCCTGGATGGTGTAGGTCTGGCCCCGGAGCTGGGCGATCCACTCATCCTTCTTGGGGCTGTCGGCCAGCTTGATCTGCACGTCGGTGTTGTAGTTGATGGGGTAGGTGCCCTCCCAGTCCTGGCGGGAGAGGTAGGTGACGGTCTGTTCGCCGGTCCAGTAGTTCAGGTCGGCGGTGTCGGCCACGTTGGTGACCTTAGTGCCGTTCTCCACGGAGAAGGTGTCCTTATCCAGGCTGCCCAGGGTCCAGGTGAGCACCGCGCCGCTGGCGTCGGCGTCCATGCCGTCGGCGGTGGTCTTGCCCTGGTGGGCCAGGAAGTTGTTCACCGCGGCGTGGGAGCCGGGGGCGGCGGTGAAGAGGTAGTCGCCCGCGTCCAGGATATAGGTCTTGGCGTTGGTGTAGTCATAGCTGGCCAGGTACTTGGAGGGCACGGTGATGGTGACCTCGGCGGTGCCCCCGGCCTTTACCTGCGCCTTGCCGGAGTTGAGGAACATGACGGCGGACTTCTCCACATTGTTCTGCCGGTCATAGTCGGTGTAGGGCTGCTGCACGTACAGCTGGGCCAGGAAATAGCCGTCCTGACTGCTGTTGTTTTTGATCTCCACCACGGCGGTGACGTTCCCCTCGGGGGTCTTGTCCACGTCCACGCTCTTCAGGGTCTGGGTGTAGTCCAGGTAGGACAGGCCGTGGCCGAAGGAGTAGAGCACCTCCTGAGTGTAGTCCCAGGAGGAGCCCTGGGTGGCGCCCTTGCCGGAGGCGGCGTTGTAGGAGAGGTTCATCACGCAGTCGTAGTACCGGGTCTCGAAGTACTTGTAGCCCACGTAGATGCCCTCGGCCTCCACGATGAAGTGGCCGCCGTTGTAGGTGTTGCTGCCGCCGAAGGAGCTGGCCTCGGTGTTGGCGATGTCCACGCCGGGATAGCGGGGATCGGTGCCGTTCTGGCCCACGATCTCATAGTCGGCGTAGTAGCCGCCGCCGAAGTTCATCACGGCGGGGATGGAGGCGTTGTCCGCCACATAGGTGTCGGGGAGCGCGCCGGTGGCGTTTACCGCGCCGGTGAGCACCTTGACGATGCCGGTGCACTGGTAGTCGTTGATCACGCCGATGTAGGCGATGCCGTCCACCTCGTGGGCGCCGCCCTTGGCGATGTCCTTCAGCACCATGGTATTGCCGGAGTTGATGAGCACCACCACCTTGGAGCAGGTCTCCTTGGCCGCGTCGATGACGGCCAGCTCATCGTCGGACAGGGCCAGGGGGTCCTTGCCGGTGGCGCTGCCGTCGAAGTCCAGGGCGGAGCCGGGGGCGTAAGTATTGCCCTCGCCCGCGCCCCGGGCGAACACGCAGACGGCGGTGGTGTTTTCCTTGTCGATCCGGGACTTCCAGTCGGCGGGAGCGCCGTATTCGGTGTACCGCTCGGGGGGCACTTCCACGATCTGGTACTCGGCCATGTCGCCGGGGGAGGCCACGTAGATGTTGTCGTAGGCCACCGTTTCCTGCATCTCGCCGGTCCACATATTGGGAACCATCTCGGTGTGCTTGTTCAGGATGCCGTTGAGGTAAAAGTCGCGGACGGTCTCGTTGACCGTTACCCCGGCCTCGGTGAAAGCCTGGAGCAGGTCCACGGCGTCCTCGTTGCCCGCCTTCAGGTCGCCGGAGGTGTAGGGATAGGGGGCGTAGGCGGCCAGGCCAAACAGGGCCACGGCGCCATTGGAGGCCAGGGGCAGCGCGTTGTTGTCGTTCTTCATGACGACGACGCCCTCCTCGCCCTCCTTCACGGCCAGGGCCTTTGCGGCGGCGGCCATGTCCTCGATGGTGGCGTAGTCGCTCTTGAAGCGGGCCGCGTCCTCATCGGTGCTGGTGACGAAGCTGGTGGTGCCCAGGAAGCTGTCCAGCGCCGAGCGGTAGCTGTCCGCCAGGCCCGTGCCCACCACGGACAGGACCAGCAGGCAGGCCATGACGGCGGAGATGCCCCTCATGACAGGTGCGAAATTTTTTGCTCTCATCATTTTTCCTCCCTTAACGATTGCTGGATTCCGAGATTCGCCCATCCGCGGCAATCGCCGCGGGCGGGGTGATGGGGACAGTATATCATGCCGGACCGGGGAAAAACCATTTTTCTCGTGAACGGTCGCGGAAAGCCCGTATTCGGTAAAATGACCCAAAGCCCACCCCTGCTCCGCCGGCTTTTATGCAATGTTGACGTTGAAAAAATCGGCGGCTGGGAAAATGCACAGAAACTATTTCTTTTTTTCGTGCCGTCTGGTATACTATTCCCGGAAACCGAATTTTGGCACAGCAGATATGCTGGGGGTGTGTAAGCTATGGTCCGAATTGCGCTGGTGGAGGACGACGCTGAGTACCGCAGGGAGCTGACGGAATTTTTGAAGCGCTACGGCAGGGAGAGCGGGGAGCATTTCGCGGTCTCCGTCTTTTCCGACGGCGCGGAGATCGCCGAGGACTATAAGGCGGACTATGACATCATCCTGATGGACATCGCCATGCAGTATATGGACGGGATGCGCACCGCCGAGGCCATCCGCCAGGTGGACGACGAGGTGGTGATCATCTTTATCACCAACATGCCCCAGTTCGTCATGAAGGGCTATGAGGTGAGCGCGCTGGACTATGTGCTCAAGCCTATCTCCTACTTTGCCTTTTCCCAGCGGATGCAGCGGGCCCTGTCCCGCATGAGGAAACGCACCCGGCGGTATATCCCCATCCCCTTCAAGGGCGGGATGCGGAAGCTGGCGGTGTCCCAGATCACCTACGTGGAGGTGCGGGACCACGACCTCACCTACCACACCGTCTCCGAGGTGCTCCCCGCCAAGGGCACCCTCTCCGAGGCGGAGGCCCTGCTGGGCCCGGACGCCTTCTTCCGCTGCAACAAGTGCTATCTGGTGAGTTTGGAGCACATCGACAGCGTGGACAGCAGCGGCATCCTCATCGGCGGGGAACGCATCCAGGTGAGCCGGGCCCGGAAAAAGGCGCTGATGGACGCCCTCAACGATTATATCAACGAGGTGAGCAAATGATCCCCCCCGACCTGTCCCACACCCCGGGGATCTACTACGCCCTGGCCTATTGGCTCAGCTGCACCTTTTATATCATGCGCAACCCCAGAAGGCTGTCGAAGGGGCGGCTGTGGGGGGTGCAGGCCGCCTTTTTCCTGGCCATCGCATCCTTCATGGCGGCCACAGATGGGGCGCCCTCCATCTGGTTCACCCCCTGCGTGTGCTTTTATGTCCTGCTTATGCTGCTGGACATCCGGATCTGCTGCGGCATGGACTGGCCGAGGACCGGCTACACCTGCATCCGGGCCTTTCTGCTGGGGGAATTCGCCGCCGCGCTGGAGTGGCAGCTGTTCTATTTCGGCCTCACCGCGCTGGGGCTCCCCCTGAGTATGCCGGTGAACCTGTGCTTCCTGGTGCTGTCCCACGGCCTCGTGTTCGGCGCCATGTCCCTGCTGGAGCGCGGGCGGCTGCCGGAAAACGAGCTGCCCGGCCTCACCTGGCGGGAGTTCGGCGGGGCCATGGTCATCTGCCTGTCTGCCTTTGTGGCCAGCAATCTCAGCTATGTCTCCCAGATGACCCCGTTCAGCAGCAGCTTTACCTCGGAAATCTTTATCATCCGGACCCTGGTGGACCTGGGCGGCCTGGCCATGCTCCATGCCCACCACGTCCAGCTCCAGGAGGTGAGCACCAAGCTGGAGATGGCCTACCTGCAGAATATGCTGCAGATGCAGTACAACAACTACCGGGTCTCGGAGGAGAGCATCGCCCTGGTGAATCAGAAGTACCACGACCTGAAGCACCACATCGCCCTGCTGCGCTCCCAGGTCAGCTCCGGGGAGAAGCTGGCGTATCTGGACCGGATGGAGGAGGAGATCCGCACCTATGAGACCCAGAACAAGACGGGCAACCAGGTGCTGGACACCATCCTGACGGCCAAGAGCGCCCAGGGCCAGCGGGAGGGCGTCAGCCTCACCTGCGTGGCGGACGGGCAGGCGCTGGACTTCATGCACCCCATGGACGTCAGCGCCCTGTTCGGCAACGCCCTGGACAACGCCATTGAGAGCGTAAAAAAGCTGGCGGACCCAGAAAAGCGGCTGATCCACGTGTCGGTGGCCCGGCAGAAGAATTTCCTCCGCATCCGGGTGGAAAACTGCTATGAGGGAGAGCTGCTCTTTGACCAGGGGATGCCCGCCACCACGAAAGAGGACGGCCGCTATCACGGCTTTGGCCTGAAAAGCATCCAGAGCACCGCGGCCAAATACGACGGCTCCATGACCATCGCCGCCAAGGACGGATGGTTTGAGCTGCGGATTTTGATCCCGCTGGCGCCGCCGGAATCAAAGGAGGAGACCGCTGATGGCGATCACGAATAAAATTGAGAACTTTCATATGGAGGTAAACGGCGCGTTTGCAGACAAGGCCCAGGCGCTGACGCCCACCCTGCTGGAGCGCACGGTCAGCCCCGTGGGCACGGTGGAGATAACGCCCCGGGGCCCGGACTACGCCGCCGCCCCGGCGGAGCGGGGCTTTGACCGCTCCCTCCCGCTGGGGAGGGGCGGACGGGTGTGCCTGGATTTCGGGGACCATCAGGTGGGCTATGTGTCCTTCACCCTGACCCCCGTGGGCAGCCCCCCGGACGCCCCCGTCTTCCTCCGGCTGAAATTCGGCGAGATTCCCTATGAGATCGCCGCCGACCTGTCCGGCTATGAGGGGGAGGTCAGCCGCTCCTGGATTCAGGAGGAGCTGCTCCATATCGACGTGGTGCCCGCCGTGGTCCGCCTGCCCCGGCGGTATGCGTTCCGCTATCTGGAGGTGACGGTGATTGACACCTCCCCCAAGTACAAGGTGGTGCTCAGCGGCGTGACCTGCACCGCCGTCACCTCCGCCGACCGGTCCGCCCTCACCCCGCTGAAAACCGCCGACCCGGAGCTGATTCAGCTGGACCGGGTGTCCCTCAAGACCATGGAGGACTGCATGCAGACGGTGTTCGAGGACGGCCCCAAGCGGGACCGGCGGCTGTGGCTGGGCGACCTGCGCCTCCAGGCCCAGACCAACTATATGACGTTCCGAAATAACGGCCTGGTGAAGCGGTGCCTGTACCTGTTTGCCGGGCTGACCCAGAACGAGGGCCGGGTGGGGGCCTGCCTCTTCCTGGAGCCCGCGCCCCAGGTGGATGACACCGCCCTGTTCGACTACTCCCTGTTTTTTGTCTCCTGCCTCCATGATTACTATGAGGCCACCGGCGACCGGGAGACGCTGGCGGAGCTGGCCCCCACCGCCCGGCGGCAGATTGAGCTGGCCCTGAGGGAGCTGGACGGGCGGGGGATCGTCGCCGACAGGGACACCTGGTGGTGCTTCCTGGACTGGGGGGACGGGCTGAACAAGCAGGCCGGGGCCCAGGCCGTCCTCATCTACGCCCTGAAACAGGCCGGACAGCTGGCCGCGTGGCTGGAGGACCCGGCCTGGGGGGAGCAGTGCCGGGGGCACATTGACCGGCTCACCCGGGCGGCCGTCGAGCACCTGTGGGACGAGGAGCGGGGCTTCTTCGTCAGCGGAGCGGAGCGGCAGGTGTCCTGGGCCTCCCAGGTCTGGTTTGTGCTGGCGGGGGTGTTCGGCCGGAAGGAGAACGTCCGCCTGCTGGAACGGCTGATGGAGGAGGACCCCGGCGTGCCCATGGTGACGCCCTACATGTACCACCACTTCATCCAGGCCCTGATGGACAGCGGCCTGAAAGAAAGGGCTGTGGAATATTTGAAGGAGTACTGGGGCGGGATGCTCCGGGACGGGGCGGACACCTTCTGGGAGCTGTACGACCCCAGGGACCGGTACGCCTCCCCCTACGGCTCCCGGGCGGTGAACAGCTTCTGCCACGCCTGGAGCAGCACGCCCGCCTACTTCATCCGCAGATACCTGGACAGCTGAGCGGCCGCTGCGGTTTGCGCAGGTAAAACGACCGATTGCGCAAAACGCTTGATTTCCGATTCCTCCAATGCTATAGTTTGTGCAAAATGGACTAGGAGGAATCCACATGAAAACCAAGCAGGCTTTCAACCCCTATCTGCCCAGCTGGGAGTATATCCCCGACGCGGAGCCCCACATTGTGGACGGCCGGGTGTACGTCTACGGTTCCCACGACCTGTTCAACGGCGTCAACTTCTGCTTGGGGGACTATATGTGCTGGTCCGCCCCGGTGGACGACCTGGGGAACTGGACCTGTCACGGCTGCATCTTCAAGCGGGAGCAGGACCCCGCCGCCCCCAGAATCCGGGTGACCAACGGCCTGGCCGCGCCGGACATGGTGGCGGGCCCGGACGGGCGGTACTATCTCTATTACTTCATGGGCGGCACCAAGATGATCTCGGTGGCGGTGTGCGACGAGCCCGCGGGCAAATATGAGTTCTACGGCTATGTGAAATACAAGGACGGCACCCCCATCGGCAAGCGGGGCGAGCCCTTCCAGTTCGACCCCGGCTGCCTCATGGACGAGGACGGGCGGCTGTACCTGTACACCGGCTTCGCCTTCGGCGGCAACCCCATTCTGCTGGACGGCTCCAAGCCCACCACGGAGGGGCCCATGTGGTTCGAACTGGACCCCGGCGACATGCTCACCGTCATCTCCGGCGACGAACTGAACTACCTGGACGTGCTCACCGGGGAGAAGGCCAAGGGCACCCCCTATGAGGCCCAGCCCTTCGGCGAGGCCAGCTCCATGCGGAAGTTCGGCGGGAAGTATTATTTCATCTACTCCTCCCTGAACAGCCACAACCTCTGCTACGCCGTCAGCGACCGGCCCACGGGGGGCTTTGCCTACGGCGGCGTGCTGGTGAGCTGCGGCGACGTGGGCCTGCCGGGGGCGCCCGACGTGGACCACGCCCGGATGTGCACCGGCAACACCCACGGCAGCCTCATTGAGATCGGCGGGAGGCACTACGTGTTCTACCACCGCCACTCCAACCGGAAGCAGTCCTCCCGGCAGGGCTGCGCGGAGCAGATCCGGTTTGAGGACGGGAGGTTTTATCAGGCGGAGATGACCTCCTGCGGCCTGAACGGGGGGCCACTGAAGGGCGTGGGGCACTACCCGGCCTACATCGCCTGCAGCGTCTACGGCAAAAACGGCACCCGGTTCATGTCCATGGTGAAGTACCGCAAGGGCGACAATCCTTTCCTTACCCAGAGGGGCGGCGACCGGGAGGAGGGGCCCGACCAGTATGTGTCCAACTTCTGCACCGGCTGCACCGTGGGCTTCAAATACTTCGACCTGCGGGAGACCAGGGAGGTCACCGTCAACCTCCAGGGCTATGGAAACGGCTGCGCCGTGACGGTCCGCCGGGAGGAGCACGGAGAGGTTATCTGCCGCATCCCGGTGGAGACCTGCACCGCCCAGAGGGGATTCACCGGCAGGCTCCCGGAGGGCCTGGGGGAGAGGGAAGCCCTGTACTTCAGCGTGGAGGGCAAGGGCGGCACCTTTGACTTCGTGTCTTTTGACTTGAAATAACGATAAGGCGGGGAGGGCGGCGCCCTTCCCGTCTGAGTCTTTAAAGGAGTGTGCAGACATGACGAACGGTTATTGGCTTTGGTATCCCGGCGACTTCGAGCTCTATCACAGGATGCGGCAGGACTTCAGCCGGGTGGAGCGGGGCTTCGGCTGGCCCGCCTTCTGGAAAAGCGAGGGGTTCCGAAACAGGGTGGCGTTCCGCCGGAAATACGCGCTGGCGCGGGAGACGCGGTTCTGCGTTCACAGCAGGGCGGTGGGCCATGTGCTGGTGGGGGAGAAAAAGTATCCCTTCGGGCAGGTGATCTGCTGTCCGGCGGGGGAGGTCTCCATCTCGGTCCACGCCGCCCAAATCGAGGCGTTCCCCTGCGTGTATATCGAGGGGGAGGCGGTGCGCTCCGATGAGGGCTGGTACGTGGAGGATTACGCCCAGCCCCCCGTCCCCGCTGGGTGCAGCCGGTATTTCACCAGCCCCGCCCAGGACCCCGCCCGCTGGGACTACAGCGAGAAGACCTGTCTTCCCGTGAAAACGGAGCGGGTGGACGGCGGCGTGCTCTACCAGTTCGAGACGGAGCTCACCGCCGTGCTGTGGGCCAGGTGCGGCCGGGAACGCCTGGAGGGGATGGTCATTTACTGCGGGGAGTCCCGGGAGGAGGCGCTGGACCGGGAGCACTGCTACTACAGCTGGAGGCCGGACCCGGACACCGGCAAAACGCCCCGGTGCGCCGTGCGCTTTGCCTTCATCCCCGGCGGGGAGGTGGAGCTGGCCGCCGTCCACCAGTATGTGGACATCCCCGTGCGGGCCAAATTTGCCTGCGGCGACCCGGTGCTGGACAAAATCTGGTCGGTGGCGGAGCACACCTTCCGGCTGTGCAGCGGGATCTTCTTCATCGACGGGGTGAAGCGGGACCGGTGGATCTGGTCCGGGGACGCCTATCAGAGCCTGTTTGTCAACCGCTATCTCATGGCCGACCCGGATATTGAGCGGCGCACCCTGCTGGCCCTCCGGGGAAACGACCCCATGACAAGGCACATCAACACCATCATGGACTACTCCCTGCTGTGGGTGCTGGGGGTGAAGGAGCACTTCGACGATTACGGGGACCGGGACTTTTTGGAGCTGGTCTATCCCAAGGTGTGCTCCCTGCTGGAGTTCTGCGGGAAGAGCCTGGACGGCCGGGGCTTTCTCACCCCCCGGGAGGGGGACTGGGTGTTCATCGACTGGGCGGACCTGGACAAGGACGGGCCGCTGGGCGCGGAGCAGATGCTGCTGTGCGCCTGCTGGGAGGCCGCGGCGCGGCTGTCCCAGGCGCTGGGGCGGGACGGCTCCCCGTACCGTGCCCGACGGGAGCGGCTGGCGGAACAGATTGAGCGCTGTTATTGGGACGGGGAGCTGGGGGCCTATGTGGACTCCTTCACGTCGGGGCGGCGGCACGTCTCCCGGCAGACCAACCTGCTGGCCGTCCGCTGCGGCGTGGCGGACGCCGCCAAAACGGAGCTGATCCTGAAAAACGTCATCGACAACCCGGCGGTGCCCCCCATCACCACGCCCTACTTCAACTTCTTCCAGCTGGACGTGCTGGCGGCCTGCGGGCGGCTGGACCAGGTGATGGAGGCGCTGCGCGGCTACTGGGGCGGCATGCTGGACCGGGGGGCGGTCACCTTCTGGGAGGAGTTCGACCCCGCCGTCACGGGTCCGGAGCAGTACGACATGTACGGCGACAAATTCGGCAAGAGCCTGTGCCACGCCTGGGCGGCCAGCCCCATCTACCTGCTGGGGCGGTACTTCGCGGGCCTGCGCCGGAGCGGGGAGGGCTTCGTGCTGGAGCCCCGGCTGGAGTATCTGCCCCGCCTGGACTGCACCCTTCCCATCGGCGCGGGGGACGGCTTTGTTCATATACGCTGGGACGGCGGGACGCTACGGGTGGAGACCAACCGGGAGGGCGGAGTGCTGCTGGCCGGCGGCAGGCGGTACGATCTGCCCGCCGGAAAGGCTTTGGTCCTCGGGGAGGCGGAGCTTTGAGTCCGGGAGCCGATTTGCCCGCTTGACTGCCGGCTGCCGATGGGATATAATGATGCCGAACATTTGAACGAAAAGGGGGGAGGAGCATGGACCCGATGAAAGCCGCCGCGGAATGGCTCTACAACACGGTGTTCAAGGAGGAGCCCATCCAGCCCAGGCCCCCCCGGAGCACCGGTCGGGCGCCCGCCGTGATCCGCGCCGCCCGCTCCCTGGAAACCGGGGTCCATCAGAGCTGGCAGTCGCGGGAAGCCCTGTTTATGAAGCAGGGGAAGCTGCTGGCAAACTACGAGGACGATTACGGAGACTGCGGCAGCGTCACGTGCTACTACCCCACCTATCAGGCCCTGACAGACCGGCAGCTGCGGAGCTACTTCTCCTGGCGGACCAAACTGCGCCGCGGGGACGTCCGCAAGACCGCCCTGTCCTTCGCGTTCCTGTATATCTATGAGCTGATTAACCAGATCGGCGTGACAGACCCCATGGACGGCTATCATAAGCTGGAGCATTTCCGGGACGCCTACAGTCAGGCGGACGTGAGCATCCTTCCGTATCTGAGGCGGTGGATGCCGGACTATGTGGTCTATTACGGGCTTGACGCGGAATTGCTGTCCGATACCCCCCAGGTGGTCCAGGACCGGTGCGTCGCCGTGCTGGAGCACGTCCGGGAGCAGGAGCCCGCGAAAATCATCTGGGCGGTGAAACAGCTCTCCAAATGGCCGGGGCGGTCCAAGTTCTACGGGGCATACCGGGAGGACATGGACCAGGTGACCGTCCGGGTGCTGCGGCGGATGTCCGCCCACTACGCCGCCCGGTGCAAAAAGACCATGGTGGATCAATACTTCGGCAGCATGGGTCAGAGCCAGGTGCGCCTGTTCGACGCCGCCGTCTTCTGCAACCCGCTGAAGCGGCGCAGCTATGAATACGCTGTGGACGAGCAGCGGGTCTATGATTGCAAAAACGGCATCTGGTCCGTCCGGGCGCGGACAAGCCCTCCGGGCTCCGGCGGGAAGCTGGACGGCCTGCTGAAAACCATCGATTCCGTCATGCGCCGGGAGTTTGACTACCCCCATCCGGTCAAACCCGAACTGGACACCAAGTGGATTCTCCAGCTTATCCAGGAGGAAGCCAGGGGCCTTTTGTCGCAGAAAAAGGCCGCCGAGGAGAAAAAGATCACCATTGACTACACGCAGCTTGCCCAAATCCGCCGGGACGCCGCTGCCACCCAGGAGAAGCTGGCCGTGGAGGAGGATGCGGACCTGCCGTCGAGGCCCGCTCCCTGGGCGCTGGAGCAGGAGCAGCTCACCCTGGCCGTGCAGCCGGACGCGGACCTGCCGGAGGAGCCCGCACCGCCGGAGCGGGAACAGGACCGGCCCACCCCGCCGGAGGCGCCCCAGGAGCCGGAGCAGATGCGGCTCTTCCCAGCCGTACAGCCGGACGCCGCCGGGGAGTGTCCGCTGGACCCCGCGGAACACCGCCTGCTGCAATGCCTGCTGTACGGCGGGGACACCGGCTGGGTACAGGGGGAGGGCCACCTGCTGTCCGTGCTGGTAGACGGCATCAACGAAAAGCTGTATGATACGTTTGCGGACTGCGTCCTGGACGATACCCCCCAGGTGATTGAAGACTATACCGACGATTTGAAAGAGATGGTACGCCCATGAAAATACCCAGACGAATTGCCCAAACCCTGGTGAACTCCCTGAAAGGAGGCGTTGTACCCAGAGTGGGCCTGCCCTATGTCACCGTGGGCCGGAAGGCGGAGATCGACGCTCTCCTCCACGACGTGGACATCATTGCCGACGGCGGCGCGTCCTTCCGCTTCATCGTGGGCAGGTACGGCAGCGGCAAGAGCTTTCTGCTGCAAACCATCCGCAACTACGTGATGGCGAAGAATTTCGTGGTGGTGGACGCGGACCTCTCCCCGGAGCGCCGGCTCCAGGGCACCCGGGGCCAGGGGCTGGCCACCTATAAGGAACTGGTGCGCAACATGTCCACCAAAACCCGCCCGGAGGGCGGGGCGCTGTCCCTGATTCTGGACCGCTGGATCAGCGGCGTGCAGCAGGAGGCCATGGCCGCTGCCAACCTGAGCGTCACCGACCCGCAGCTGGCCCCATTGGTGGAAAAGCGGATTATGGCCGTGATCGGCTCGCTGAACGAGATGGTCCACGGCTTTGACTTTGCCCGCCTGCTGACCCTGTACTACCGCTCCCACCTCTCCGGCGACGACGAGACGAAGGCCAAGGTGCTCAAGTGGTTCCGGGGGGAATACGCCACCAAGACCGAGGCCCGGCAGGAACTGGGTGTGAACATCGTCATCACCGACGACGACTGGTACGAGTATTTGAAGCTATTCGCCTGTTTCCTGAAGCAGGCGGGCTACGCCGGTATGCTCATCCTCATCGACGAGCTGGTAAACATCTATAAAATCCCCAACGCCGTCACCCGGCAGTACAATTATGAGAAAATCCTCACCATGTACAACGACACCATGCAGGGCAAGGCCCAGCACCTGGGCATCATCCTGTGCGGCACCCCCCAGTGCATGGAGGACCCCCGCCGGGGGGTGTACAGCTACGAGGCCCTGCGCTCCCGGCTGGCGGAGGGGCGGTTCTCCGGTCAGCATAAGGACCTGCTGTCCCCGGTGATCCGCCTCCAACCCCTCACCCCGGAGGAGATGCTGATTTTGGTGGAAAAGCTGGCGGATATCCATGCGGGGCTGTACGAGTACCAACAAATCGTCACCCAGCAGGACATGGCGGACTTCATCGAGATCGAGTTCGGCCGCATCGGCGCGGACGAGCACATCACCCCCCGGGAGGTCATCCGGGACTTTATCGAGGTGCTGGACATCGTGTACCAGAACCCGGACGTGAAGGTGCGGGAGCTGCTGGGCAGCGGGGACTTTGCCTACGCCCAAAACGCGGTGCAGGAGGCGGCTACGGAGGAGCAGTTCGCGGAGTTTGAGCTGTAGCTGTTTGGGTGCGGAGAGATAAAACCGGATTTGTTGTGATGAAAGGGAGAAAACATGCTGTGAATAAGACGATCGACATAAATGGGATTATTTTGCATACAGAACGTCTCGTCTTACGGCCCTGGAAAGAATCTGACTTAGAAGATCTCTTCGAGTACGCAAGTGCTGACGGCGTTGGACAGATGGCGGGATGGCCGCCTCATAAAAGTATCGAGGAATCCCGTAAAAGACTGGATCGGTTTATCTCAAATAAGAAGACCTTCGCGCTGGAATATCAGGGTAAGGTTATTGGCTCCTGCGGGCTGGTGAATTATAATGAAGAGCACTATCCTGAGTTGGCCTTGCTCAACGGCAGAGAGATCGGTTATGTCCTGTCAAAGGACTACTGGGGCCAGGGTCTTATGCCCGAAGCGGTAAAGGCTGTGATTCAATACCTGTTTGAAGTTGAAAACCTTGATTTTATCATTGCGGGACATTTTGAGAGAAACAAGCAATCGGCAAGGGTGATTCAAAAATGTGGATTTGAATATATCAAAACCATTCCCTACGAAACACAGTATGGCACAATGGAAACATCCATAGAGAACATTTTGTATCATCCGCGCAACAACAGATAACTTCCAGCATTATCGAAAGATCACCGTTAGGAGCACCTTATGAACATCTTTGACCGCTACGCCCCCTTTGTGCAGGAGTACATCTACCGCAACGGCTGGGAAAGCCTGCGGGCCATCCAGGTGGCCGCCGCCAACGCCATCTTCAACACCGACGACCACGTGCTCCTCACCGCCTCCACCGCCTCCGGCAAGACCGAGGCGGCTTTTTTCCCCATCATCACCCTGTTCTCCGAAGACCCGCCCGCCTCCGTGGGCTGTGTCTACATCGGCCCGCTGAAGGCCCTCATCAACGACCAGTTCGCCCGCCTCAACGACCTGTGCGCGGAGGCGGGCATACCCGTCTGGCACTGGCACGGCGACGTGGCCCAGAGCCACAAGGCCCGGCTGATGAAGCGCCCTTCCGGCATCCTCCAGATCACCCCGGAATCCCTGGAGGCCATGCTGCTGCACAAGCACTCCGCCGTCCCCGCGCTGTTCGGCGACCTGCGGTTCGTGGTCATCGACGAGGTCCACTCCCTCCTGCGGGGGGACCGGGGCGGGCAGACCCTGTGCCTCATCGAGCGGCTGAGCCGGCTGGCGGGGGTGCAGCCCCGACGGATCGGGCTGTCCGCCACCATCGGCGACCCGGAGCGGACGGGGGAGTTCCTGGCCCTGGGCACCGGACGGAGGACCATCATCCCCAAAATCGAGGCCAAGGGCCAGACCTGGCGGCTGAGCATGGAGCACTTCTACGTGAAGGACGTGCAGGCCGGGGCCGACCGGACGGACATCGACGCCCTGCCCGCGCTGGATGAAAAGACCGACCAGGCCCCCGCCAACGCAGACCCCGGCCTGGGCTACATCTTTGAGCACACCCGGGGAAAGAAGTGCCTGGTTTTTGTCAACTCCCGGGAGGAGTGCGAGACGGTGACCACCACCCTGCGGCAGTACTGTGAGCGGAACCGTGAGCCGGACCGCTTCCTGATCCACCACGGCAACCTGTCCGCCTCCTACCGGGAGACGGCGGAGGAGCTGATGAAGGATGAGTCCCAGTGCATGACCACCGTCACCACCGCCACCCTGGAGCTGGGCATCGACATCGGGCGGCTGGAGCGGGCCTTCCAGATCGATGCGCCCTGGACGGTATCCTCCTTTTTGCAGCGCATGGGCCGCACCGGGCGGCGGGAGCTGCCGCCGGAGATGTGGTTCGTCATGCGGGAGGACGAGCCGGAGGCCCGCGCCATGCTGCCCGCCACCATCCCCTGGAAGCTGCTCCAGGGCGTGGCTCTGGTGCAGCTCTACCTGGAGGAGCGCTGGGTGGAGCCGCCCCGGCTGGACCGACTGCCCTATAGTTTGCTGTACCACCAGACCATGTCCACCCTGGCCTCCTGCGGGGAGCTGTCCCCCCGGGCGCTGGCCGACCAGGTGCTGCGGCTGCGGTACTTCCACCGGATATCCCAGGAGGACTACAAGGCGCTGCTGCGCCACCTCATCCAGACCGACCACATCCAGCGCACCGAGCAGGGCGGGCTGATTGTGGGCCTGGCCGGGGAGCGGGTGGTAAACTCCTACAAATTCTACGGCGTGTTCCAGGAGAACGAGGAGTACACCGTCCGCAGCGAGGCCCAGGAGCTGGGCACGGTGGTGCTGCCGCCCCCGGTGGGGGAGAAGCTGGCCATCGCTGGCCATGTCTGGGTGGTGCTGGACATCGACCGCAAGCGGCATCTGGTGTACTGCGAGCAGGTGAAGGGCAGCATCCCGGCCTACTTCGGGCAGTGCCCCGGCGACCTTCACACGAAAATCCTGCAAAGGATGCGCCGGGTGCTGCAAGAGGAGAGGCAGTACCCCTATCTGATGAAAAACGCGGCCGTCCGCCTGGAAAACGCCCGGCTCACCGCAAGCCGCTCCGAGACGGCGGAAAAGCCCCTGCTCAACCTGGGGGGGAACATGTGGTGCCTGCTCCCCTGGGTGGGGACCTATACCTTTCTCGCCATGGAGCGGTTCCTGAAAATCAAGTGCGGGGACCGGCTGGGGCTGAGGAACCTGGACTCCGCCCGGCCCTATTACATGCAGTTTACCATGAAGGCGGACCGGCGGACGTTTTTCCAGGTGGTGTCCGAGGAGATCCGCAAGCCCATCGACCCGCTGGAGCTGGTCTACCCCAAGGAGCTGCCCCTGTTCGACAAGTACGACGAATTCCTTCCGGAGGAGCTGGTGAAAAAGGGCTTTGCCTGCGGTGTGCTGGACCTGGACGGGCTGCGGGAGACCATCCTGGGCTGGACCGCGGAAGTCCCCCGGGACGCGCCATAAAATTGGTGTTTACTTTATTCCTTTTATCTGTTAAAATGTAGGAAAATGTTGAGGAGTGGAGGAATAGACGATGCCAAAAACCACCAATAAAGAACGCAGCATGGCGCTTTATGAGACGATCCTGCAGTTAAACTCGCTGGAAGAGTGCATTGCCTTCTTTGACGACCTGTGCACCGTGGGCGAGCTGCGGGCCATGGAGCAGCGCTTCGACGTGGCCACACTGCTGGACAACGGGCTGGTATACACCGAGATTTTGGAAAAAACGGGGGCCAGCTCCGCCACCATCAGCCGGGTGAACCGGATCTTCTCCTTCGGCGCCGGGGGCTTCCGGACGATGATCGAGCGGAGGAAGAAACAGACCCAGTGACCCAAAACCGCGTCCGGGAGGAGCCCTGGGCGCGGTTTTTTCTGCGCCCGCGGGTGGACGGCGGGGCGGAGTTTTTTCAAAATCGGCGGAAAAGCCCGCCCCCACCTGCTGGGGACGGGCTTTTGTGCGTCACGGCGCCAGCGGCTCCATGGGGAGATAGCTGGTGGGCTCGGGGGACGGCTCGGGAGGGGTCTCCGGGGTCACGCCGGGCCAGCGGGTGACGTTGGGATAGGGCACGAAGCACAGGTCCATATCCACGTCGGAGCTGATGCCCGCCACCTTGCCCTCGGAGGAATACTGCCACATCTGGAAGTTGTACATGCTGGCGGGGACGTCGGCGTACTCGGCGAACCAGAACTGGTACTGGGTGAGCTTGCTCAGGTCGAACTTTACGTAGCCGCAGTATTCGTTGAAGTAGAACATGGGCTGATACCCGGCCTCCTGCACCCGCTGGCAGAAGGCGGCCACGCATTCGGTGATGACCTTTGCGTCCACGCCGTAGGCCCGGGACTGGGAGCCGCCCAGGTACTCCCAGTCGCACACCACGGGATAGGTGATATGCTCCCGGTAGGGCTCCAGCTTGGAGATGAGCAGGTCGGCCTCCTCCAGCGCCTCCTCCACCGTGATGGCGTTGGAGAAGAGGTAGGCCCCCACGTCCAGCCCGGCGGCAATGGCCCCCTGCATGTAGGTGTCGAACCAGGAGTCCTCGCAGAGGGCTCCGGAGCCGTCCCTGCCGTAGAGCCGGTTGCCCGCCCGGATGATGGCGAAGTCGATGCCGTCATAGGCCACCGCCTGCCAGTCGATCTCGCCCTTGTGGCCGGACACGTCGATGCCCCGGGTGAAGTAGCCGCCGGAGTAGACCAGCCGGCCCTTATCATCCCTGCTGAACTGCTCCCCGGTGAAGGTGGTGAGGGGGACGGTGTCCAGCACGTCCAGCCAGTAGTTGTTATAGCGGAGCATCCCGGCGGTGACGTCCACGTTCATCATCCGCCACACCACAGCGGCGATCTCCTCGCGGGTAATGAGCTGGTCGGGGTGGAAGCGGCGCACGCCGTCACCCTCCAGGGTGCCGTCCATAATGCCCTTTTCATACAGCTCCACCACATAGCCGTCGTCGCAGTCCTCATAGGGGCTCTCGCCGGAGATATCGGTCAGGTCCAGGGCACGGGCGGTCATGCGGGCCACGTCCAGCCGGGTGGGGCAGGCGTCCAGATAGGCGTCGTCAAAGGAGTAGAGCAGGCGGTTGGAAATGGCGGGCTGCACATAGGGGAAGGCCCAGTGCTGGCCCAGCTCCCGTTCGGGTATCTCCTCCTCGCCGATGGCCCCCAGGATCAGCTTAAAGGTTTCGCCCCAGGTGACGTTGTTCTGCCGCTGGAAGGTGCCGTCGGGGTAGCCGCCCACCACGCCCTCGCTGTACAGGTCGTACACGTAGGGGAAGGACCAGTGATCCATGGGCAGATCGGCAAAGGGGGAGCCCCGGTCTTCGGCGGCCATGGCCGCAGGGCTGAGAGTGACCGCCAGGAAGGCGGCCAGAAGCAGGACTGCGATGCGTTTTTTCATGGGTTCTCCTTTCCTCTCGGGGGTTGATAGCGTCATATTTCCTATTTTACATAATTCGACACGGTCTGACAAGCCCCCGGAAAAAAGTTTACAGTTTTGATGGGAAAGGGGGTTGACAGCCGGATGCAGGTGTGCTATCCTATGGGTGACAAACAAAGTTGTCAAAATGACAAGGTAAATAGTCAGAACGACAAAGGAACCTGTCAGAAAGGAGGTGGGGCGGTGCTTCGCAGCCGCTTGAAGGAGCGCCGGGCGGCGCTGGGCGTCAACCAGCAGGAGCTGGGGCGCATGGCCGGGGTGTCCCGGCAGACCATCAGCCTCATCGAGCGGGGGGACTACTCGCCGTCGGTGACGCTGGCCCTCACCCTGGCAAAGATCTGCGGGGTGACGGTGGAGGACATTTTCAGCCTGGAGGAGGAGAACGATGAAAAACAATAATGATCCCATTAAACAGGAAAATAAGAAAGCCCTGCCAAGGTTTTTTCTGATCGTGGTGCTGAGCTTGGCCCTGGGGGGCGCGCTGGGGATTGCACTGGTGAATCTGGACCTGGAGGAGTTCGACGCCGCGCTGGCTGCGGGGGGGCTGTTCTTCACCAACCACATAGCGCCGTGGCTGATCATCGCTCTGCCGGTGGCAGAGTTGGCCGTATGCCTGCCCATTTATTTCAGGGCGAAAAGGCAGCTTTCCGATTGGGATGGGGAGGACGAGTTGGTGAGCGGCGAGGTGGAAGCCAAGCTGTCGGTGTGCTTCTGGATCACTGGGCTGTGCACCGTGCTGGCGTTCTTTTTGCTGGCGGCCATGTTCGCGGGGTTCGTGGGTAACGCGGGCACGCCCCGGATGATGCCCGCTCCCATGTTTTTCGGCGGGCTGGCGGCTTTTCTGGTGGATCTGTTCGCGCCGATGGTGCTCCAGCAGAAACTGGTGGACCTGACCAAGCGGCTCAACCCGGAGAAAAAGGGCTCGGTGTACGACACCAAGTTCCAGAAAATGTGGTACGAGAGCTGCGACGAGGCGGAGCGGCTCATCATCGGCCAGTGTGCCTTCAAGGCGTATCAGGCCATGTGCCGGGTATGCATGGTGCTGTGGGTGGTGTTCGCTCTGGGAGGGATGTTTTTCAACTGGGGCTTTCTGCCCTCCATGGCGGTGTGTATCGTGTGGGGCGCGGGACAGACGGCGTATTCCGACTGGTGCCTCAAGTTGAGCAAGCCCGGCGGAACGGGCAGTCCACTGTAAACCAATGTGAAACGGGAGACCGGGGGAAATCACAACCAAGGAGGTCAAAATCATGCGGAAATGTCTCAGGTGCGGCGCGGAGATGCAGGAGGGCTGCACGGTGAAGGTGGAGGGCGCGGGCTACGGCGTGGTGCTGTCCACGGAGGAAAATAAAATTTTCAGCGGGCGCATCGGAAAGCCCAGGGTGGCGGTCTGTCCCGTGTGCGGCGAGGTGTCCGTCTATCTGGAAGATGTGGAAAAGCTGAAGAATTGAGCGGAAAAACAACCGCCCCGCCGGTTTTAGCGGGGCGGTTGATTTTTTGGCCGAAATCAGGTAGAATAGAGGGCCAGGGCCTTCCTCTTCTTTCTGGAGAAAGAAAAGGAAGGGAAAAGAAAGACTTTTAAACTATTTCTACATAAAGTCTCACTGTATATGGACGCAAAAATATACTGGTTTGCGCTCCTTTCGGCTGGAGCTGTCTAAAAGTTTCTTTTTGCCCCGCTTTTTCTTTTCAAAGAAAAAGCGGGCCGCCGGAGGCAAACGGGGAGGAGGTGCGCCATGTCCGCGCTGCTGATGCCAAACGAAATACTGTCCATGTCCGCCCAGGCCGCGCGGCTCATCGTGGAGTCCGGCGACGGCGACGGGGCGCTGCTCTACCTGGCCCTGCTGGAGTGCGGCGGGGAGGCTGAGCGCGCCGCCGCCCGCCTGCGCTGGGGGGAGGACCGGCTCCGCCCGGCCTGGGAGCGGCTGGCCGCCCTGGGGCTGGCCCGGCCCCGGGCTGAGACGCCTCCCCCGCCCCCTCCCCAGGACGACCGGCCCCCCGAGTACAGCCGGGAGGAGATCACCGCCGCCCAGGAGCGGGAGCCGGTGTTCCAGGGGCTGCGCCGGGAGATGGAGAGCCGCCTGGGCCGGGTGCTCAGCGACAACGATTTGAAGTGCCTGTACACCATGTACGACCACCTGGGCCTGCCTGCCGAGGTGATCCTGCTGCTCACCGGCTGGTGCGTCCAGCGGGAGCGGCGGCAGAAAAATAACCCCGCGGCCTCTCCCCGGATGCCCGCCCTCCAGAAGGAGGCCTTCCGCTGGAAGCGGCTGGGGCTGGACACCCTGGAGCGGGCGGAGGAGTTCCTTCGCCGGGAGGAGGGGGTGGACGCGCGGGAGTGGGCCATCCTGTCTGCTGTGGGTGTGGCCGAGCGCCGCCCCGCCGTGGGCCGGGAGCGGGAGTTCATCGCCGCCTGGGTGGACATGGGCGTGAGCGATGAGCTGATCCGGCTGGCCTACGAGCGCACCGTGTACCAAAAGGGGGCCATGAACTGGCCCTATATGAACAAAATCCTGCAATCCTGGCGGAAGGCCGGATATCGGACCGCCGCCCAGGTGGAGGCCGGGGACAGGCCGCCCCAGAGGCAGGTCCGGCCCGGCAGGAATCAGCCCAGGGACTTCCAGCCCAGCCAGGAGCGCATCCGGGAGAGCGCCGACTGGCTGGACAAGTTCCTGGAGGAACAGAAGAAAGGCGGGGGATGACCCGTGTCCTATGAACCCACTGTCATGCGGAAGGCCCTGGCCCGTCTGGAGCGCAGGCGGGACAGCCGGGAGCGCCGCCGCTATGAGCTGGAGCGGGAGCTGTACGCCAGGCAGCCCCGGCTGCGGCAGATCGACGCCGACCTGCGGGGGACCATGGCGGACCTGGCCCTGCTGGCCGCCGGGGGGCGGCCCATCCGGGCGGACGGCCCGGAGATCGCCGCCATCCGCCAGAGGAGCGAGGCGCTCCAGGCCGAGCGGGCCCGGCTGCTGGCGGAGCTGGGCTGCGGGCCGGAGGCGCTGGACGACGTGCCCGCCTGCCTCCGGTGCGGAGACCGGGGCTGGGGGGACGACGGGAAGATGTGCGCCTGTTTGAAGGAGCTGTGCGCCCAGGAGCAGATCAAGGCCCTCACCGCCCTGCTGAACCTCACCGACGAGCAGGACTTCGACAGGCTGCGGCTGGATGTGTACAGCGACCAGCCCTGGAACGGGGAGCGTCCGCCTCGGGAGCACATGCGGCAGGTGGCGACGGTGTGCGAGGGCTACGCCCGGCAGTTCCCCAACTACCCGCTGAAAAACCTGCTGCTGTCCGGGGGCACCGGGCTGGGCAAGACCTTTTTGTCCGGGTGCGTCGCCCGGGAGGTGTCCCGCCGGGGGTACTCCGTGGTGTACGACACCGCCGCCAGCGTGTTTGACAGCTTCGACGGCCGCCGCTTCCCCCGTGACCCGGAGCAGGGCCGTCAGGCCCGGGAGGACGCCCGGCGGTATCTGAGCTGCGACCTGATGATCCTGGACGACCTGGGCAGCGAGCAGAACCTGCCCTCCGCCAGGGCCAGCCTGTATGAGCTGGTGAACAGCCGCCTCCAGGCGGGGCGGCACACCATCATCTCCAGCAACCTGTCCACCAGGGAGATCGGGGCGGGGTACGGAGCTCAGCTGGCCTCCAGGCTGCAGGGGCTGTACCGGGAGCTCACCTTCTATGGGGAGGACCTGCGGCTCAAGGGCTGGTAAACAGTGCTGCTGCGCCGGGAAAAGATCACCCGCGCCGAGTCCGCCGCCCTGGCTGTGAAGCCGTACAAGGGCCATGAGCGGACAAGCGGCTCCGCCCCCCGGCACTTCCCGGCTTCCTGCTGAAGCATGAAAAAGCGCGGTCACCAACCGCGCTTTTTTCGTGCCCCCAAAGGGGGTTCAGCCATGCCGGAAGTCATTTTGTCAACAGGGCCATAATCTAATACGGCGAAAAGACAGCCGCATGATGCTTCGGCATCATGCGGCTGCGTTCCGGATCTGAAAGCTTCTTCATCGGCCCTGCCCGAACCTGGGCGGGATTTCCGCGCCGCGGCGGCGGGCTGAGGAAGGACGCTGTCCCGCAGGGGTTTACCGCCGGACCACGCTGGTGATGAAGCGCGAGAGGACGATGTTTGCCTGCTCACAGGTCAGGTTGGCCTGGGGGGAGAGCGTGGTGGCCGAGGTGCCCGTCATCAGCCCGGTGGCACGGGCCCAGGACATGGCGTGCTGCGCGGCGGCCCGAATCTGGCTGTAGTCGGAATAACCGGCCAGGGAGGCGCGCTGGGAGGTGCCATAGCCCTTGTATTCGGCGTAGCAGTAGAGGATCATCACCGTCTGCTCCCGTGTGAGGGACTTATCGCTGCCCCAGAGCAGGCTGGAATAGACGTCGGGGACGATGCCGTTGCTGACCGCCCAGACCGCGGGCTCTTCGTGGCTGCTGCCGTCCAGGCTGTAGAGCACGGAGATGAGCATATCCCGTGTGAGCGGCTGGGCGGAGGGCACGATGCCGCTGGTCCTGTGGTAGATGCTGCTGCCGCTGAAGTACCAGCCGGCAGACTGGTTGATGGTCTGGGGCGGGGTGATTGACGTGCTGCGGGTGAAGGTGACTGCCACTGATACGCTGCTGGCGGGCATGGTAAAGGCGTATACATTGGTGGATACCCTGCTGAGGGACAGCTGACGGCCGGTGACGTAGTTGGTCACCGACAGCTGGTACAGCTGGTAGCCGCTCCAGGGGGTCAGGGTGATGGTGACGCGCTGACCCTCAGCGGCGGCGGTGTGGCTTATGTAGAAGCTGCCGCCGGAGGAGGCGCTGGGCGCGTAGACCTGGTACTGGACGCCGGAGGGGTTGGAAGGATTGGAGGGATTGGACGGGTCAGAGGGCTGGCTGGCCCCCTCCTTCCAGTGGGCGTAGACGGTGGTGTGCCCCTGGAACACGGTGTCCTTGGTGATCTGCGTGCCGCCGGACGGGGCGGTATACCACCCGTCAAAGGTGTAGCCGGTGCGGCTGGGCGCGTCGGGCAGGGCGGCCAGCTTGCCGTCGGTGCCGGTGGTCAGGGTGACGTTGCTGCCGCCGCCGTTGGCGTTGAAGGTGATGGTGTATGTCCTGGGCTTGCTGGGTGTGATGGCAACTGTCCAGTGGGCATAGACGGTGGCGCTCTCCGTAAATGTGGTGGAGGCGGTGACCAGCCGGCCGCCCTCCGCTTCGGTATACCAGCCGGCAAAGGTGTAGCCGGTGCGGCTGGGGTCCGCCGGGAACTCGGTGGGCTTGCCCTCCGTGTCGGTCTTTACTTCCGTAGTGTCCCCGCCGGAGGCGAAGGTGCCGCCGTTGGCGTGGAACTTAACGGTGGGCGGCGTTTTCGTCCAGCCCGCGTAGAGGGTGACGTCCGCGTTTATCTTATAGGCAAAGTCCCACGAATTCAGGCAGGCATCCTCTTTGTACCAGCCGCTGAAGTCAAAGTCTTTTTTCGTGGGGGCGAGGGGTGGCTTTGCCGGTTTGCCCTCGTCTACTGTTTGGACGGGGGGTTCCGGCTCGCCGCCCTTGCTGTCGAAGGTCACGGTATAGGTTTTCTGCCACTTGGCATAGAGGGTGATGTTTTCTGTCACGGTGTCGGTCTCAAATTTCCATGCAGTTTTAAAGTCTTTCTCCTTGAACCAGCCGTCAAGGCGATATCCGGTGCGGTCGGAGATCTTGGGGGGATCCACCTTGCTGCCCTCGTCTGCTGTTTGGGCAGGAGGTTCTGTTTTGCCGTCCGGGCCATTGAAGGTCACGGTATAGGTCTTCTGCCACTTGGCGTAGAGGGTGATGTTTTCTGTCACGGTGTCGGTCTCAAATTTCCACGCAGTTTTAAAGTCTGTTTCCTTGAACCAGCCGTCAAAGCGATATCCATCAACACCGGTGGGGGGATTGGGCTCGTTTACCTTGCCGCCGGCAGCGACTGTTTCGGAGCTCACTTCCTTGCCGTTGCTCTTAAATGTCACGGTATAGGGATCCAGCCACTTTGCGTAGATTGTAACGTCGCTGTTTATTTTGTAGTCGTCAAAATTCCAGGGAATTTTGTGAGTGTCCTCTTTGAACCAGCCGACGAAAGAGTGTTTGTCATCCCATGTGGGATCGTCAGGCTTCGGCACAACTGCCCCGGGAAGAACCTGGACAGGGGCTGTCTTATTTGGGCTCTTGCCGGTGTCAAATGTTACGTTCCAGAGGGCGATTGCCTTGCTGTCGGTTTTCACCGCCGCTTCCAGCTTGGAGTTTTTGCTCGTTAAAATGCCGCCCTCCTCTATGGTGATCTTCGGCGTGTTAGCGGAGCCGCCGTTTGCCTGAAACTCGCGAATCGCGTAACTGTTTTCACTCACCAGCTGTGCCCCGTTGCCGATGACAATGCTCATCTCGCCCGCGCGGCTGGAGTTATTCTCCACCAGGATGGCGGAACCGTCGCAATTGAAGCCGTTTTCGACGGCGGCAGGTTCCCGATACGCACCATTGCCGTTTACCACAGTGCCGTTCCCAATGCTGAGCTTCCCGGACTTGGTCACAATTCCGCAAGCCCCGGAAATGCTGGAGCTGGTAATGGCGGTCTCTGCCATGCCGGCCAGATACAGACCGGCACCGGCGCTGTTGATGGTTGTTTTGGTCAGTTCCAGCTTGGTTTGCAGCGTTCCATCCTGGGGCTCTTCGCCGAGCATGATTCCCGCCCCGGCGTTGTTTAATGCCTGAATAGAAATGTCGCTGATCGTCAGGTCGCAGCCGCGCATGGCGACCACAGCGGCGGTATCGCTTGAGCTTGTGATAGTGCCGCCCCCCATTGACTCGGTGAACTTGACCGTCGCGCCGCTGTCCACCTGGATATAGTAGCCGTCCGCATCAATTATATGACTATTCAAATCAATTGTGGCGTCACAGCTGATTCGGAGAACCTCCGACAGGGTCACGTCGGCTTCCAGTGTAATCTTGCTTCCGCGCACTGTGGGCGCAGACCCCGCGCTGGGCGTCAAAGCCGCCGCCAGATCAGTAATCGACGTAATGCCCTGGTCGTCCTCCGCCGCCCACACGTTCACCGGCAGCAGCGACAGCGCCAAACACAGCGCCAGGCACGCGGATATGATTCGTTTTCTCATAACAAGCTCCCCCTGATCCAGTTTTCCGCATATGGTCCTAATATGCTATACTTGATTCACCCATAAAGATACGAAATAATTATACCGCCCAACGCCGCCGCTGTCAACATTTGGAGCGGCGAAAAGAGGCGCGAAAAAGGGCGGTCCGGCCGCTGACGCCCGCTTTGCAAAAAATTCCGCGTCTGTGAAAGAATGATCCGGGACTTGTCTTTTCCCGGGAAAAGGACTATAATGTCGGCAGCTGTGAAGACCCTTCCCAAGGAGTGACTGCCCGCTATGACGCGCGACGAAGCCTTTGAATTCCTGGACCGCACCGCCCGGGGAATCGCCGAGATGTTCGGCTCCTCTTGCGAGACTTTAGTGCACGACATGGGCGTGCCCAACCACCCCATCCTGTCCATCTACAACGGCCACGTGTCCGGCCGGGAGGTGGGCTCCACCATGGACATCATGGGCATCGGCCTGGAGCTGGACGAGCAGGCCGCCACCACCGACCAGGTGAACCTGGCCGCCGTCACCCCTGACGGGCGGCAGACCAAGTCGTCCACCTTCCACATGATCGGGGAGGACTACAACCTGGCCCTGGGCATCAACTTCGACTACACCTCTTTGGTGTACGCCAACCGCATCCTGGTGGACCTGATGAGCGCCCAGTCCGACCTGCGCTCCGCGCTGTGGCAGCCGGGGGACTCCAAGCAGCTGGGGGACCTGTTCGACCAGTGCGTGGCCGCCCTGGGCAAGCCCCTGGAGGTGCTGACCAAAAGGGACCGCTTAAAGGTCATCGCCCTGCTGCGGGAGCGCAGCGCCTTCTCCTACCGCAAGTCGGTGCCCTACGTGGCCGGGCGGCTGGGGGTGTCCCGGTACACCATCTACAAGTACCTGGAGGAGGTCGGGGAGGGCCAGGGCGAATGAGCCCCCCCGTTTCCCTTGCAATCGACCGGGGGATGGGATAAAATGGAGAAAGCCCTTGACCCAGCAATGCGACGAGGAGTGTTACATATGACAAGAGAACAGATTGAAGCCTATTTCGCCGACAAGGAGAAGCTGCTGGTGGAGGCGGTGAGCCGCCTGGTGTCCATCGACAGCGTGGAGGGCAAACCCGCCCCCGGCGCGCCCTTCGGCCCCGGCCCCGCCGCCGCGCTGGACGAGGCGCTGGCCATCGCCCGGGAGTGGGGCCTGACGGCGGAAAACCACGAGGGCTACGTGGGCACCGCCGACCTGAACGACGGCGAGGACGCGCTGCACATACTGGGCCACCTGGACGTGGTGGCCCCCGGCGAGGGCTGGACGGTGACCCAGCCCTATGCCCCCAAGCTGGTGGACGGTCTGCTGTACGGCCGGGGCACCGACGACGACAAGGGGCCGGTGGCGGCCTCCCTGCTGGCCATGAAGGCGGTGAAGGACCTGGGCGTGCCCCTCACGCGCAACTGCAAGGTCATCATGGGCACCAACGAGGAGAGCGGCTCGGGGGATATCGCCTGGTACTTCGCCCGGCACCCCTACGCCCCAGCCACCTTCTCGCCGGACGCGGGCTTCCCCGTCATCAACACGGAGAAGGGCGGCTTCCGGCCCACCTTCACGCGGGAGTGGCCCGCCCAGGAGGAGCTGCCCCGTGTGAACTGGCTCCACGGCGGCATCCGGGGGAACATCCTGCCGGGGGAGGCCTCCGCAGGGGTGGAGGGTCTGTCCATGTACGACATCCAGCCCGTGGCCCGGAACATCACCGCCCGCACCGGCATCAAGTTCACCTTTGCCAACGAGAACGGCGTCACCGCCATCAGGGCCAAGGGGGAGAACTCCCACGCCGCCTACCCCGAGGGAGGCAACAATGCCATCACAGGGCTGATCGCCCTGCTGTGCGCCCTGCCCCTGGCGGACGGCGGCTGCAAGGACGCATTGCACGACCTCAGCGCCCTGATCCCCCACGGGGATTACAAGGGGCGGGCCCTGGGCATTGCCCAGGAGGAACCCATCGCCGGGCCGCTGACGGTGGCCTTCTCCCTGCTGGAGGTCACCAGGACCGGGCTGAAGGGCTATTTTGACAGCCGGGTCCCCCTGTGCGCCACCGAGGAGAATTGCCTGAACGTGGCCCGCGCCGCCTTTGAGGGCAGGGGCATCACCTTTGAGGGCGCCCAGGGCGCGCCCCACCATGTCCCCGCCAACAGCCCCTTCATCAAAACCCTGTTGAAGCGGTATGAGGAGTACACCGGCCTGAAAGGGGAGTGCCTGTCCACCGGCGGCGGCACCTATGTCCATGATATCCCCGGCGGCGTGGCTTTCGGCTGCTCTCTGCCCGGCTTCGACAGCCACCTCCACGGCGCGGACGAGCGGGCCCGGGTCAGCGACTTGATGCTGTCCGCCAAGCTGTTCGCCCACATCATCGTGGACATGTGCCAGTGAGTTCCTTTTTCTTGAAAGAAAAAGGAACCGAAAAAGAACTTTTAGCTCGTTGCCACCCGATCTAATCCCGCAGCGTACTGCGACGGCCACGGGAGACACAGCATATCCGGAAAAACAAATCAAAACAAAAGGAAACCGCCCTGTGTACGCACAGGGCGGTCTTTTTTGCTCCACGAAGGTGGTCGAGCAACAGCTTTTCCATATCAGACTGGAGCGTAACGGACCAAAAGTTTCTTTTTGCTTACTTTTTCTTTACAAAGAAAAAGTAAGTTACGGATGGATGCCGCGGTTCTGGTCGCCGGACTGGTTGGCGCCGAACTCGTAATCGTTGCCGGGGAGGATGGCGTTGAGGACAATGCCGGCGATGGCGGCGATGGCCAGGGAGGTAAGGGTCACGGCAGCCCCGCCCACCTGGAAGGTCAGCCCGCCGGAGAAGCCCAGGCCGCACACCAGAATCACGGCGGCAATGATGAGGTTGCGGGAGTTGGTGAAGTCCACCTTGTTCTCCACGATGTTGCGCACGCCGATGGCGGAGATCATGCCGTAGAGCATAAAGCTGACCCCGCCCACGATGGCGGCGGGCATGGAGCCGATGACCTCGGCCATCTTAGGGATAAAGCCCAGCACTATGGCATAGATGGCGGCCAGCCGGATGACCTTGGGGTCGTACACCCGGGACAGCACCAGCACGCCGGTGTTCTCGCCGTAGGTGGTGTTGGCGGGGCCGCCGAACATGGCGGACAGGGAGGTGGCGATGCCGTCGCCGATGAGGGTGCGGTGCAGGCCGGGGTCCTGGAGGAAGTTGTCCCCCACGGTGGCGGAGATGGCGGACATATCGCCGATGTGCTCCATCATGGCGGCGATGGCGATGGGGGCCATGACCAGGATGGCGGACAGGTCAAACTTGGCGATCTGGAAGGGGGGCAGGCCCACCCAGCCCGCTTGGGCCACGGCGGCGAAGTTCAGCAGAGGGGAGCCGTCGGCGGCGGTGACGCCGCAGGCGTTCATGATGAGGGCGGCAATGTAGGAGACCACCACGCCCAGCAGGATGGGGATGATTTTCAGCATCCCCTTGCCCCAGATGTTAAAGACGATAATCACCGCCAGGGCAATGAGGGCCAGGGGCCAGCAGGTGGCGGCGTTGTTGACGGCGGAGGGGGCCAGGTTCAGGCCGATGCAGATGATGATGGGGCCGGTGACCACGGGGGGGAGGAAGCGCATGACCTTCTTCACGCCCACTACCTTCACCAGCAGGGCCAGCACCAGGTACAGCAGGCCGGCCGCCACGATGCCGCCGCAGGCGTACTGGAGCTTTTCCGCCTGGGACATCCCGGCGTAGATGCCCTCCTTCATCCCGCCCATGGCGGCAAAGCCGCCCAGGAAGGCGAAGGACGAGCCCAGGAAGGCGGGGACCTTCAGCTTTGAGCAGAGGTGGAAAAACAGGGTGCCGATGCCGGCGAAGAACAGGGTGGTCTGGATGCTCAGCGGCATCCCGATGGGCTCGCCGGAGGCGCTCACCTGGCTGTTCACCAAGATGGGCACCAGGATGGTGGCCCCAAACATGGCGAACATGTGCTGGAGACCCAGGACCAGCATTTTGGGCAGGCCCAGGGTGCGGGCGTCGCGGATGGGTTCTTGGTTGTTCATACTCTTCTCTCCCTTTTCATTGGTGTGGAAGGACACAGGCGCAAAAAAAGAGGCAACCGCCCAACGGCGACTGCCCGACTAAGAAAAATAGAAACGATACGCCCGCTGAAAAAATGTCCCGGCAAACAGCGGCTTGCGCATATCGTCCCCTCCTTTTGCGTTCGGTCTATGATACCAGAAGATGGCTTTGATTGCAAGCTGGGATTCTGCACAAAAACCGCCCGGGGAAACCGGGCGGTTTTCACAAAAGCTGGTGCTGACGTCGTCGCGCTGCGGAGCGGTCAGGGGGTGCAGTCCGTTTCTCCGCGCTTCTACAGCACCTTGGAGAGGAATTCGATGGTGCGGGGCTCCTTAGGGTGGGCGAAGAAGGCGTGGGGCTCGTCCTCCTCCAGGATTTTCCCGCCGTCCATGAACAGCACACGGGTGCCCACCTCCCGGGCGAAGCCCATCTCGTGGGTGACCACCACCATGGTCATGCCCTCGTCGGCCAGCTCCTTCATGACGGCCAGCACCTCGCCCACCATCTCCGGGTCCAGGGCGGAGGTAGGCTCGTCAAACAGCATCAGCTTGGGCTTCATGGCCAGGGCCCGGACGATGGCAATGCGCTGCTTCTGCCCGCCGGACAGCTGGGCGGGGTAGGCGTCCGCCTTCTCCTCCAGGTTGACCCGGCGCAGCAGGGCGGTGGCGGCGTCGTCCGCCTCCGCCTGGCTCATCAGCCTGGTCTGCACCGGGGCCAGGGTGATGTTTTTTCGGATGGTCATGTTGGGGAACAGGTTGAAGTGCTGGAACACCATGCCCATCTGACGGCGCACGGCGTTGATGTCCGCCTTTGGGTCGGTGATCTCCTGGCCCTGGAAGGTGATGGAGCCGGAGGTGGGGGTCTCCAGCAGGTTGAGACAGCGCAGGAAGGTGGACTTACCGGAGCCGGAGGGCCCGATGACCACCACCTTTTCGCCGGGGTGGATGTGCTGGTCGATGTGGTCCAGCACCAGGTGGTTCCCAAAGGACTTGGTCAGGCCTTTAACGTCGATCACTTTGACGCAGCCTCCTTTCCAGGATGCCCTGGAGCCAGCTGAAGATCATGACCAGGACTAAGTAGATGACGGCGCTGCCGATGAGGGGGAACATGGCGTCGTAGGTGCGGTTGATGATGTCGCGGGCGGCCTTGATGAGCTCCTGGCCGCCGATGACGGAGATCATGGAGGTGTCCTTGAGCAGCACGATGAACTCGTTGCCCAGGGAGGGGAGGATGGCCTTGAACGCCTGGGGTATGACGATAAAGCGCATGGTGTCGAAATAACCCAGGCCCAGGGACCGCCCCGCCTCCATTTGGCCGGGGTCCAGGGACATGAGGCCGCCGCGGATGATCTCCGCCACATAGGCCCCCGAGTTGATGCCCAGGGTCAGTGCGCCCACCATGGTGTAATTCCGGCTGCTGGAGAAGATGACCATGCCCATGATGAGGATTTGGACCATCATGGGGGTGCCCCGGATGATGGTCACGTACACCCTGCACACAAAGTTGACCGCGCCCAGCAGGACATTCCGCCGTCCGGGCCGCTGCTGGTCGTGGGCGGTGCGGACGACGGCCACCAGCACCCCCAGCACCACGCCGATGCACAGGGCAATGGCGGTGACGCACAGGGTGGTGCCCACCCCGCGCAGGTACTGCTGCCAGCGGTCATTTTCCAAAAACGCCTGATAGAACCGGACAAAAAACACCTGCCACCACTCGGCGGCGACGGCCGGGTCCTTGGACAGCATCATGCCCCGCCACAGCTCATAGTAATAGGCCAGATCCATTGCTCTCCCTCTCTTTCCCGCTTATAGCGCAAAGGAGCGGCCCGGGCCGCTCCTCTGCGAAGCTGTTTGGTGCGTGGATTACTCGGCGGTGATATACTGATCGATGATCTTCTGGACGGTGCCGTCGGCGATCAGCTCATTCAGCGCGCCGTTGATGGCGTTGAGCAGAGCGGTGTTGCCCTCGTCCACGGCGGCGCAGTAGTTCTCAATGACGTACTCCGCCTCCAGGATCTCCAGGCCGGGGTTGTTCTTCACGTAAACCTCGGCGGGGCCTTTGTCGATGACCACGCAGTCCACCTGGCCGTTGATCAGCGCCTGGACGGCCACGGAGCCGTTATCCAGGGAGGTGACGTGGTCCGCGCCGTGGGCGTCCTGACAGAAGGCCTCGCCGGTGGTGCCGCGCTGCACGCCGATCTGGATGTCCTCCAGCACATTGCCGTCGGCGCCCACCAGCTGGAGGTCGTCGTTGGTGCCGGCGATGCGGTCGTCGCCCTCGTTGACGATAATGACCTGATAGCCGGTGGCATAGCTGTCGGTGAAGTCCAGCACCAGGTCCCGGTCCTCCCGGTAGGTCAGGCCGGCCAGGATCACGTCGTGGCGGTTCTCCTGCACGGAGATCAGGGCGGCGTCGAAGTCAATGTCGTCAATGACCAGCTCCAGGCCCAGCTTGTCGGCGATGGCCTGGGCGATCTCGGGGTCGATGCCGATGATTTTGCCGCTGTCGTCGGTCATCTCATAGGGGGGGAAGGAGGCGTTGGTCACCATGAGCAGCTTGCCCGGCTCGATGGTGGTGAAGTCCGCCGTACCGCCCTGGGCGGGCTCGGAAGGGGCGGCGGAGGGTTCGCCGGCCTGAGAGGGGGCGGCGGTGGGGGTGGGCGTGCCGCCCTCGCCGGAGCAGGCGGCCAGGGCAGAGACCATGGTCAGCGCCAGCAGCAGGGCTGCAAGTTTCTTCATTGCTTTCATTTTCATTCATCTCCTAAATCGTTGCGGACCGGGGAGCCGGAGCTTGCGCACCCCGCGGCTCCCTGCGGGGCGAAAAAGGGATATCCCTTTTTCATGAAGCCGATTATAAACGTTATGCAAAAGAAATGCAAGGGGAATCGTCTGAAAACCCCTTGCATTCCCTGCTTTTCATCGTTTTGACGGACAGAGCGTGCATAAGTATACATTTTTATGCAAATTTATTTGCATATCCACTCTGTCAGCCCTGAACCGTCCGGGCGGTGTATTTGGTCAGGAGGATATCCGGGTAATAGGACAGCTTGGCCCGGCGCAGGCCCTCCAGCCCCAGGTCGTCCTCCCGGTTGAGCCACTTCACCTGGGGGTGGCGGGCGCGGATGAGCCGGGCCATCTCCCGGTTGATGGCGGGGTAGGCCCCCTGGACGTCGCCGAAGGACTTCTCGAAGTTTACGTCAAAGACCTCCGGCGTGATGAAGCCCCCCAGGGAGAAGGCGATGGGGCTGCCGTCCGCCCGGATCAGCGCCCCCTCCAGCCCCAGCTTGTCCATGTGGTACAGCGCCTCGATGACGGCCACCGTCTCCTCCGATACGGTGTTGATGTCCTCCCCCGCCTCCTCCTGGCGGATGGCGGCCCACTGGCGCTCCAACTCCACGCACTCGGGGACGTTGGCGGGGGTGATGTCCTCCAGCAGCCAGTCGGGGAACTGCTCGTCAAAGCGGTGGATGTGGTTGCGCTTGGCGTGGAGCTTCTTGCCGGGCAGATCGGCCAGGCGGTTGACATCGTAGAGGTAGTCAAAGCCGTTCCGGTCCTCCTCAAAGGTGAAGCGCCCCGGACAGGCCGCCTCCAGCGCCTCCTTCTGCGTTTCAGTGACGCACACCAGCACCAGGGGAGCGCCCTGGGCGGCGGCGTCCGCCTCCAGCGCGTCCACGGCGGGGGCCAGGGGGCCGCTCCCGGCGGGGTAGAGGCAGCTCAGCCCCAATGCCCCCTCGATGCGCACCAGCAGACGGTCCCCCGCCCGGGCGATCTTCTGGGGGTAGGCCCGGCTCCACAGGTAGATGTTGGTGAAGTTGTATTCGCAGCCCAGGCTGCCCTCCGCCGCCAGCAGGGACTGGACCCATTGGCGGTCCTCAAACTGAGGGCTTTCAAAGGTGATCATAAAATCCATTCCTTTTCTTGGTGTCGGGATATCACGGCGCGACGGGGGGTCTATAGAAGCTGATCCAGTTCTAACAGTAACGATTGCTTCATATCCGACAATTCGCGCTCCGTAGGGCGTACATCGTCGCAATGCATCTTTTCCATTGGATACCACCAAACCGGGCCTTTGCCATTGTTGCCACAGGCCCCTATATCCCCGGCTACTCTTGGGAACAGGTGCCAATGAAGGTGGGCGTCCCCCATTCCGAGCAGCTCGTAATTCATTTTTTCCGCGCCAAAGGCCGCCGAGACAGCCTGAGCAACCACGGACATTTCCTCCAGAAACCTCGCCCTTTCGGCGGGAGGGAGGTGGAACAGCTCGGTCTTGTCCTCGTGCGACTTGTATAGGAACAGCGTATAGCCGCGAAAGTGCTGGTGATCTCCGATCACGACATAGCCCGTGTCAAGCTCTTTTACAAAATACGGGTTTTCTCCCCGTTTGATCTGCTCAATCCTGTCGCATATCAGACACATTAAAAAAGCCTCCTGATGCTTCCAATTTGGATTTGGCGTGTATCAGCATATCACAGCCCCAGGAAAAACGCAACGGGAAAACGCATGAAAAGGCAGGAGGCCGGGCGGCCTCCTGCCTTTTGTGTTAGGCTTGGCTGTGAGGGGTGTGCGTCTTGACCCGTGCCCGGCCTCCGGCGGAGGGGGAGCGCCGTCCGCGTTACAGCTTTTTCTGGGTTCCGACCTGCTCCAGGTCCGCCAAAATCTCCTCCAAGTCGGACCCCGCCTCGGAGCCCACGGCGGCGGTCACCGCGCCCTCGGCCACCGGGCAGTCCGCCAGGACGATTTTCCGGTCCTCCATGGACTCCATGACCATTTCGGCGGTCATCACCGCGCTGCCCATGTCCATGAGGATGAGCACGCCGTCGTCGGAATAGACCTCGTCCACGGCGTTGGAAATCTTCTCGAAGCTGGTGCCGAAGGAGCCGTCCTCCAGCCCACCCGCCGCGGCGATGGGGGCGGTCTTGGCCATCATCCGGGCCAGATCCACCACGCCCTCCGCCAGCTTAGCGCTGTGGGACACAATTACGATGCCGACCATATCACACCTCGCCTGCCACGATCTCCAGCAGCATAGTGAAGGAGGTGGCTCCGGGGTCCTGGTGGCCGATGGACCGCTCGCCCAGGTAGCTGGCCCGGCCCTTGGTGGCGGCGATGGTTTTGGTGAATTCCACGCCCTCCCAGGCGGCGGCCACGCCGGCGGCGAAGGCGGCTTTCGCGTCCTGGCTCTCGTTCCACTTGGCCTCAATGGCCTCCTTGGCGGGGATCATGGCGTCCAGCATGGTCTTCTCGCCCTTGGTGGAGCGGCCCCGCTGCATGATGCCCTCGATGGCGACCTGAAGGCCCTCCAGGAAGTCGGGGACGGCGACGTCGGCCTTGCCCTTGAAGGCCGCGCCCATCTTCATGAAGCCGGTGCCGTACAGGGGGCCGGAGGCCCCGCCCACGGTGGATACCAGGGTCATGCCCACGGTCTTGAGCACATCGCCGGGCTCCTTATCCTTCAGCCCGTCCAGCTTCTTTTCCACCTCGCCGAAGCCCCGGGCCAGGTTGATGCCGTGGTCGCCGTCGCCGATGACGTTGTCCAGCTCGGTGAGGAAGGCCTTTTCCGCCTCGATTTTAGTGCCGATCTTTTGGATAACCGCGATCAGTTTTTCTGTGTTCATATGGTTCCTGCCCGCTTTCCCGAAAAATTTACGCCTTGAAGCCCGGGGTGTCCGCCTTGGCGTCCAGCAGCTGCTTGAGCTGGTCGTCCAGCTTCAGCAGGGAGATGGAGAAGCCCGCCATCTCAATGGAGGTCATATACTCGCCCACGAAGGTCTTGTACACCTTGACGCCCTTTTCCGCCAGCACATCGGCCACCCGGTTGTTGATGATGAACAGCTCCATCAGCGGGGTGGCGCCGGAGGAGTTGATCATCACCGCCACCTCGCTGCCGGTGTAGTCGATGTCCGCCAGGATCTGGGCCAGCAGCTTGTCGGTGATCTCATCGGCGGTGAGGATCTTCTCCCGGTGGGTGCCCGGCTCGCCGTGTATGCCGATGCCGACCTCCATCTCGTCCTCGCTGAGCTCGAAGCCGGGCTTGCCCGCGGCGGGGACGGTGCAGGGCTCGATGGCCGCGCCCATGGTGCGCACGTTGTCGATGACCTTCTGGGCCACGGCCTGGACGGCGTCCAGATCGGCGCCGGTCTCCGCCATGGCGCCGGCGATCTTGTGGACGAACACAGTGCCCGCCACACCCCGGCGGCCCACGGTGTACAGGCTGTCCTTCACGGCCACGTCGTCGTTGACCACCACCTGGGCCACCTTGATGCCCTCGTCCCGGGCCATGTCGGCGGCCATCTCGAAGTTCATCACGTCGCCGGTGTAGTTTTTGATGACCATCAGCACGCCCGCGTCGGTGGCGATGGCCTTGATGCCCTCATAGACCTGGTCGGGGGTGGGGGAGGTGAACACCGCGCCGGCCACCGCCGCGTCCAGCATGCCCTCGCCCACATAGCCGCCGTGGGCGGGCTCGTGGCCGCTGCCGCCGCCGCTGATCAGGGCCACCTTGCCCTCCTTTTTGCTGGCGCGGACCACCACATTGCCGCAGTCCAGCTTGCGGATGTATTGGGGATAGGCCTTGACCATGCCCTGGATCATCTGATCCTCTACCTTGTCGACCGCGTTGATGAACTTCTTCATGTTGACACGCTCCTTTTATAAATATGGGGAAAAATGACAAAAATTTTGGCGTAATGGGCGGGAAAATACGTTGCGCTGGGGCCCTCAAGGAGATATAATTCCATGTTGGTACAACGCCCGGGAAGCCGGGCCTTAAAAACGCGGGAGGGGATCATTTTGGACCAACGCTTTTACGACGCGGTGCTGGCCTCGCCGGTGATCGCCGCGGTGAAGGACATGGAGCAACTGGAGGAATGCCTGAGCCTGGACAACATCCAGGTGGTGTTCCTGCTGTTCGGTGATTTGTGCACCATCGCGGACATCGTGGCCAGGGCCAAGGACAAGGGGAAGATCGTCATGATCCACACCGACCTGGTCAGCGGTCTGTCCTCCAGCAAGGAGATCGCCGTGGACTTCCTCCGGGCCAGCACCCGGGCGGACGGCATCATCTCCACCAAGCCCAGCCTCATCCGCCGGGCCCGGGAGCTGAGGATGTTCACCGTCCTGCGGCTGTTCGTCATCGACTCCATGGCGCTGGCGGGCATTGACAAGCTGGAGGCGGTGCGCCCGGACTTCATCGAGGTGCTCCCCGGGGTCATGCCCAAGACCATCCGCAGGATCACCCAGACCACCCGCATCCCCCTGCTGGCCGGGGGGCTCATTCAGGACAAGGAGGACGTGATGGCCGCCCTGTCCGCCGGGGCCATGGCGGTGTCCGCCACCAGTCCGGAGGTTTGGCGGATGTGAAACCCGCCGGAGGCCGGGATGAAGAAAGCCGCACAGGCGCGGGAGGGACTCCCGCTGTCCCGGAGGGATGGCAGGGCCTTTCCGTGCCTGTACGGCCGTTTGGAGACGGGCGTTTGGGCGTTACTTGCCCTCGCAGTTCATGTCGTCCAGGCTGCAGCTGGTGTCCTCGTCCTTGGTGACGGCGTTCATGTCGGTGATGGAGAAGGACTGCTCCTCCTGGCCCTCCAGACAGTTCATGTCGTTCAGGGCGCAGGTGCGGTCGTCGTCGGAGCTGATGCCGTTCATGTTGGTGATGCCAAGACCGCTTTTAATCTTGCTCTTCTTGTCTTCCATAGTCGGTTCCTCCTTCTCGGTGTCGTCGTTGACGGGCACGGCAAAACCGCCGGCGGAAGAGGCTGTCCCCCTCGGCCGGGTGGATTTTAATAGTGTCAGCAATGCGAACGGATTGCTTTCAATTGTAAAGTATAACCCAAATCCCCCGAGAATACAAGGGGTGCTCTTGTGGTTTTTGACAAACTGGGTGATTTGTTGAACCGAGCTTGGCTGAAATGGGGGCTTTTTGTGAAAAGTGCTTGCAAAGCAGTTTGAAATCTGCTATCTTTTATCCTGAGATGGTAAGCAAAACCCAAAAGAGTTCCACATTAGAAACGATTTGGAGGAATGTTATATGGCGCATATGATCGGCAGGCAGCTGGAGCCCTTCTCCGTCATGGGCTATCATGAGGGGGATTTCCGCCCCTTCACCGAGAAGGACCTGCTGGGTCACTGGTCGGTGCTGTTCTTCTACCCCGCCGACTTCACCTTTGTGTGCCCCACCGAGCTGAAGGATCTGTCGGAGCAGTACGAGGGCTTCCAGGCGGAGGGGTGCGAGATCTACTCCGTCAGCGAGGACACCCACTTCGTCCACAAGGCCTGGGCGGACGCGTCCGACACCATCAAGGCCATCAAGTACCCTATGCTGGGCGACCCCGCGGGGGTGCTGGCCCGTCAGCTCGGCGTGCTGGTGGAGGAGGACGGGCAGGCCCTGCGGGGCACCTTCCTGTTCAACCCGGAGGGCAGGATCGTGCTGTACGAGATCCATGACATGGGCATCGGCCGCAACGCGGAGGAGCTGCTGCGCAAGCTCCAGGCGGCCAAGTTTGTCCACGAGCACGGCGACCAGGTCTGCCCCGCCCACTGGCACCCCGGTGAGGACACCCTGACCCCCAGCCTGGATCTGGTGGGGCTGCTGTAAGAGGGAGGAGTCATTATGCCGCTCCAACCCGAAAATTACCCCGCCGAGAGCCCGCTGATTGCCCCCGAGCTGGAGGAGCAGCTTCAGCCGCTGCTGGACAAGCTGGCTTCCCCCGTCACCCTGGTGTGCATTCTGGGAGAGGACGAGAAGAGCGGCGAGATGGCCGCCTTCCTCAACCACATGGCGGGGCTGTCCCCCCGGCTGTCCTGTCAGTTCCTGGCCCCCGGTGAGGACCCCGCCGTGGACGGGGCGCTGGACGCCTCCCTGCTGCCCGCCACCGGCGTCTATACCCAGGCGGGGTTTGGGCGGATGGTGTTCCACGGCGTCCCCGGCGGCAAGGAGATCACCGGCTTTGCCGGGGCCCTGCTCAACGCCGGCGGAGCCGCCAAGCCTTTGGACAAGCCCACCCTGAAGGATATTGGGAAGATCAAAAAGCCGACGGATATCCGGGTGTGCGTGTCCCTGGCCTGCCACCACTGCGCCCAGCTGGTGATGAGCGCCCAGCGGGTGGCATGGGAGAACCCCCAGGTCACCGCCCATATGATCGACGCCAACCTCTACCCTGAGCTGGTGAAGAAGTACCAGATCCAGCGGGTGCCGCTGACGGTGCTTAACGGGGACAAGACCGTCCCCGGCGGCAAGACCATGGCGGAGCTCACCACCCTGCTGGCCAAGCTCTGAATTTCATATGAACAGAAAAGCTCCGCTGACAAAATTTTGCGTTTGCCGGCGGAGTTTTTTGGCTAATCTTGCAAAAATTGGAGAGAGATTTTGTGGGAATCGGCGAAAATAACGGATGGAGACCAAAAAATGTTGCTTTTCTTTTGCATATATGCTAAATTATGAAATAGAATGTGGTAGAGAGCAGTTGCTTACGGCGCATTCTCTGCCGGGGAACTGAATACGGGAACCTTTGAGACGAGCGCTGCAGGGGCGAGACAGTGGGAAACCGCTGACTTTAGTCCTGCGCTCTTTTTTTAATATCAGGGAGGGTGGGACGTGCATTGGAACAAGACGGACCAGTCCGGCAGTCCCAGCCGGGCTTTGCCGCGGCCCAGATGAGGAGGAATATCATTATAATGTGCCGTAACACAAAGCAGAAGATCGCCCAGGCGCTGCGTCAGCTGATGTGTGAGCGCCCCTTGAGCAAGATCACCGTGCAGGACCTGATGGAGCGTGCCCAGATGAAGCGGCAGAGCTTCTACTACCACTTTCAGGACATCTACGACGTGCTGGGGTGGATCTGCGAGGGGCAGCTGGGCGCTCCCCTCCGGGAGGAGCCGGAGCTGGACTTCGAGGAGTGGTGCCTGCGGCTGATCGACCTGATGGAGAAGGACCGGGCCTTCTACCGCCGGGTGTTCCTGGCGGGAAACCCGGAGGTGGTGCGGGACTTCTGCGAGGGGCTGGTGCGGCCCCGGATGGGCAGGCTGCTGTTTCAGGAGGACGACCTGTGCCGGCTGTCCCGGGAGCAGACCTTCGTGACCAACTTCTGCACCAGGGCCCTCACCGGCTATTTCGTGGATCTGTGCGTCTCCCGGAAGGAGCTGGACTGGGGCGAGGTGCGCGGCTGCCTCCACAGCCTGCTGGGCGTGCTCCGGCCCTCGGAGGAGCTGTACCTGCGGGTGCAGGCGGGGTGAGGGCGGTCCGCCTTGACAGGACTTGACGATTTGTACAAAACTAAGGCGGAGACAAAATAATTTTTTTAAAATTTATACAATCACTTCCGGTTGTCGAATGACATTCCCTCCGGTATTTGCTATAATGATTGCCAGCATAAGCGTTTCTGGGACTGGGCACGGCTTCCCAAGGGTTGGCCCAGGGACAGGGACCGGCAGGAGCGAACGGCCTGCTTTCACAATACGATTCAATTTTATAAAGGAGGAACACGAGTATGGCTAAGTACGTTATGGCGCTGGACGCGGGCACCACCAGCAACCGCTGCATCCTGTTCAACGAGAAGGGCGAGATGTGCAGCGTGGCTCAGAAGGAGTTCACCCAGTTCTTCCCCAAGCCCGGCTGGGTCGAGCACGACGCTGAGGAGATCTGGTCCACCCAGCTGGAGGTGGCTCAGGAGGCCATGAAGAATCTGGGCGTCACCGCCGCGGACATCGCCGCCATCGGCATCACCAACCAGCGTGAGACCACCATCGTGTGGGATAAGAACACCGGCGAGCCCATCCATCACGCCATCGTCTGGCAGTGCCGCCGCACCTCCGAGTACTGCGACTCCCTGAAGGAAAAGGGCCTGGTGGACAAGATTCGCGCCAAGACCGGCCTGGAGATCGACGCCTACTTCTCCGGCTCCAAGGTCCGCTGGCTGCTGGAGAACGTCCCCGGCGCTCGCGAGCGGGCCGAGAAGGGCGAGCTGCTCTTCGGCACCGTGGAGACCTGGCTGATCTGGAAGCTGACCAAGGGCAAGGTCCATGTCACCGACTACTCCAACGCCGCCCGCACCATGCTGTTCAACATCACCGAGCTGAAGTGGGACGACGAGATCCTGGCCGAGCTGAACATCCCCGCCTCCATGCTGCCTGAGGCCAAACCCTCCAGCTGCGTGTACGGCGAGGCCGATCCCCAGTTCTTCGGCGGTCCCATCAAGATCGCGGGCGCGGCCGGCGACCAGCAGGCCGCCCTGTTTGGCCAGACCTGCTTCAACCCCGGCGAGGCCAAGAATACTTACGGCACCGGCTGCTTCCTGCTGATGAACACCGGCGAGAAGCCCGTCTTCTCCAAGAATGGCCTGGTCACCACCATCGCCTGGGGCCTGGACGGCAAGGTCAACTATGCGCTGGAGGGCTCCATCTTCGTGGCCGGCGCCTCCATCCAGTGGCTGCGCGACGAGATGCGCATGGTGGACTCCTCCCCCGACTCCGAGTACCTGGCCCGCAAGGTCAAGGACACCAACGGCTGCTATGTGGTGCCCGCTTTCACCGGCCTGGGCGCTCCCCACTGGGATCAGTACGCCCGCGGCACCATCGTGGGCATCACCCGCGGCGTGAACAAGTACCACATCATCCGCGCTACTCTGGAATCCATGGCCTATCAGGTCAATGACGTGCTCCAGGCCATGAAGGCCGACTCCGGCGTGAACCTGGCCGCCCTGAAGGTGGACGGCGGCGCTTCCGCCAACAACCTGCTGATGCAGATGCAGGCCGACATCAGCGGTGCGCCCGTCAACCGCCCGATGTGTGTTGAGACCACCGCCATGGGCGCGGCCTACCTGGCCGGTCTGGCCGTGGGCTACTGGGCCAGCAAGGAGGACGTCATCAAGAACTGGGCCATCGACCGCACCTTCGAGCCCGCCATCGACGAGGCCGAGCGCACCGCCCGCTGCAAGGGCTGGAACAAGGCCGTCAAGTGCTCCTACGGCTGGGCCAAGGAGGACTAAGTCCCGACTATTCGCGGCAGCGTGCCGCGCGTCCGACCAGATATACCCCGTAAGTCTGTCCCCTGGGGCGGCCTTCGGCGGCCGCCCCGGGATAGAGAATAAAAGAGGAGGGTTTTGTCAATGTTAGTGAAATTCTTAGCCGAGTTCGTAGGCACGTTCCTGCTTATCGTGCTGGGCGACGGCGTGGTCGCCAACGTCACACTGAACAAGTCCGGCATGAAGGGCGCCGGTTCCATCCAGATCACTCTGGCCTGGGGCCTTGCCGTCATGATCCCCGCGTTCATCTTCGGCGCCGCCTCCGGCGCACACTTCAACCCCGCCCTGACCATCGCTCTGGCGGTGGACGGCAGCCTGGAAGGCGGCTGGGCCATTGTCCCCGTGTATATCCTTGCCCAGTTCGCCGGCGCCATCCTGGGCGCCTGCGTGGTCTACCTGATGTTCAAGGATCAGTTCGACGCCACCGACGACCCCGGCACCAAGCTGGGCGTGTTCTCCTGCGGCCCGTCCATCCCCAATATGCCTCTGAACATTTTCGCTGAGGTGGTGGCCACCTTCGTGCTGGTCTTCGCCATCAAGGGTATCCCCGGCACTGTGGCCGGCGGCGTCAGCAACCTGTTCGTGTTCGGCATCATCGTGTCCATCGGCATGTCTCTGGGCGGCCTGACCGGCTATGCCCTGAACCCCGCCCGCGACATCGGTCCCCGTATCGCCCACTCCTTCCTGCCCATTAAGGGCAAGGGCGACTCCAACTGGGGTTACGCCGTCGTTACCCTGGTGGGTCCGATCATCGGCGCTGTTTTGGCGGTTCTGGCCTACATGGGCCTGGGCGCCGCCGGCGTGTGGGGCTGATTCCCATCCAAAGTCTGATCGGAACTCAGCTGATTGTCTGACCGTTCGGATAGAAGGGCCCTTTGGGCCGCATAATACCCCTGGTCTCTCATGCTGAGTGATGAGAATGCTGTGAGCCGGGCAGTCCAGTCTCCCTTCGGGGGGAATAAACCGGGCTGCCCGGCTCTTATTTTAAAAAACGTGAAGAATTTAGACGGAAAAGGAGTGAAACCTGCATGGTTGATATCGTCATCATCGGCGCGGGCGTGTCCGGCTGCGCCATCGCCCGGGAGCTCTCCCGGTACAAGGCGGACGTGCTGGTGCTGGAGCGGGAAGAGGACGTGTGCTGCGGCACCACCAAGGCCAACAGCGCCATCGTCCACGCGGGCTACGACGCCGCGAACGGCAGCCTCATGGCTAAGCTGAACGTGGCCGGCAGCCTGCTCATGCCCGAGCTGGCCCGGGAGCTGGATTTCGCCTACGAGCAGAACGGCTCCCTGGTGGTCATGATGAGCGAGGAGGACCGCCCCGCCCTGAATAAGCTCTACGCCAATGGCGTGGCCAACGGGGTGGAGGGCCTGCGCATCGTGGAGCGGGACGAGCTGGTGGAGATGGAGCCCAACATCAGCGACGAGGCCGTGGCCGCGCTGTACGCCCCCACCGGCGGCATCGTATGCCCCTTCGGGCTCACCTTTGCCCTGGCGGAGAACGCCGCCCACAACGGGGTGAGGTTCCAGTTTGACAGCGAGGTCACCAATATTGAGAAGATCGACGGCGGTTGGAAGGTGTCCACCGTCAAGGGCGACGTGGAGGCGAAGGTTGTCGTCAACGCCGCCGGGCTGTACTCCGATAAGCTGCACAACATGGTGGCCGACGACAACATGACCATCATCCCCCGCCGGGGCGACTACTTCCTGCTGGACCACACCACCCAGGGCTTTGTGAGCAACACCATCTTCCAGCTCCCCGGCAAGTACGGCAAGGGCGTGCTGGTGGCCCCCACCGTCCACGGCAACACCATCGTGGGCCCCACCGCCATCGACGTGGAGGACAAGGAGGGTGTCAACACCACCCAGGCCGGCCTGGACGACGTGCGGGCCAAGTGCGGCATGGCGGTGAAGAACGTGCCCCTGCGCCAGACCATCACCAGCTTCGCGGGTCTGCGCGCCCATGAGGCCCGCCACGAGTTCTTCATCGGCGAGATCAAGCCCGGCTTTGTGGACTGCGCCGCCATCGAGTCCCCCGGCCTGTCTTCCTCCCCCGCCATCGGCCGCATGGTGGCCGGTATCGTGAAGGACATCCTGGGCCTGGAGGTGGACCTGTCCTTCGACCCGCGCCGGAAGGGCATCCTGGACCCCAAGGGGCTGGACGACCAGGCCCACGCCGCCCTCATCAAGGAGCATCCCGCCTACGGCACCGTGATCTGCCGCTGCGAGACCGTCACCGAGGGCGAGATCATCGACGCCATCCACCGCGTGCCCGGGGCCCGCAGCGTGGACGGGGTGAAGCGCCGCGTCCGGGCCGGCATGGGCCGGTGCCAGGGCGGCTTCTGCTCGCCGCGGGTTATGGAGATCCTGGCCCGTGAGCTGGGTGTGGACCAAAGCGAAATCACCAAGTCCGGGGCCGGGTCCGAGCTGATTGTGGGCGTCAACAAGGACGCCATTTGAGGAGGGGCTGAACCATGAGAGAATATGAACTTGTCATCATTGGCGGCGGCCCCGCGGGGCTCGCCGCGGCAGTCGCCGCCCACGAGGCGGGGCTGCGCGATATCCTCATCCTGGAGCGGGACAACGAGCTGGGCGGCATCCTCAACCAGTGCATCCACAACGGCTTCGGCCTGCACACCTTCAAAGAGGAGCTCACCGGCCCCGAGTACGCCGGGCGCTTCATCGAGCAGGTCAAGAAGCTGGACATCCCCTATAAGCTGAATACCATGGTGCTGGACCTGGCGGCGGATAAGACCGTCACCGCCATGAACCGGGAGGACGGGCTGTTCCAGCTCCATCCCAAGGCGGTCATCCTGGCCATGGGCTGCCGGGAGCGTCCCCGCGGCGCGCTGAACATACCCGGCTACCGCCCCGCCGGCATCTTCACCGCCGGCACCGCCCAGCGGCTGGTGAACATGGAGGGCTATTTGCCCGGCCGCAAGGTGGTCATCCTGGGTTCCGGCGATATCGGCCTCATCATGGCCCGCCGCATGACCCTGGAGGGCGCTAAGGTCCAGGTGGTGGCCGAGCTCATGCCCTACTCCGGCGGCCTGAAGCGGAACATCGTCCAGTGCCTGGACGACTACGGCATCCCCCTGAAACTGAGCCACACCGTGGTGGATATCGAGGGCAAGAAGCGCGTCGAGGCCATCACCATCGCCCAGGTGGACGAGAAGAACCGGCCCATCCCCGGCACCGAGGAGCGCTATGAGTGCGACACCCTCCTGCTGTCCTGCGGCCTGATCCCGGAGAACGAGCTGAGCCGCTCCGCCGGCGTGGAGCTCAACCCCATCACCAACGGCCCCACCGTCAACGAGAGCCTGGAGACCAGCATCCCCGGCGTGTTCGCCGCGGGCAACGTGCTCCACGTCCACGACCTGGTGGACTACGTGTCCGAGGAGGCGGGGGCCGCCGGCCGCCACGCCGCCAACTATATCGCCTCTGGCTGCAAGGCGGAGGAGCATAAGTCCCTGCCGGTGAAGTGCGAGAACGGCGTGCGCTACACCGTGCCCGTGGCCGTCCGGCCCGACGCCGCCGGTGACAGTGTTACCCTGCGGTTCCGGGTGGGCAACGTATATAAGAACAAAAAGGTGGCAGTCTATGCGGGGGACGCCTGCATCTTCAGCCGCAAGCGCCCCGTGCTGGCCCCCGGCGAGATGGAGACCGTGGTCCTCAAGACCAGCCTGCTGACCGACCATCCCGAGGCGGAAGGCATCACCGTGACCCTGGAGGAGGCGTAAGAAGATGGAAGAGAAGAATCTGATCTGTATCAACTGCCCGCTGGGCTGCCCGCTGACCGTCACCCTGGAGAACGGCGAGGTCAAGACCGTGTCCGGCAACACCTGCCCCCGGGGCGACGCATACGCCCGCAAGGAGCTGACCAACCCCACCCGCATCGTCACCAGCACGGTGAAGGTGAAGGGCGGCAAGCTGGCTATGGCGTCCGTCAAGACCGCCAGCGATATCCCCAAGGGGAAGATTTTCGACTGCGTAAAGGCTATCCAGGACATTGAGCTGGAGGCCCCCGTGGCCATCGGCCAGGTGGTGCTGGCCGACGTGTGCGGCACCGGCGTGGACATCGTAGCTACCAAGACCGTGCCCGCAAAGGGCTGAGCGCTCCCAAAGCATAGCAAAAGCCCCCGCCGGCGGCGGGGGCTTTTGCCGTTGCGTGCCGTTGTGAGCTGACGTCCTGCGCGATTGCCGTGCAGAACATCATAGCCGGCCATATTCCGGAGACCGACGTTATGTTTGCTTCATCTGATTTTTCTTAGAATCTGCAATGCGAGAACAGCCGTAAAAAGAAAGAGAGTATAGACCAGCTGTAGTCCATTTGATAATCGCACAATATTTTCCATAAACCACGGTGTGAAAAAGGCGAAAATATTTAAGAGAACAAACAGCATGGCATAAGCAATCAGTGAAGCCGTGGCAATGAGCCCTCGCCCTCGCTCGTCTTTTCCCTCTTTTGAAAAATAGAAGAATATAAAAAGACCCAAGAAAAGGAAGCCAAACACCGCGTTAATGCGCAAGAAACTCCTGCTGTCCAATATACCGGTCAGCCATTCGATCATGACGGTCCCTCCTTAAAGCCAAATCAATCTTCTATCGTAACTTCAAACGTCTTTGTCCTGCATTCTATCATGAATACTGCGCTGGCGCAAGAGGGGCGGCAAAGACATGAAGGGCTGCATGCCTGGAGCCTGCGGTTGTAAGGGGTGTTTTGGAAGGGCGGTTTTGCATGAACTCTTGACGGAGCCGGTCAAATGCTGGTATGCTTAAGAATGGTATAAACCGGGCCGGGCGGGCCCGGAAGAAAGGACGGAACAATATGAAAGATCAAAACTGCGGCTACTGTATGCGCGGGGACCTGCTGGACGCCTTCGGCATCTACATCTGCGACCTGAGCGTCAGCACCCTGATCCTGTTCAAGGAGCAGAGCCACCCCGGGCGGTGCATCGTGGCCTACAAGGACCACGTCAGCGAGCTGGTGGACATCAGCGAGGAGGACCGCAACGCCTTCTTTGCCGACGTGGCCCGTGCCGCCAAGGCCATCCACGCCGCTTTCCACCCGGATAAGGTGAACTACGGCGCCTACGGCGACACCGGCTGCCACCTCCACTTCCACCTGGTGCCCAAGTACAAGGATCAGTACGAGTGGGGCGGGGTGTTCGAGATGAACCCCGGCAAGGTGAAGCTGTCCGACAGCGAGTACGCCGAGATGATTGAGAAGATCAAAGCCAACCTGTAAGAGGCAAAACGCGGCAGCGCCCCGCCGGGGGAGGATAACTCCCGGCGGGGCGCTCTGCTTGCCGATCCCGGTGTGCGCTCTGCTGAACCTGTTTGGACGGACAGGCTCAATACAGGGAGCTCTCTTTGGGCATAATCAGGGCGGCGATAATATAAACCCACAGGGACAGGCCCGCGAACCACACCAGCAGAACGGTGGCCACGCGCACGATTGTGGGATCGACACCAAAGTAACGGGCAATGCCTCCGCACACGCCGCAGATGACGGCGTCGGGGCCCTCGGTACGAAAAAGACGCTTCATAGTTTTGCTCTCCTTTCAAATATCTCAATTTGCGGCCGGCCGGGCCACTCTATTGTTATGCCGGAACGTCCCATAAAATAGAGACTCCGCGGCGAATCAAACGTTCTTTTTGGTTCTTTTTCTTTTAAGAAAAAGAACGCATCCCTGATCAATAGCGCTCCAGCGTCACGTCGCCGCTGACGGAGGTCATGGAGTAGGACGGCCCGGAGCCGTCGCCGTAGACGAACATGCCGTTGACGTAGTTCGTGGGGAACCCGCAGTCCATCTCGCCGCTGACCGTCTTCATGCGCAGGGTGAAGGGGCCCGCGTCCGGGATGCGTGCCCGACAGTCCCCGGACTTGGAGGAGATCTGCATCAGCTGGGGCAGCTGGGAGGTCTCCACCTCCACGTCGCCGCTCATGGAGCTGCCCAGGAACCGCTCCACCAGGCCGTCCTGCTGGATGTCGCCGCTGGCGGTTTTCAGGCAGACGCTCTCAAACTGCCCGTGGAGGCAGATGTCGCCGCTGGCCGTCTCCGCGTGGAGCTCCGCGCAGGAGCCGGACAGGTCCAGGTCGCCGCTGGAGGCCTTGAAGGCCAACTGCTTACAGGCCCGCAGGCGGCAGCTCAAATCGCCGCTGGTGGTGCTGACGGAGAGCTGGTCAATGTCCAGCCCTTCCCGGTCGATCTCCACGTCGCCGCTGGTGGTGCTGACCAGGATGGTCTCCCAGTGGCGGCAGGGGAGGTACAGCTCCACGTCGGCGGAGCACAGGCCCCGGCGGGAGAAGAAGGAGGAGCTGGCGGTGCGGCCCTCACGGATAGTTAGCACGCCGTCGGCGGAGCAGGTCACGTCCAGCTCGTCCACGTCGCCGTCGATGATGACCCCCGCGTCCGGGGCCTCGCTGACGTGGATGGACACGTCGCCGGAGGTGGTGAACACCTCAATGCCCCGCAGGTCCCGCAGGGCGGTGACGGAGTAGGAGCCGTCGTCATTGGCCTGCATCCCGGAGTCCTGGCCGGTGAAGTGGGGGCCCCGAAACTCCGGGTCCGGGCCCTGGTCCCCGCCCTGATACTCGCCCCACTGGGTGAAAAAGCCGCCCTTGGTCTTGTCGTAGCCGAAGCCGTAAATCACGTCCTTGCGCTGCCTGGGGCCCGCCCCGGCAAAGAAGCGGCCCTGATCGGAGTCCAGCTCCGCCTCAAACTCCCAGCCGTCGCCGCTGGGGGGCGTGGGGGGGGCAGGCGGCGTGGGCGGCGCAGGGGGCTCCGGCGGGACGGGCGCGCCGGGACCGGCGTTGAAGTGCACCCGCACGTGGCCGTTTCCCTTCTCCACGGTGGTGCGGCGCTGGATGGCGTCCTTGGCCTGGATGATGGCCTCCCGGGTCTGGTCCACCGCCACGCGGCAGGCCTCGGCCACGGTGGCGAAGATGGCGTCCAGGTCGCTCTGGGGGGATTTGGCCCCGCAGCCGTAGTCGTAATGGGTGCTGCCCTGCCCGTCTGCGGAGCCCTCGGGCTGATAGCCATAGCGGACATCGCCCTCCTGGTTGACGACCACGTCCGCGTCCTTCCGGGCGGGCTCCGCGCCCAGGTAGCTGAGCAGCTCGTCCACGTCCCCCAGGTCCTCCAGGGCCCGGCTGAAGGCGGCCTCCTCCTCCATGCCCGCGCTGGTCATGTCCAGGAAGCGGCGGTACAGGTTGTCGGACAGCTCTTCAATGAGCTCGTCCTTGGCGTCGGACCGGGGGGCGGCGGTGAGCTTGGCGGCCACAGCGTCGGCCAGCTTCACTTTCATCTCATCCATTGTTTTGATCCTCCTCTACTGAAATCAGCGCGTCCAGTAAGGCGCGGGTATTTTCCCATTCCTGCCGGGCCTCCGCCCAGCGTCTGCGGCCCTCGTCGGTGATGGCGTAGTACCGCCGGCGGGCGCCGGGGCCGTCGTCGCCCCAGTAGGAGGCGATGAGGCCGCTCTGCTCCAGCCGCTTGAAGGCGGTGTATAGGGTGGCCTCCTTGAAGCCATACTCCCCTTGGGTGCGCTCCAAAATGTTTTTATTGATCTCATAACCGTAGTTGTCCCCGCGCATCAATTGTGTTAAGATAATGGTGTCCGTATGGCCGCGCAGGGTGTCCGCTGAAATCGACATGGCGTCCTCCCTTCCAGGTGCAGGTCGTTTTCCGGATATCTGAAATACCCGGCCACTCAAGATACCTCGTGAGCCGAAGTAACTCTGTGAGGATAATATAGCACGAGGTACTTCGCCTGTCAAGGTATTTTATCAAAAAATTTTTGCGCCCTTTTTCACTGCCGGGGCGCGGTAAGGAGAAGGATCAACATGAGCGAATGTACCCATGACTGCTCGTCCTGCGGCGCAAGCTGCGGGGAGCGGGCCGAACCCCAGGACCTGCGCAAGCCCGCCAACGCCCACTCCCGGATCAAAAAGGTCATCGCCGTAGTCAGCGGCAAGGGGGGTGTGGGCAAGTCCGCCGTCACCTGCACCCTGGCCGCCGCCATGGCCAAGCGGGGGAAGAAGGTGGGCGTGCTGGACGCGGATATCACCGGGCCGTCGGTGCCCAAGGCCTTCGGCATCTCCCAGCGGGCGCTGGGCTCCGAGGAGGGCATCCTCCCCGCCGTCACCCAGGGGGGCGTCAAGCTGATGAGCCTGAACCTGCTCATCGAGCATGAGACCGACCCGGTGGTGTGGCGGGGGCCGGTCATCGCCGGGGCGGTGGAGCAGTTCTGGACCGACGTGGTCTGGGGCGAGCTGGACTACCTGTTCGTGGATATGCCTCCCGGGACGGGGGACGTGCCGCTGACGGTGTTCCAGTCCCTGCCGGTGGACGGCGTCATCGTGGTCACCGCTCCCCAGGCCCTGGTGGGCATGATTGTCACCAAGGCGGTGCGGATGGCTGGGATGATGGAGATACCCGTGCTGGGGCTGGTGGAGAACTACTCCTATTTCCGCTGCCCGGACTGCGGCGGGGAGCACCCTGTCTTCGGTGAGAGCACCATCGACACGCTGGGCGCGGAGCTGTCACTGCCGGTGCTGGCCAAGCTGCCGCTGGACCCGGCCCTGGCCCGGGCGGTGGACGCCGGACAGGTGGAGGGCTATGAGCCCAACCCCATGGCCCAGGTGGCGGAGCGGCTGGATCGGGGGTAAAATTCAGCAAAGCGCCCGGAGCACAGCTCCGGGCGTTTTTGCCGCCCCCCGCCCTTGTCAAATTTGGGGAAGTCTGCTACAATGGGGAAAATTCGACAAAATTCGACATTCACAGGGAAAAGATTCCCAGAGAAACGCGGAGCGAAACTGCATAGCATAGCAGGAGAGGGATCGAAGGGGGCGATGGGATGGACCAGACGGGCATCAACCAGGGCGAGGCAAAAACTGCGGCGGAGCTGCGGCTCCAGCTGGCCCAGATGACGGTGGCCAGTCAGCTGCTGGAGCGCACGGCCACGGACGAGAAGAGCAAGGGGTATCTAGCGGCGCTGAACCAGAGCATCTGCCGCATGCTGCGGGTGGTGGGCCGCCTGGAGCTCACCCAGAGGCTGGGCGGCGAGGGCGCCGGGGCGGAGCCTGCTTTGACCGATCTGGCCCGGGTGGTCCGGGACCTGGAGGAACGGATGGGGCCGCTGCTGGCCTTAGCCGGGGTGGAGCTGACGGCCAGGGCCCCGGAGCTGCTGCTGGTCATGGCGGATGAGGCGCTGATCCGGCAGATGCTGATGGAGCTGGTGTCCAACGGGGCCAAGGCGGGCAAACATGTGAAGATTGTCCTGGTCCAGCAGAGGGACCGGGCGGTGTTCACCGTGGAGGACGACGGGCCGGGGGTGGCCCCGGAACGGCTCAGGTATCTGTTTTGCAGCGCGGAGGAGGCTGTGCCCGACTGGCGGCGGGGCGGCGTGGGGGTGGCCATCGCCCGGCGGGCGGCGGCGCTTCACGGCGGGACGCTGGTGGCGGACTGTGCCGACGGCCGCGGGCTGCGGGTAGTGGCCTCCATTCCCCTGGGCGAGGTGGGGGAGAACGGGGAAGGGCTGCTGCGGGAGCCCGGCGTGGCCTGGGACCGGGGAGGCTTCGACGACGAGCTGGTGGCCCTCAGTGACCTGCTGCCTGCCAAAGCGTTCCGGGCGGAGGATGAGTGAGAGGGAGTTTTTTAGGGTAAAGTGAAAATGCTTTACGGAGGCGTGCCGGGAGGTGCGCCTCCCTTTTATGCCCCGCGGCGGGGGAGGGCGCTTTCCCGGGAGATCGTATCGGCCACTGCCGCCAGCACCTCCCCGTGGGTCTGGTCGAACAGGTGGGTGTAGATGCGCTGGGTGATGTTGGGATTGCTGTGGCCCATGGCCCGGCTGATCTGGTACATGGGCACCCGGGCGTTGTTGGCCATGCTGGCGAAGGTGTGGCGCAGGCCGTGGAAGGTGATGGGAGGCAGGCTGTGCCTGCGGATGAAGGCGGCGAAGGCGGAGGACATCAGGTTGGGGTGCAGAGGCTGGCCCACCCCGTCCAGCAGGAGAAAGTCCTCCGGGGCGCAGGGCATGCCGTCCCGGAGGCGCTTGGCCTGGAGGGCGCGGAGCAGGTCCAGCAGGTCGTCCAGGGCGGCGATGGACAGGGTGCGGCAGCTGTCGGAGGTTTTGGGGGCCTTTTCCACCACCCGGGAGCCCACGGTGGTGCGCACCCAGCGGATGGAGATCTGGCCGGAGTGGAGGTCCACATCCCGCCAGCGCAGGCCCAGGATCTCGCTGCGGCGCAGGCCCAGAAAGCAGGCCAGACGGACCGGCACCTCCAGCGGGTCCCCCTTCACCGCCCGGAGGAGCTGGCCCAGGCGGGCGGGGGTGTAGTAGGACACCTCCACCGCCGTGGCCTGGGGCGGCGTGGCCCGCTGGATGGGGTTGGCCGGAATCACCCCCTGGCGGAAAGCGGACTTCAGGGCGGTGTGCAGCAGCACGTGGTGCTTGCGGATGGTGTTGGGGGACAGGCCCTTCTCGTCCGCCAGCCACTGGTAGTAGCCGTTGATGAGCTCCGGGGACAGGTCAGTCAGCCGCACCTTGCCCAGGGCCGGGGTGATGTGGTTGTGGATGATGATGTCGTAGCCGTTGATGGTGGTGTCCGCCCGGCAGGGCTCAATGTCCTTCTCCATCCAGATGTCCAGCCAGCGCCCCAGGGTGATGCTGGCGTTGGCGGGCGGGGCGGTCCGGGGCAGGGGGAAGCCCACCTTGGGCGGGGCGGGGATGGGACGCAGGACAATGCGGCTGGTGCGGGAATGTGACATGATAACAGCTCCTTTTCTTTGGTGTCTGCGGCGGGGCCGCCGGTCCGGACAAAATAACAGCGCGTTATTTTGAGGCCTTATATTATAAACTGTTGTGGCTGGGAAGGGAAAGGGGGCCTTGACTTTTCGCCTGTTTGGCAATACAATATGATGATCCTGTCTAGGATATGGAGAAACCCATTTTTATATAAAGGATTGAAGCGAAATGGCACAGGACAAAAACAAGCAGGTCAGCCAGATCACTGATATGGACGTGGACTTTGCCCAGTGGTACACCGACGTGTGCACCAAGGCGGAGCTCATCGGCTATGCCAAGACCAAGGGGATGTTCATCCTCCGGCCCTACGGCTACGCCATCTGGGAGAATATCCAGGCGTATCTGGACCGGCGCTTTAAGGAGACGGGCCACCAGAACGTCTCCATGCCCATGCTCATCCCCGAGTCCCTGCTTCAAAAGGAAAAGGACCATGTGGAGGGCTTTGCCCCCGAGTGCGCCTGGGTGACCTACGGCGGCAGCGAGAAGCTGGAGGAGCGCTATGCCATCCGCCCCACGTCGGAGACCCTGTTCTGCGACCACTGGGCCGATGTGGTCCACTCATGGCGGGACCTGCCCATGCTCTATAACCAGTGGTGCTCCGTGCTGCGCTGGGAGAAGACCACCCGGCCCTTCCTGCGCCACCGGGAGTTTTTGTGGCAGGAGGGCCACACCCTCCACGCCACCGCCGAGGAGGCTATTGAGGAGACGGAGCGGATGCACCGCATCTACGCCGAGCTGTGCGAGGACGTGCTGGCCATGCCGGTGGTGATGGGCATGAAGACCGACAAGGAGAAGTTTGCCGGGGCGGAGCGCACCTACACCATCGAGTGTATGATGCACGATAAAAAGGCGCTGCAAAACGGCACCAGCCACTACTTCGGGGACGGGTTCGCCCGAGCCTTCGGGATCTCTTTCGCGGATAAGAATAACCATCAGGCAACGCCCTTCGAGACCTCTTGGGGTATCACCACCCGGACCATTGGCGGCGTCATTATGACCCACGGAGACAACAGGGGGCTGGTACTGCCGCCGAAGGTGGCTCCCATCCAGGTTGTCGTGATTCCCGTGGCCCAGCACAAGCAGGGCGTGATCGAGGCCAATGAGGCCGTGATGGCGCGGCTGCAAAAGGCGGGCTTCCGGGTGAAGATGGACGCCTCCGACAACTCTCCCGGCTGGAAGTTCGCCGAGTACGAGATGAAGGGCGTGCCCCTGCGGCTGGAGCTGGGCCCCAAGGACATGGAAAAGAACCAGTGCGTGCTGGTGCGCCGGGACAGCGGGGAGAAGTCCTTTGTATCCCTGGACGGCATCGAGGACACCGTGGCCGGAATGCTGGAGGACGTCCATGCCGGGCTGTACGCCAAGGCCAAGAAGAACCTGGAGGACAACACCTATCCCTGCGCCACCCTGGCCGAGGTCAAGGAAAAGATGGGGAGCCAGGGCGGCTTTGCCAAGACCATGTGGTGCGGCGACGAGGCCTGCGAGGTGAAGATGAAGGAGGAGGCGGGGGTGACCTCCCGGTGCATCCCCTTCCGGCAGGAGCGGCTGGGCGACGTGTGCGCCTGCTGCGGCAGGCCCGCCAAGCATATGGTTTACTGGGGCGTGGCGTATTAAAAACAGCGTGAGGACAGCCTCCCCGCCGGCGGCGGGGAGGCTGTCTTGAAGCATTGGGCATGTTGCACATACTGCTTTCCGTGAAAAGGCCCAAAACCGTGAAAAAACTTTGGAAAACAGGCAAAAAACTCCTTGACTTTCTGTGTGGTAATGTTGTACAATAGTCAAGCGCCTTGAAAGGGGCGCACTGCGATGATGCGGGAGATTGCTCGCCCGGCGAGGTAACTTCCGCGGAGTATGTCCGTAAGATCGGGCGGCTGAGAGGCTCATTCCATGGCGTATATCGCCCTGGGTGGGTAGAACCGGCCAGCTTTGCGCCGGTTTTATTCATGCCGGGGAGTGATACGCACGGAAACGTGGATTGAAAACCGCTCACCCGTTACGGAGCTTAGACGCAGTTCTCAAACGTCACTTCGTATCAAGGAGGAAAAACAATGGCAGCTCAGAAAGAAATGATCCGCATCCGGCTGAAGGCCTATGACCATCAGCTCATCGACCAGGCCGCCGAGAAGATTGTGGACACCGCCAAGCGCAGCGGCTCCGCCGTCTCCGGCCCCATCCCCCTGCCCACCAAGCGGGAGATCGTCACCATCCTGCGCTCCCCCCACGTCAACAAGGATTCCCGGGAGCAGTTCGAGCGCCGCACCCACAAGCGGCTCATCGACGTGGTCAAGCCCTCCCCCAAGACCGTGGAGGCCCTGATGAGCCTGGAGCTCCCCGCCGGCGTGGAGATTGAAATCAAGCTGTAACCATCCGACTGCGCACTTGACGATTTAAGAGGATAGGGACAGCGGAATCGCGTGCCAAATCAAGATCACCAGGGCAAAGCTGGAGGCCTTTTAGGAATTGTGGCCGAGGATTTGGACCGATAAGTCCTGCGCAAACCAGTCAGTACCGCAGCTTACCGCGTTATTGAGGTAAGCGGGTCATGTTGGAAAACCAATGGGAGCCCAATGCCCACGTTTTTCAACCAATAACCTTAAACAAGGAGGAATACACATGGAAAAGGCCATCATCGGCAAGAAGGTGGGTATGACCCAGATCTTCGACGAAGCCGGTAAGGTCATCCCGGTCACCGTCATCCAGGCGGGCCCCTGCACCGTGGTGCAGAAGAAGACCGAGGAAAAGGACGGCTACACCGCCGTCCAGCTGGGCTTCGATGAAGTCCCGGAGAAGAAGCTGTCCAAGCCCGAGGCGGGCCACAGCAAGAAGGCCGGCAAGTGCCTGCGGGTGCTCAAGGAGTTCAAGCTGGACAAGGCCGCCGAGATGAACGTGGGCGACGAGCTCACCGCCACCGTGTTCGCCCCCGGCGACCGGGTGGATATCACCGGCATCAGCAAGGGCCACGGCTACCAGGGCGCCGTCAAGCGCTGCGGCGGCCACGTGCAGAAGAACACCCACGGCGGCGGCCCCGTCCACCGTCATTCCGGCTCCATGGGCTCCAGCACCGACCCCTCCCGCATCTTCAAGGGGCACAACGGCGCGGGCCAGATGGGCAACGAGCAGGTCACCGTCATGAATCTGGACGTGGTCCAGGTGGACGAGGAGCTGGGCGTCATCGCCGTGCGCGGCGCGGTGCCCGGTCCCCGCGGCGGCGTGGTCGCCCTGCGGAGCAGCGCCAAGAAGCTGGCCGAGAAGCACCTGGTGGAGGGCAGCGGCCGCGTCAATCCCCAGAAGCAGTCCGCCCGCGTCAACCCGCAGAAGGCCTCTGCGCGTAATAAGTGAGAAAGGAGAGAATGACAAATGCCTAAAGCGAACCTTTTCAATATGGCCGGTAAGCAGATCGGCGAGGTCGAGCTCTCCGAGGCCGTCTTCGGCATCGAGCCCAACCAGTACGTGGTCCACGACGTGGTCAAGAACCACCTGGCCAACTGCCGTCAGGGCACCCAGAGCAGCCTGACCCGGGCGGAAGTGTCCGGCGGCGGCAGGAAGCCCTGGCGCCAGAAGGGCACCGGCCACGCCCGTCAGGGCTCCACCCGGGCCCCCCAGTGGACCCACGGCGGCATCGTGTTCGCCCCCAAGCCCCGCACCTATCGGTACACCCTCAATAAGAAGGTGCGCCGCCTGGCCCTGAAGTCCGCCCTGTCCGCCAAGGCCGCCGCCGGCAACGTGCTGGTGGTCGACAAGCTGGAGATGGGCGAAATCAAGACCAAGACCTTCCAGGGCTTCCTCAACGCCGTGGAGTCCAAGAAGGCCGTGGTGGTTACCAGCGACTCCAACGTGGTGCTGTCCGCCCGGAACATCCCCGGCGTGGTCACCAGCCCCGCCAACCTCATCAACGTCTACGACATCGTCAACGCCAACCAGGTCATCATCGACCAGGCGGCGCTGGCCGCCATCGAGGAGGTGTTCGCCTGATGAAGACCGCATACGACATCATCAAGCGCCCCATCATCACCGAACAGTCCATGGCCGCCGCCACCGAGAAGAAGTACACCTTTGAGGTGGCCAAGGACGCCAACAAGATCGAGATCGCCAAGGCCTGCGAGGAGATCTTCGGCGTGAAGGTGGCCAAGGTCAATACCCTGAACATGCAGGGCAAGGTCAAGCGCATGGGCCGCTACCCCGAGGGGCGCCGCCCCCACTGGAAGAAGGCCATGATTACCCTGACCGAGGATTCCAAGACCATCGAGTTCTTCGAAGGCATGGTGTAAGGAGGAGAATGAAGAATGGCGATCAAGACATATAAGCCCACAACCCCCTCCCGCCGCCACATGACCGTGTCCGCTTTCGAGGGGATCGACAAGAAGGCCAAGCCGGAGCGCTCCCTGCTGGAGAGCCTGAAAAAGAACGCCGGGCGCAACAGCTACGGCCGCATCACCGTCCGCCACCGCGGCGGCGGCAACAAGCGCAAGTACCGCGTCATCGACTTTAAGCGGGACAAGGCGGGCAAGGCCACTGTGATTAACCTCCAGTACGACCCCAACCGCTCCGCCAACATCGCCCTCATCGAGTATGAGGACGGCGAGCGCCGCTATATCCTGGCCCCTGTGGGCCTGAAGTCCGGCCACGCCATCATGACCGGCTCCGGCGCGGACATCCTGCCCGGCAACGCCCTGCCCATCGCCGAGATCCCCGTGGGCGAGACCATCCACTGCATCGAGCTCTACCCCGGCAAGGGCGCCCAGCTGGTGCGCTCCGCCGGCACCGCCGCCCAGCTGATGGCCAAGGAGAACGGCATGGCCCAGGTCCGCCTGCCCTCCGGCGAGGTCCGGCTGGTCCGCGAGGAGTGCCTGGCCACCATCGGCCAGGTGGGCAACACCGACTGGGCCAACATCCACATCGGCAAGGCCGGCCGCAAGCGCCACATGGGCTGGCGGCCCACCGTCCGCGGCTCCGTGATGAACCCCAACGACCACCCCCACGGCGGCGGCGAGGGCAAGAGCCCTGTGGGCCGTCCCGGCCCCGTGACCCCCTGGGGCAAGCCCGCCATGGGTTACAAGACCCGCAAGAAGAAGAACCGCACCGACAAGTTCATTGTCCGGCGCCGCAACGGCAAGTAAGGAGGGAGTGTAACAGATGAGCAGAAGCATCAAGAAGGGCCCGTTTTGCGCTCCCGAGCTGCTGAAGCGCGTGGACGAGCTGAACAAGAAGAATGAGAAGAAGGTCCTTAAGACCTGGAGCCGCGCCTCCACCATCTTCCCCTCCTTCGTGGGCCACACCATCGCCGTCCACGACGGCCGCAAGCACGTGCCCGTCTATGTCACCGAGGACATGGTGGGCCATAAGCTGGGCGAGTTCGCGCCCACCCGCACCTTCAAGGGCCACGCGGGCAGCAAGACCGGTAAGTAAGGAGGAGGAGAGAGAATGGAAGCGAAAGCCACACTGAGATACATCCGTATCTCTCCCCGCAAGGTCGGCATCGTGTGCGACCAGATCCGCGGCAAGAGCGTCAAGGACGCCGAGGCCATTCTGGCCCTGATCCCCAAGGCCGCATCCGACCCCCTGTCCAAGCTGGTCCACAGCGCCGCGGCCAACGCCGAGAACAACCACGGCATGGACCCTGAGAAGCTCTACGTCGCCGAGACCTACGCCACCCCCGGCCCCATCATCAAGCGCTATATGCCCCGGGCCAAGGGCCGCGCCTACGGCATCAAGAAGAGAACTTCCCATGTGACCGTCGTGGTCAAAGAGCGCTGAAAAGGAGGTCGAGAATAAATGGGACAGAAAGTGAATCCCCACGGCCTGCGCGTGGGCGTCATCAAAGACTGGGACTCCCGCTGGTACGCCCGTGACGAGAAAGTGGGCGACCTGCTGGTCGAGGACTACAACCTCCGCCGCGAGCTCAAGAAGAAGCTGTACGCCGCCGGCGTGCCCAAGATCGAGATTGAGCGCGACAACGCCAAGGTGCGCATCTATGTGCACTGCGCCCGCCCCGGCGTGGTCATCGGCAAGGGCGGCGAGGAGATCGAGAAGCTCCGCCTGGAGCTGGAGAAGAAGCTGGGCAAGAGCGTGGCGCTGAACATCGTCGAGGTCAAGAACGTGGACACCAACGCCCAGCTGGTGGCGGAAAACATCGCCCAGCAGCTGGAAAAGCGCATCGCCTTCCGCCGGGCCATGAAGAACGCCATGGGCCGCGCCATGCGCATGGGCGCCCTGGGCATCAAGGTCCAGGTGTCCGGCCGCCTCAACGGCGCCGAGATCGCCCGCACCGAGCACTACCATGACGGCACCATCCCCCTGCAGACCATCCGCGCCGACATTGAGTACGGCTTCGCCGAGGCGGCCACCACCTACGGCCGGCTGGGCGTAAAGGTGTGGATCTACAAGGGCGAGGTGCTCACCCAGACCCTGCGCACCACCCCCCGCACCATCGACACCAAGAACTACAAGGAGCGCGAGCAGCGGCCCCGCCGCCGCGACGGCGACCGCAGGGGCGGCTTTAACCGCCAGGGCGGCGACCGCCGGCAGGGCGGCTTCAACCGCGACCGCCAGGGCGGCCCCCGTCCCAACAACGGCCCCCGCTCCTCCGCTCCCGCTCCTAAGGAAGGAGGCGCCCAGTAATGCTGCTGCCTAAGAGAGTAAAGTACCGCCGCGTCCACCGCGGCCGCATGACCGGCACCGCTACCCGCGGCAGCAAGGTCGCTTACGGCGAGTGGGGCCTCCAGGCCGCCGAGCCCGCCTGGATCACTGGCAACCAGATCGAGGCCGCCCGTGTGGCCATGACCCGTTACACCAAGCGCGGCGGCAAGGTCTGGATCAAGATCTTCCCCGACAAGCCCATCACCAAGAAGGCGCTGGGCACCCGTATGGGTTCCGGTAAGGGCGCTCCCGAGGGATGGGTGGCCGTGGTCAAGCCCGGCCGCGTCATGTTCGAGATTGCCGGCGTGCCCGAGGAGACCGCCCGCGAGGCCCTGCGTCTGGCCAGCCACAAGCTGCCCATCAAGTGCAAGATCGTCAAGAAAGAGACCGAGGAGAAGGGTGGTGAGTGAAGATGAAGGCAAATGAAGTGCGTAAGTTGAGCGCCGCCGAGCTGGACGCCAAGCTGGTGGAGCTGAAGAAGGACCTGTTCAACCTCCGTCTTCAGCACGCCACCAATCAGCTCGATAACCCCGTCCGCATCGCGGAGGTCAAGAAGGACATCGCCCGCGTCAAGACCATCCTGCGTGAGCAGCAGGGCCGATAAGGAGGAGTAAACGATGAGTGAAGTGAGAACCTCTTCTCGTAAGACCAGAGTCGGCCTGGTGGTTTCGGACAAGATGGACAAGACCGTTGTGGTCGCCATCGCCGACCGCGTGGCCCATCCTCTGTACAAGAAGATCGTGAAAAGGACCTACAAGCTGAAGGCCCACGATGAGAACAACGAGTGCGGCGTGGGCGACCGCGTGCGCGTGATGGAGACCCGCCCCCTGTCCAAGGACAAGCGCTGGCGCGTGGTTGAGATCATCGAGAAGGCGAAGTAAAAGGAGGTGCCAGTATGATCCAAGAAGAAAGCTATCTGAAGGTGGCCGATAATACCGGCGCCAAGGAGATCAAGACCATCCGTGTGCTGGGCGGGTCCCGGCGCAAGTTCGGCAACATCGGCGACGTGGTGGTGGCCTCCGTGCGGAAGGCCGCGCCCGGCGGCCAGGTGAAAAAGGGCGAGGTGGTCAAGGCCGTCATCGTCCGCTCCGCCCGGGGCGTGCGCCGCGCCGACGGCAGCTATCTCCGCTTCGACGAGAACGCCGCCGTCCTCATCAAGGAGGACAAGAACCCCCGGGGCACCCGTATCTTTGGCCCGGTGGCCCGCGAGCTGCGCGACAAGGATTACATGAAGATCCTGTCTCTGGCTCCCGAAGTGCTGTAAGGGGGGGAGCGAGGTATGAGTATGAACGTGAAGAAGAACGACACCGTGGTCGTCCTGTCCGGCAAGGACAAGGGCAAGCAGGGCAAGGTTCTGTCCGTGGACCCCAAGGGCGGCAAGGTGATCGTGGAGAAGGTCAACCTGGCCTCCAAGCACCAGAAGCCCCGCCAGCAGGGCGAGGAGGGCGGCATCGTCCAGAAGGAAACCCCCATCTACGCCTGCAAGGTGATGACCGTGTGCCCCAAGTGCAATAAGCCCACCCGTCCCGCCCACAAGGTGGAGGGCGGCAAGAAGACCCGCGTGTGCAAGCACTGCGGCGCCGAGATCTGAGAGAGAGGAGGAGCATAACAATGGCTGAGAAAAAAGTGCCTAACCTGAAGGCGAAGTACGCCGCCGACGTGGCTCCTGCTCTGATGCAGAAGTTTGGCTACAAGTCCTCTATGGAGATCCCCCGCATCGTCAAGATCGTGGTCAACTGCGGCTGCGGCGAGGCCAAGGACAACGTGAAGGTGCTGGACAGCGTGGTGGCCGACCTGACCGCCATCACCGGCCAGAAGCCCATTATCACCAAGACCAAGAAGCCCATCGCAAACTTCAAGATCCGCAAGGATATGCCCATCGGCGCCAAGGTCACCCTGCGCCAGGACAAGATGTGGGAGTTTATGGACCGGCTGTTCAACGTGGCCCTGCCCCGCGTCCGCGACTTCCGGGGCATCAATCCCAACGCCTTCGACGGCCGGGGCAACTACGCCCTGGGCCTGAAGGAGCAGCTGATCTTCCCCGAGATCGAGTACGACAAGATCGACAAGATCCGCGGCATGGACGTGGTCATCTGCACCACCGCCAAGACCGATGAAGAGGCCAAGGAGCTGCTGACGCTTCTGGGCGCTCCGTTCCACACCGAGAACGGCTGAGAGAGGGAGGAAAACTGCTATGGCCAAAAAGTCCATGATTAACAAGCAGCAGGCTGAGCCCAAGTTCTCCAGCCGCCGCTATAACCGCTGCAAGATCTGCGGCCGTCCCCACGCCTACCTGCGCAACTACGGCATCTGCCGTATCTGCTTCCGGGAGCTGGCCTATAAGGGTGAAATTCCCGGGGTCAAGAAGGCGTCCTGGTAATTTTATGGTAACGAGTCCAAAGGCGGGAGCTTGCTCCCGCCTATGGGCCTGTTATATGGCACTGTCGAACGGTGCCGCATTAAGAGACCCCCGGCGAGGGAAAAGACGGACAACAGGTCGGGAGATGATGCCTAACTCTCGATACCTTTCCGTCTGTACCGAGAAGCGTCCGAGCCGTCGTGAGCAGCGCGGATGGACCGAAGCGAGGGCGAGCGCAGGGCCGCACAGCGGCCCAAGACCAGCCCGAGTCGGAGGGAAGCCGCGCGTTGCGAGCAGGCGAGGCGTGACAACAAAACGCTATTGTGACAATTCCGGTAATCTGAATAGGAGGTAAAGTCTCATGCAAATCACCGATCCCATTGCGGATATGCTCACCCGCATCCGCAACGCGAGCAACGCCAAGCATGACACCGTGGATGTTCCGGCTTCCAACATGAAGAAGGCCATCGCTCAGATCCTTTTGGACGAGGGCTATATCAAGAACTTCCAGACCATCAATGATGGTACCCAGGGCGTCATCCGCATCACTTTGAAGTATATCCAGCCCGGCAAGGAGAAGGCCATCACCGGCCTGCGCCGGGTGTCCAAGCCCGGTCTGCGCGTCTATGCCGGCGCCGACGAGCTGCCCCGGGTGCTCCGCGGCCTGGGCATCGCCATCGTTTCCACGTCCAAGGGCGTCATGACCGACAAGAAGGCCCGTCAGGCCCATGTCGGCGGCGAAGTCCTGGCGTTCGTCTGGTAAGGAGGGTTATAGGAATGTCTAGAATTGGCAGAGCTCCTATCGCCGTTCCCGCCGGCGTGGAGATCAAGATCGAGGACAACAACCTCGTCACCGTGAAGGGCCCCAAGGGCACCCTCACCCAGCAGCTGCACCCCAACATGACCATCAAGCAGGAGGGAGCCGAGCTGCATGTCACCCGCCCCAACGATTTGAAGGAGAACCGCTCCCTGCACGGCCTGACCCGCACCCTGCTCCACAATATGGTGGTGGGCGTCACCGAGGGCTTCAAGAAGACCTTAGACGTCAACGGCGTGGGCTACCGCGTCGCCATGGAGGGCGGCAAGCTGGTCATGAACCTGGGCTACTCCCATCAGGTCATCATGGAGGCCCCCGCGGGCATCACCATCGAGACCCCCAGCGCCAACCAGATCATCATCTCCGGCTTCGACAAGCAGCTGGTGGGCCAGTTCGCCGCCGAGGTCCGCGAGAAGCGTCCTCCCGAGCCCTATAAGGGCAAGGGCATCAAATACTCTGACGAGGTCATCCGCCGCAAGGTCGGTAAGACCGGCGTCAAGAAATAATAAGGAGGTGTGCCGATTATGATTAACCGTCCCAATACTAAGGCTCAGCGCCTGCACCGTCATAAGCGCGTTCGCGGCAAGGTGTCCGGCACCCCCGAGCGTCCCCGCCTGAACGTGTTCCGCAGCGGGACCAACATCTACGCCCAGATCATCGACGATACCAAGGGCGTCACCCTGGTCTCCGCTTCTTCCCAGGAGAAGGGCTTCGAGGGCCCCGGCAGCAATTGTGAGGCCGCCAAGAAGGTGGGCGAGACCATCGCCCAGCGCGCCAAGGACAAGGGCATCGAGGCCGTGGTGTTCGACCGCGGCGGCTACCTGTACCACGGCCGCGTGAAGGCTCTGGCCGAGGGCGCCCGTGAGGGCGGCCTGCAGTTCTAAGGGAGGAGGAAAATAGAATGGCTCGTTTTGAAAGAGAACCCAAAGAGTTCGTGGAAAAGGTCGTGTACCTGAACCGCGTTTCCAAGACCGTCAAGGGCGGCCGTGTGGCCAAGTTCTCCGCTCTGGTCGTCATCGGCGACGAGAAGGGCAAGGTGGGCTACGGCCTGGGCAAGGCCGCCGAGGTGGCCGAGGCCATCCGCAAGGGCATCGAGGACGCCAAGAAGAACCTGGTTACCATCACCCTGTCCGGCACCACCATCCCCCACGAGGTCATCGGCGAGTTCGGCGCCGGACGCGTCCTCCTCAAACCCGCTTCCAAGGGTACCGGCATCATCGCCGGCGGCCCGGTGCGCGCCGTGATGGAGGCCGCGGGCGTGTCCGACATCCGCGCCAAGTGCCTGCGCACCAACAATCCCCAGAACGTGGTGGCTGCCACCATGGAGGGGCTCAAGTCCCTGCGCAGCCCCGCTGAAGTCGCGCGCATCCGCGGCAAGAGCGTGGAAGAGATCTTAGGTTAAGGAGGCTGGCGACAATGGCTAAAACCATCAACATCAAGCTCGTCAAGAGCCTGAACGGCCGTCTGGCCAAGCATAAGGCCACCGCCGAGGCCCTGGGCCTGCGCAAGATCGGCGACACCACCGTGCAGCCCGATAATGAGGCTACCCGGGGCAAGATCGCCCACATCGGTTACCTGCTCCAGGTCACCGAGAACGCCTAAGGAGGTTGCGACCATGAATCTGCATGAACTGTCTCCCGCTCCCGGCTCCACCCAGGTGGGCAAGCGCAAGGGGCGCGGCCCCGGCACCGGCAACGGCAAGACCGCCGGCCGCGGCCACAAGGGCCAGTGGGCCCGTTCCGGCGGCGGCGTCCGCATCGGGTTTGAGGGCGGCCAGATGCCTCTGGCCCGCCGCCTGCCTAAGCGGGGCTTCAACAACATCTTTGCCAAGCGCCTGGAGGCCATCAACGTCTCCGCCCTGAACAAGTTTGAGGACGGCGCGGTGGTCAATGTTTGCGACCTGCTGGAAAAGGGTATCATTTCCAAGTGTGAGTACGGCGTCAAGGTCCTGGGCAACGGGGAATTGACCAAGAAGCTCACGGTCCGGGCTTCCGCGTTCTCCGCCTCTGCCAAGGAGAAGATTGAAAAGGCGGGCGGTACTGCGGAGGTGATCTGAGCATGATTCAGACCATCCGCAACGCCTGGAAGGTGCCCGAGCTGCGGGGCAAGCTGATGTTCACCGTGTTCGCACTGCTCATCTTCCGGGTGGGCGCCGCGGTGCCCGTGCCCTTCATCGACACCCAGATGCTCAGCCAGTATATCACATCGCAGTCTGCCAGCATCTTCTCCCTGCTCAACGTGATGAGCGGCGACGCCTTTGCCCAGGCCACGGTGTTCGCGCTGTCCATCCAGCCCTATATCAACAGCTCCATCATCATCCAGCTGCTGACCATTGCCATCCCTGCTCTGGAGCGCCTCCAGAAGGAGGGCGGCGAGGAGGGCAAGAAGAAGATTACCGCCATCACCCGGTACGCCACCGTGGCCATCGCCCTGCTCCAGGCCTTCGGTTACTACACCATGATCCGGGTGGGCTCCAACGGCACCAGCTTCCTGTCCGCCCAGGGCGTGTGGCCCGCCATTGTCATCATTGCCGCCTTTGTGGCCGGCTCCGCCTTCGTCATGTGGCTGGGCGAGCAGATCACCGAGTTCGGCATCGGCAACGGCATTTCCATCATCCTGTTCGCAGGCATCATCGCCCGCGTCCCCTCCATGGTCTACGGCATCTATGCCGGTGTGCTCAACTGGATGAATGGGTCCGACCCCAAGAGCGTCATGGTGCTCCATCCCGCGTTTATCCTGCTCATCGTGGCCGGTATGCTGCTGCTGGTGGCGTTCATCGTCTTTATGGACAACTCTGAGCGCCGCATCCCTGTGCAGTACGCCAAGCGGGTGGTGGGCCGGAAGATGTACGGCGGCCAGTCCAGCCATCTGCCCATCAAGGTGAATATGTCCGGCGTGCTGCCCATCATCTTCGCCCAGTCCATCGCTTCCATCCCCGCCACCATCGGCATGTTTGTGCCCTCCGCCACCCAGGAGGGCACCGGCTGGAACACCTTCCTGACCATTTTCGATTCCCGGGGCTGGGTGTACAGCATCGTGTATTTCCTGCTCATCGTGCTGTTCAGCTATTTCTATAACACCATCCAGTTCAACCCCGTGGAGGTGGCCAACAACCTGAAGAAGAACGGCGGCTTCGTGCCCGGCTTCCGGCCCGGCAAGCCCACCAGCGACTTCCTGTCCAAGGTCATCTCCCGCATCACCATGTTCGGCGCGCTCTACCTGGCCGTGGTAGCCCTGCTGCCCACCATTGTGGGCAACATCATGCTGCTGGCCGGCAGCAGCGCCGGGACCAGCCTGGCCATCGGCGGCACCTCCGTCATCATTGTGGTGGGCGTGGCGCTGGAGACCGTGAAGGCCCTGGAGGCCCAGCTGATGATGCGCCACTACAAGGGCTTCCTTGAGTGAGCCCTGAGGTGAACGGTATGAAGCTGATTATGTTCGGCGCCCCCGGCGCCGGAAAGGGGACCCAGGCCGCTATCCTCAGCCAGCGGCTGGGCATCCCCACCATTTCCACAGGCAATATCCTGCGGGCTGCCGTGAAAAACGGCACGCCCGTGGGACTCCAGGCCAAGCGTTACATGGACGCGGGGCAGCTGGTGCCCGACCAGGTCATCATCGACATCATTGTGGAGCGGCTGGGCGAGGCGGACTGCCAAAACGGGTTCATTCTGGACGGCGTGCCCCGCACCATCCCCCAGGCCGAGGCCCTGGAAAAGGCGGGCGTCCAGTTCGACTGTGTGCTGGACATTGAGGTCCCTGATTCCGAAATCATGAACCGCATGACCGGCCGGCGGGCCTGCACCGCCTGCGGCGCCACCTATCACGTGACCGCCGCGCCCCCCAAGGCGGAGGGTGTGTGCGACGCCTGCGGGGCCGCGCTGGTCCAGCGGGACGACGACAAGCCCGAGACCGTCCAGAGCCGCCTCGACGTGTACCACAGCCAGACCGAGCCCCTGAAGGACTTCTACGCCAAGCGGGGAGTCCTCAAGACGGTGGGCTTCCAGCCCTCCATTGAGGCCACCACCCAGGCGCTGGTGGAGACATTGGGGATCTGACGGGATGGAGCTGATTACGCTGAAATCTCCCCGGGAGCAGGACGCTATGCGCAGGGCCGGGCGGGTCACCGCCCAGGCTCGGGCGCTGGCGGGCAGTATGGTCCGCCCAGGCGTTACCACCAAGGAGATCGACGATGCGGTGCGCAGGTTTATCCGCAGCAAGGGCGGCCAGCCCTCCTTTCTGGGGTACGGCGGCTTTCCAGGCTCCGCGTGCATCTCGGTGAACGAGGTGGTCATCCACGGCATTCCCTCTGCCAAGCGCGTGCTTAGGGAGGGGGACATTGTCAGCATTGACGTGGGGGCCATTATCGATGGCTTCCACGGCGACTGCGCCGCCACCTACCCCTGCGGGACCATCTCAGAGGAGGCCGCAAGGCTCATAGAGGTCACCCGGCTGAGCTTCTGGGAGGGGTTCCAGCAGGCCCAGGCGGGCCACCGGGTGAGCGACATCTCCCACGCGGTGCAGGCTTATGTGGAACGCCACGGCTACTCCGTGGTGCGGGACTTCGTGGGTCACGGCGTGGGCACCAAGCTCCACGAGGCGCCCGAGGTGCCCAACTTCGGGCCCGCCGGACACGGCGCCCGCCTCCAGGTGGGCATGGCCATCGCGGTGGAGCCCATGGTGTGCGCCGGCGACTGGCCCGTGAAGGTGCTCAAGGACGGCTGGACCACTGTGACCACCGACGGGTCCCTGGCGGCCCACTACGAGAACACCATCCTCATCACCGAGGACGGGCCGGAGATCACCACCGTCACCGAGGACGGAGCCTATCTATGAGCACCATGCCTGACTATACGGGCTGGATCGTCCGCGCTGCGGCCGGACGGGACAAGGACGGGCTCTTCTGTGTGGTGGGCGTGGATCAGGGGCGGAAACGGCTGCTGCTGGCCGACGGCAAACGGCGCAGATACGCCCGGCCCAAGGCCAAGGACCTGAGCCACGTGAAGCTGCTCACGGGTGGGTACGACCACCCCGCCATTCAAAAGCTGAAGCAGGGCGAAGCCCTGTCGGACAAGGCACTGAGACGGGCGCTGGCCGCGTTCCGAGATCAACTGGAGGTATGACGCTTTGGCAAAAGACGACATGATCGAGTTGGAGGGCGTCGTCACCGAGGCCCTGCCTAACACCACGTTTAACGTGGATATTGGAAATGGACACATTATTTTGGCACACATTTCCGGCAAGCTGCGGATGAACTTCATCCGCATCCTGCCCGGCGATAAAGTCACGGTTCAGATGTCGCCCTATGACCTGACCCGCGGCCGCATCACTTGGCGTTCTAAGTAATGAGAAGTGCGGAGCCGTCGTGAGCAGCGGGCTAAGCCCAGAGTGGAGCAAAAGCGGGAAGGCCCCAAAGGGGCCGGACAGGTTTTGCGGAATCGGAGGGCTTAGAACCGCGTCGCGAACAGGCGGAGCATGACAACATCAACGACCTGAGTTACCACAAGCACCGTCCCCGTGGGGCCTTGCCTCCAAAGGGGCCCCCGCCGAAGCCCAGCGAAGCGGGTTCGGTGGGGAGAGGAGCTATAGCGGAATGAGCGAGCTCTGCCCGAAGGGCGGGGCGAGCGGCTATGGAGCTTATGGCGACGAGGGGGCCATTAAGGCATGTACAGGAGGTTATTAACATGAAAGTCAGACCGTCTGTCAAGCCCATGTGCGAGAAGTGCAAGATCATCAAGCGCAAGGGCAGAGTCATGGTCATTTGCGAAAACCCCAAGCACAAGCAGAGACAAGGTTAAAGGAGGGGCATAGAGTATGGCACGTATTGCCGGCATTGATCTGCCGAAGGAAAAGCGAGTCGAGATCGGACTCACCTATATTTATGGCATTGGCCGCACCAGTTCCAAAAAGATCCTGGCCGAGGCGGGCATCAACCCCGATACCCGGGTGAAGGACCTGACGGACGCGGAGGAGGCCAAGCTGCGTGAGATCATCAGCCACGAGTACACCGTGGAGGGCGACCTGCGCCGCAATGTGGCGATGGACATCAAGCGCCTGACCGAGATCGGCTGCTACCGCGGCGTCCGCCATCGCAAGGGCCTCCCCGTCCGCGGGCAGCGCTCCAAGACCAACGCCCGCACCCGCAAGGGTCCCAAGCGCACCGTCGCCAACAAGAAGAAGTAAGGAGGGATAAGTTCACATGGCTGCTAATAAGAAAGTGATTAAGCGCCGCCGCGAGCGCAAGAACGTGGAGAAGGGTCAGGTGCATATCCGCTCCTCCTTCAACAACACCATGATTACCGTCACCGACATGCAGGGCAACGCCCTGTCCTGGGCTTCCTCCGGTGAGATGGGCTTCCGGGGCTCCCGGAAATCCACCCCCTTCGCCGCCCAGACCGCCGCCGAGACCGCCGCCAACGCCGCCATCGAGCAGTGCGGGCTGAAGAGCGTCGAGGTGTACGTCAAGGGCCCCGGCCAAGGCCGCGAGGCCGCTATCCGGGCTCTGCAGGCCGTGGGCCTGGAGGTCACCCTCATCAAGGACGTGACCCCCGTCCCCCACAACGGCTGCCGCCCGCCCAAGCGCCGCCGCGTCTGATCTGGAAGGAGGAAAACCGATATGGCTAAGAATATGCAGCCCTACCTGAAGCGCTGCCGCACACTGGGCATCTCCCCCGCCGTCATGGGCGTGAACAAGGAGTCTAACCGGAACCCCGGCCCCCAGCGCCGCCCCAAGAAGAGCGAGTACGCGCTCCAGCTCACCGAGAAGCAGAAGGTCAAGTTCATCTACGGCGTGCTGGAGAAGCAGTTCCACGCCTATTATGAGAAGGCCGCCCGCATGAAGGGCAACACCGGCGACGAGCTGATGACCCTGCTGGAGCGCCGCCTGGATAACGTGGTGTTCCGCCTGGGCCTGGCCGCAACCCGCCGTGAGGCCCGCCAGCTGGTCAACCACGGCCACTTCACCGTCAACGGCAAGCGGGTGAACATCCCCTCTTACCTGGTGAAGACCGGCGATGTGGTCGCCGTCCGTGACAAGAGCCGTTCCTCCGCCAAGTTCAAGAAGATCGTGGAGGACGACCGTTTTGTGGCCGCTCCCAAGTGGTTAGAGAAAAATAAGAACGCTCCGTTGGAGGGTAAGGTCGTCGCCATGCCCCAGCGGGACGACATCGACTTCGACGTGGCCGTTAACCTCATCGTGGAGTTGTACTCCAAGTAATGCCGCTCCCACGGCAACCAGGCGTCCAGCCCGCTTTTGATGGGACGCACTTCCGCCTTCAGGCGGAAGTGCTCCGGGCGCCCGGCAGCATTCGCCAATGTTAAAGGAGGGTAACACACGAATGGTAGAAATCCAGAAGCCGCGCATCGAATGTATTGAGAACGTTGGCGACGAGTCCTACGGCAAGTATGTGGTCGAGCCGCTGGAGCGGGGTTACGGCACCACCATCGGCAACTCCCTGCGCCGCATCCTGCTCTCCTCCCTGCCCGGCACGGCGGTCACCGGCATCAAGATCGCCGGCGTGCAGCATGAGTTCTCCGTGATCCCCGGGATCAAGGAGGATGTGACGGAGATCGTGCTCAACATCAAGGGCATCGTCGCCAAGCTGTACAGCGAAGGGGTCAAAACGGTCTACATCGAGGCCGCGGGCGAGGGGGAAGTCACCGCCGGCGACATCAAGACGGACAGTGACGTGGAGATCCTCAACCCTGACCACCACATCGCCACCCTGGGCCCCGAGGCCTCGCTGAACATGGAGCTCACCCTCTCCCAGGGCCGTGGCTACGTCACCGCAGACCGGAACAAGCCCGCCCAGGCCGTCATCGGCCTGATCCCCGTGGATTCTGTGTACACGCCTGTGCGCAAGGTCAACTACTTTGTGGAGAACACCCGCGTGGGCGACGCCACGGACTACGACAAGCTGACCTTGGAGGTTTGGACCAACGGCACTATTTCCGCCCGAGACGCGGTGTCCCTGGGCGCCCGCATCCTGGTGGATCACTTTACCCTGTTCACCGACCTGTCCGAGACCATGGGCTCCAAGGCCACGGTGGTGGAGAAGGCGGAGGCCCAGCGCGATAAGGTGCTGGAGCTGACCATCGAGGAGCTGGACCTGTCCGTGCGGTCCTTCAACTGCCTGAAGCGGGCTAACATCAACACGGTGGAGGACCTGATCTCCAAGACCGAGGATGAGATGATGAAGGTGCGCAATCTGGGCCGCAAGTCCCTGGAGGAAGTCATCAACAAGCTGGCCATGATGGGGCTGTCCCTGGCCAACGATGAAAATTTATAGAAACGCGCCCAATGGTCGCGTGACAACAAGGCGGTACAGGGGTATGTAACGTTCCTCCCTGTGCGCACAGCGTAAGCTATGTCCCGGGAAATCGGGCGTCAGAACGAATTTATCGGACTTCGCAACGCGAGGTCGAAGGAGTGCTTTCAAATGGCTAAGAACCGTAAGCTGGGCCGTACCAGCGATCAGCGCCGCGCCATGCTGCGCGCCATGACCACCTATCTGCTGGAGAACGGGCAGATCAAGACCACCTACGCCCGCGCGAAGGAGGTCGCCCCCATCGCCGAGAAGATGATTACCCTGGCCAAGAGGAACGACCTGGCCGCTTACCGTCAGGCCCTGTCTTATATCACCAAGGAGACTGTGGCCAACAAGCTGTTCCACGAAATTGCCCCCAAGTACGCCGACCGCAACGGCGGCTATACCCGGGTGCTGAAGATGGGCCCCCGCCGCGGCGACGCGGCTGAGATGGCGATCATCCAGCTGGTGTGAACCAATGAAAGCGCCCCTGCCGAAAGGCAGGGGTGTTTTTGCTTAAAATGTGTGGAAAATGTCCCGGTTTTAAGGGAATTCCCCTATTGACTTTGGCACGAAAATGTGATAGGATTCCTCCATCAACCAAGTGAATACCGTTTGATAGAGGCGCGGACGCCATGCGTACCGCGGGGGCAAGGCCAGGCAGCCGCCCCCGTGGGAGAGGGACGCCCGCCGAAGGTGAAGGGGCCTGCCTGGGTCCCCAGCCTGGGCCGTGGGAGAATATCCCCCGGACTGTCACGAATCGTGGAGCGCTATCAGTTTGCCGCCTCGGCCTTAGGGGTGGTGGGCCTCGTCCATATCGGGCGCTTCCATGGGAAGCGCCCGTTTTTTGTGGGAAGCGCACGGCCAATCCGAGCGTGACAATGAGAACAACAAGGAGAGAGAATCATGAGAAGAAGAAGAAATCGTCTGGGCCTGATCGCACTGATCGTTATGCTGATCTTTGCCCTGACCACCACCGCTTTTGCCGCCTCAGAGGACCCCACTGAGCTGACCGGCACCAAGTACATCGAGTGCCCCGACTGCGGGACGCTGGGGGTGGTCCTGTCGGAGGACGGTGAGGCCGTGCCCTGCGAGACCTGCGCCGACAGCGGGCATGTGGGCTACATCCAGTCACCCAGCAGCTTTTACAACACCGTCTGGTCCCTGCTGCCCCCTGTCATCGCCATCGCGCTGGCGCTCATCACCAAGGAGGTTTACTCCTCCCTGTTCGTCGGTATCCTGGTGGGCGGACTGCTGTATTCCAACTTCTCCTTCGAGGGCACCGTTCTGCACGCCTTTAACGACGGCATTGTGGCCTCCCTGTCCGACAGCTACAACGTGGGCATCCTCATCTTCCTGGTCATCCTGGGGGCCATCGTGTGCCTGATGAACAAGGCGGGCGGCTCCGCCGCCTTCGGACGCTGGGCCCAGAAGAACATCAAGTCCCGCGTCGGCGCTCAGCTGTCCTCCATCGTGCTGGGCTGCCTGATCTTCATCGACGACTATTTTAACTGCCTTACCGTGGGCTCCGTCATGCGGCCCATCACCGACAAGCATAACGTGTCCCGCGTCAAGCTGGCCTACCTCATCGACGCCACCGCCGCCCCCGTGTGCATCATTGCCCCCATCTCCTCCTGGGCCGCCGCCGTGGCCGCCTTCGCCGAGGACGGCCAAGGGCTGAACCTCTTCATCCGCGCCATCCCGTACAATTTCTATGCCCTGTTTACCATCGTGATGATGGTGGGCCTGGTGGTGCTCAATGTGGATTTCGGCCCCATGGCCAAGTTCGAGAAAAACGCCATTGAAAACAACGACCTGTTTTCCGGCTCCAACCCCTACGCCATGGTTACCGAAAACGCCGATGAGACCAAGGGCTCCGTGCTGGATCTGGTTCTCCCCATCGTGGTGCTGGTGGTAGCCTGCATCATCGGCATGATCTACTCCGGCGGGTTTTTCTCTGGAGCGGACTTTATTACCGCTTTCTCCGATTCCGACGCCTCTGTGGGTCTGATGCTGGGCTCCGCCTTTGGGCTGGTGTTCGCCATCATCTATTACCTCATCCGCCGCTCCATGCCCTTCCGGGACATCATGGGCTGCATTCCCGAGGGCTTCAAGGCCATGGTGCCCGCCATTATGATCCTCACCTTCGCCTGGTCCCTGAAGGGCATGACCGATTCCCTGGGCGCCAAATATTTCGTCCGTGACTTTGTCCGCTCCGCCTCCGGCATCCAGGTGCTGCTGCCCGTCATCGTGTTTGTGGTGGGCTGCCTGCTGGCGTTTGCCACCGGCACCAGCTGGGGCACCTTCGGCATCCTCATCCCTATCGTGCAGCACGTGTTCACCATGGACAACCCCCTGGCCATCATCTGCATCTCCGCCTGCATGGCCGGCGCGGTGTGCGGCGACCACTGCTCCCCCATCTCCGACACCACCATCATGGCCTCCGCGGGCGCACAGTGCGACCACGTCAACCACGTGTCCACCCAGCTGCCCTACGCCCTCTCCTGCGCGGTGATTGCGGGCATCACCTACGTAATCGCGGGCCTGCTGGCCTTCGCGGGTGCGCCGGGGCTCATCGCCCTGCCCATCGGTATTGTGCTGATGCTCGGGTTCCTGTTCTTTATGAAAAAGCGGATCGCATAACATGTGAAGCCCCCGCCTTTTGGCGGGGGCTTCCTGTGCAACGTTGACTTAAAAGACGGCCGCCACTCTGCCGGGTGACGGTCGTTCTGGTTTTTTGGAACGCTCTGGAACCGACAGGGCTGAGCCGCCGGCCCAGGCGGCCGGGGATGGGGCGTTCTCTTTCTATTATAGCGCCCGGAAAAATCCGCAAACGGCTTGTTTCGCACGAAAACAGGCAACAGGCTCCCGATTATCTCCTCCTCGTGAGGAGGAGATAAAATATGCAACAGACCAGCAAGTATAAACTGAATCTCATCGAAACGTCCGACAGGTTCTCGCCGGACCCGCTGAACGAGAACGCGGAGAAGCTGGAAACCCAGCTGGCCGCGGAGACCCAGGCCCGTACCGCCGCCGACACCGCCGAGGCCAGGGCCCGCGCTGACGCCGACGCCGCCGAGGCGAAGGTTCGCGCCGACGCCGACACTGCCGAAACCAACGCCCGCAAATCTGCCGTCGCCGCCGAGGCCAAAACCCGTGCGGATGCCATCGCGGCCGAGGCGAAGGCCCGCGCCGATGCCGACGCGGCCGAGACCAAGGCCCGCACCGACGCCATCACCGCCGAGGCGAAGGCCCGCACCGACGCCATCGCCGCCGAGGCGAAAGCCCGTGCGGACGCTGACACCGCCGAGACCAGCGCCCGCAAGTCTGCCGACACCACCGAAACCAACGCCCGCAAAGCCGCCGACACCGCCCTGGACACCCGGGTCAAGGCGCTGGAGGCCCACAAAGCCGCCTGGGGCAGCTACGGCGGCAACGACAAGGACAACCGCGCCATCAACGTAGGCTTTGCCCCGGGTGTTGTGCTCATCTGCGCGGTGTCTACGCACGACAGCAGTACTATCATGGCAGTCACTGGCACCACAAGCGCGTACATCACGTTTACCTCCACCGGTTTTCAGGTAAAATCCACCTATAACAGCAGCAACGCGAGGTTCATGTATCTCGCCATGTGCTAAACATCCAAAAAAGGCCCCCCGGGAAATCCCGGGGGGCCTCTTTTTGTTCTGCGTCAATCAGGGCTGAACCCTATATTAGGCGTTGACGTAGATGAAGGACACGATGCGGTTGCTGTCGGCGCTCAGGACGCAGGACACGGGCACGCCCATGTTGTCGTACAGGGAGCCGGCCGCATGCAGGTCGGACAGGGACTTGATGTCGTAGTTGCTGTTGGCGCTGGCCACCTTAGCATTGGTCACGTTGTACAGCTGAGTGGCGTTGCCGCTGATGTAGGCATTCTTGTCGATGAACGCGGCCTGCAGGGCGTTGGTGGTGGCGTTGTACAAAGCCACGTCGCCAACAGTAGTCAGATTCGCATTCCGGGAGATATCCACGTTAGTGCCGTTCCAATACTGGCCGATCAGGATGTCGTCCACATCATCAGTGGATGCCGTCCACGGATCAGCGGCCTCAACGACCCTGTAGATGGTCTCACCGAAGTTGGTCTTCTTGCCGGAGTCAGCCAGACCGTAGAACACGTTCTTGCCTTCCTTCAGGATGATACCGGCGGAGCTGGAGGTGCCGCCAGCATAATTGGTGCTGTTCTTGTGGGTGTCGTCGCCCAGATTACCCTCGACCCAATAGGTGCCCTTCACGCCATCCTGGTACATGGTGAACTGGACAGCGTTCTCACCATAAGCGTTGATGGTGGTGGAGCTGTTGTCGCCCACGAAGTACAGGCTGGAGCTGGTGGCCTTGTTGAAGGTCACGGCGTCAGCGGGCAGATACACCACGTTGGCAGCCTTGGCGGTGCCGTAGGTGAAGCCGTAGTTCTGCGCGTAGTTGAAGGGGCTGGCGGTGAAGTAGGTCATGTCAGCATAGCGCAGGTTATAGGGAGTGCCGGAAATGGACCAATCCTTCTCAATGACGGAGGTGTCCTTGGCATTGCCGCCGTTGATGACCACACTGCGCATGCCGGCGGTCAGCTCGGACAGACCCTTATAGGTCTTGACGTCCTGAGTGTCGGTACCAGCGCCGCTCACGATGTGGAAGATGGTGTCCTCAGTCAGGAACAGGTCGCTGGCGGCCACCTGCTTGGCGCCGATCACGGCGTCGGTGGGAGTGATGCTGGTCTTGCAGCTGCCGTCAGAGTCAAGCGAAGTGAAATCGTCTTTGATGAACATATCGAAGGTGCCAAGGCCCACGTTCATGGTCTGGCCGTCGATGTTGCCAGTGGCGGTGACCTCACGCAGGGTGGTGCCGCTCATGATGTAGCCGATGTAGCGGCCCGGAACCACGGTGCCCCAGCTGGTGGAGTCGCGCTTGGGCAGGCCATTGCTGTTATAGCCGGCAACGGTCGGAGCATCAAACTTGGAGAAGTCAACGTTGTCCCACTTGGTGACGTCATAGACCTGGCGGCGCTCGCCCTTGCCGTTCACAGCAGTGATGGAGTACTTGTACGTGCTGGAGTTCAGCTCGGTCACGTAATCCAGGTAGGTGGCGTACACGAAGTTGCCGGGATCATTGTTGCCCTCGAAGTAGATGTACTTGCCGTCACGGTCCAGAGTGAAGCTGTAGGTGACGTTGCTCAGGGGGAAACGGGCGGTGTCGGCCGTCACCTTGGCCGCAGTGGCGAAGCTGGCGTCAACAATGTTGGCGTAGGGGGAGCGCTCCAGGACGGAGCCGTCGGACAGAGTGACCTTGCCGTTGCTGGTGTCCACGGTGTACACAGTGCCGGGCACCACGTTGTTCAGCTTGCTCAGCTTGTAGTAGTAGTTGGACACGGGATGCGTGGTGCTGGCTGCGGTGGCGTTGCCCTTCAAATCCGCTGCAGTGACGCTGGAGGTGCCATTCTTGTTGTTGCCGCTGTTGGAACCGGTGGTGCCGGTGATGGCGATGGCAACGACCTTGTCACCCAGATTCTTGGTGGAGCTCTTGGTCATGTTGGCCTGAGCAATCTCAGTGTAGACGGTGGAAGTGTCGGTCGTGTAAGAAGTGGTGTGATCGTCGATCCGGTCAAAATAACCGAAATCATCGGTACGGACGTAATTGTTGGTGCTGATGTCATCAACGCTGTTGGCGTTGTACACACCGACGGTGGGAACCTTGTTGAACACGCTGTTGACCTGGGTGATCTGGCTGATGGTCATATCCAGGGAGATGACGATATCAGCCTTGCCGTCGGGATGGTTGGAGATCACCAGGTACAGGGGGTAGTCGCTGGTGTCAGCACCACTGTCAATCTTGCCGTTGGTGCTGTTATAAACGTTCTTGTTGTTGTAGGCCTTGATGGGGCTGGCGAAATCGCTGTCGCTGGTCCAGTTGGTGCTGGCAACAGAACCAGGATTCACCGCGTGATCGTCAGCGGCGGTGGGGCCGAAGGCGTAGTTCCAATACACACCGTTGACAGTGTCGAAGTTGGAGACATTCTTGCCCAGATAGGCGGCGGTGGTATTGCTCACGGACAGGTCGGTCTTGTTAACCGCGCCGTGGATAACCTTGACGCCGTCAGCGGGGGTCTTGTCGAACACGGCGTAGGTATTCAGGTCGGTGGGGAACTTGTAGTTGCGGCTGAAGCCGGCAGTCTCCACCTTGCTGCTGATGTCGCTGTACCACACCTTGACCTTGTGGCCGAACAGGCCCAGGTTGCTGTCCCACTTGAAGTTCAGGGTCACGTTCTTGGGATAGGTGTTGACGATATCGGTGTTGTACACGTAAGCGCTCTGAACCTCGCCATTGCTATTGGCCACGCGGCTGTGGCTCAGGGTGTCGTCGATATTGCCGAGGTTAGCGCCGCTGTTGATCAGGTCGAAGCCGATCTTGGTGTTGTGCTCGCCCTCGCCGGTATCCTCGTTGCCCACCACGATGCCGTAGTTGAAGCGCAGACCGAAGATGTCATGGCCGACGGTGTCGTTCTTGACCTGGCCCAGAACGCCGCCCACGATGCCGTACTGGCTGTAGCCCAGAGCGGGGCTGTAGATGACCTTGGGCACATAGGCGATGGTCTCGAACAGCAGGGAGGCAACCACCTCACGGGTGGCGGGAGCGTACAGGTTGGAGGTGCCGCCCTGGCTGTAGTTGGCGGTCTTCACCTGGTTGGTCACGCCCAGGCTGTTGGCCAGGGTGGACACGTTGTAGGCCCAGTCGGTGCCGGAGAACTCGCCGTTCTTGTCGTAGCCCACGACGCGCAGGATCATGGCCAGGATCTCATAGCCGGTGACGGGGTCGGTGGCGTGGAACAGACCGTCGGTACGGCCCTTGACGATGCCGAAGTTGGCGCAGTAGCCGACAGCGCCGGCGTACCACTTGTCACTGGTCACGTCCGTCAGGCTGTTCTGCAGGGCGTAATCGGTGTACAGGTACTCCTTCTCGCCGTTCACATCGCCGGTGGCGAGGCGGTAGACCAGGGTCGCGGCCTCAGCGCGGGTGATGTTCTGCTTGGGGGCGAAGGTTTCCCCGCCGTTATAGCCCTTGATCACGCTCATGCCGGACAGAACGGTGACGGCTTCTTCAAACGCTTCGTTGACAGTATAGTCGTCACTGTACTCCACATTGGACGTGACCGCGGCGTTGGCGGTGACCATCAGGGACATGGCCATCATCATCGCCAGGACCAACGCGAGGAACTTTTTCAAGTTTCTCATTGGATTTGTTTCCTCCTTGTTTATTTTTGCTTGAAATTTGGAACTTTTTTGCGAGATTGGAATAGTAAGGGTAAGCCATCCTCTCAAGCGCCGGTTCGTACCCGCCGCCGGTCCAAACCCCGTATTTTCAGAACCTTTCGCGCCGCTTGCAGAGGAGATTCTGCCCCACGGCCGTCGGGAGGGGGTGTCACAGACACGATCCGACAGCGCCGCCGGCCGCCGAAAAAACGCCGCCGCTCCCAGCGAAGCGGCGGACGCTACCTTATATATATGACGGCTAATGTTACAGTCCCGAGCCCACCCAATGACCGCCCCGGCGGCCGGCGCGGCATCCCCAGCCGCCAAAATGGCACTAGATATGGGTGCGCGCACCGTTCTTAAACCCAAATGGTTGCGTAAGTCAAAATTTTCTTATGTTGCACCGTTTTCATCAACTTTTCGCTTTGTTACAGTTGTGTTACACTTGGGCTTGACCCATTGACTTTTCCCCTCCAGGGTTGTTATAATGCGTTTAGCTTGAGACGAGGAGCCCGACGGCAGAGAGGATGGCTTATCTTCTGTACCCCTGCAAAAAAGTTCCGAAATCTCGGCAAAAATCGACAAGGAGGAAACAAATCCAATGAGAAACTTGAAAAAGTTCCTCGCGCTGGTCCTGGCGATGATGATGGCCATGTCCCTGATGGTCACCGCCAACGCCGCGACGAAGAACGTCGAATTCCCCGACGACTACGCCGCAGACCCTGCGTTTGAGGAAGCCATCGATGTCCTCGCGGGCATGGGTGTGTTCAAGGGTGATGAAAAGGGTAACTTCAACCCTGCCAACACCATCACCCGCGCTGAGACGGCGGCCATCATCTACCGCCTGATCACCGCCGACACCAACGATGACAAGGCCGACCTGTTCCGCAACGTCGCCCACCCCTTCACCGACGTTACCCCTGAGAAGTGGTACGCTGGTTACGTGGGCTACCTGTGGAATGCCGGCGTCATCAAGGGCCGTACCGACGGTATGTTCGATGCCGGCGCCCCCGTCACCGGCTACGAGGCCCTGGCCATGATCCTGCGCGCCGTGGGCTACGACAAGAACGGCGAGTTCTCCGGCACCAACTGGGTCCTGAACGTGTCCGCCATTGCCAACAATAAGGGCATTCTGACCGACGTGAACAAGACCAACTACGGCGGACCCCAGCTGTACACCGCCGCCCGCCGCGACGTGGTCGCTTCCATGCTGTTCCGCACCGCCGCTTACGTGCCCCAGGTGATGTACACCTCTGCCTTCCAGTATCAGGAGTACGGCATGTACGGCAATGTGGCCAGCACCAACATCAAGAACCCCACCCTGGGCTGGCAGTGGTTCGGCCTGACCAACCATAAGGGCATCGTCGTGGGCAACCAGGCCACCGGCGAGACCGTCACCAAGATCGGCTTCGACGGCAAGATGTTCACCAGCCTTGTCAATGGTGTCCTTTACGCCAAGAATGACGGTGTGCGGGATCGGGTGTCCACCAAAGACGCAGGCCAGGTTGCGTACCTCTATGAGGGCGGTCGTCAGATCACCGGGATTGTGCACACTCCGACTGGTGAGAAAAAGGTGGAAATCACCTATGAGGCTGATGGCACTACTATCAAGGATATCACATTTGTTGATGTGACGGAAACCACGTATGAGACGAGCTGGATCAGCCCGAACACCTATTCCTTCAACTGGGATACCGGTCTGGACCTGTTCGGCCATGCTGTCAGCGTGTGGTTTGACGGCCGTAAGCCCACCGAGACCATGACCACCTACGCCATGGAGGACAAGGCCACCCTGACCAAGGTCGTCAACGCGGACGGCGCTGTGGATTTGACCACAACAGATAGTGACAGCAATCCGAACACTAAGATTGACCTGGCCGAGAACCTGGGCGCTTTCAAGAAAAACAACTACGGCTTCACTTTCTGGAACTACTCCTTCGGCCCCACCAAGCTCAATAGTCTTGCCGCTAACCCGACCGCTGCTGGCTGGACTTCCGGTGAATTCAAGAGCCCCATCAAGGAGAACAACAGCACCGACGACCATTCCCTGTACCTGCTGATCTCCAACAGCGACGACAATACCCTGGACATGGTTATCTCCCTGGATATGACCATCACCCAGATCACCCAGAGCAACCAGACCACCGGCAGCTACAGCGTCGGTGTGTACAACACCAACAACAATAAGGGCACCAACTCCGGTGCTGCGTACTTCGATGTTGAGGACACCGTGGATGGCACCACCCACGACTGGTACGCCAACATCCTGGACAAGGCCATCGTGGCCGGCTCCACCAAGACCCTGGGCGACAAGGTTGCCGCTATTGAGGTCACCGGCACCACCGGTAAGCCCAACCTCGTCTACGGCGACAATGTGGACAACAATGAGGGTAACTACAACAACAGCACCGCGATGGCTACCCCCATCGCTGACAACCTGAAGCCCGCTTCCAACTACTACTACAGCCTGAACAAGCTGACCCGCGTGGTGCCCGGCACCGTCGTGCGGATCGACACCAGCACTCAGACCGTGTACCTGTCCGACGGCTCCAGCCTGAGCAAGTCCATCTTTGCAGAGGCCGTGGACGGCAGCTTCAAGGAGAACAAGTTCATCAACGCCCCGCTTGGCGCCGGCACCTACAACTTCACGCTGGACACGGAAGGCAACTACATCTATTGGGAGCCCCTCTCCAGCACCGCTACCTTCGTGTACGGCACCTATCTGGATTACACCACCGAGCTGGCTTCCAGCACCTTCACCTACCCGCTGGTCTACGTTGACAAGGACGGCACTGCCAAGCAGAGGGCCGACATCAAGAGCATCGACGGCAACGTTGTGGACATCAACGTGTACGGCGGAGTGAACATCAACAAGCGCGACAGCAACCTGTCCGGACCGTGGGGTTCTTCCTCCGGCTATCTCAGGGGCGCTTATATAGGCTACTCCCTGAGCGACACCGGCGCACTGCAGAGCGTGACCAACACCAACGACCGGAGCACCGGCTTCTATCAGGCCGACATGACCAACTTCGGTTATGACAAGATGACCATCAAGTCGAGTGATGCCGCCATCGGCGCCATCCAGGTCCCGAAGAACCCCGGCGCCAGCAACGTCGAGAACAACCTGTTCCTGACCAACAACACCCAGTTCTACATCGTGGACGGCGCCGGCCTGGACAACCAGAAGGTTACCTCGTTTGCCGGTCTGGCTGCGTTGATGGAGAACAACTCCGAAGTCACCATCGACGCCCGGTACTGGGATGGAAGCAGCAATACTGACCCCCACTCCAGTCTCAGTTCCACCGCCAACACCCATCCTGGTGTCGCCAAGGATTGGCCGTCTCTGACCGAAAATGGCAGCACCTATCTGCGTAATTGGAGTAATCCCTACAGCATGATCTACTTCGAGACCAACCCGTTCCAGTATGCCCAGAACTATGACACCAGCGCCCGGGAGATCACCAAGATCTACATCCCCTCCGCTCTGGTGAAGCTCACCTCCAAGGTTGACAGCAACCTGTTCTTCGTGGGCGACAGCAAGGGCAGCCTGATCAACGCCTACGGCCAGAGCGCCACCCTGTTCACCATGTACCAGAACGGTGTGGCGACCGACCGCTGGATTCAGGGCGTGAGCGACGGCGCTAGCGGCAGCTTCGCCAACGACGCCGACACGATCGTTGATCTGGGCAACAACGTGTTCTACACCTTGGTGCCCACCAGCAAGAAGGCTGCGGATGGCAACACCATCTATGAGATCGCGGCTGTGGCCAACACCCAGGCTGAGGCCGACAAGAAGGTCATCGGTCAGTGGTACGATGGCACCACCACCCTGAAGGTCACCACTAACCCGGCGAGCGCAGGCACACCGTATGCGGTCGGTACGGAGCTTCCGACCTACTCCGCCACCACCTACAGCACTCAGATCGCCTACATCGGCGCGACCAGCGATGCTCATGACGCGGCCAAGAGCCAGCTGTACAACGTGGGCAGCGCCACCGTGAAGAACCTGAATGCTACTACTTATCCCGGCATCAAGGACAACGATCTGACCACGCTGAACAACGCCGGCTCCATCACCAGCAACACCGGTGTGCCCGTGTCCTGCGTGCTCAACAGCGCTGACACCAACGGCCTGACCGTGTCCCACATCTACGTCAACAAGTAATCCTGCTTGACTGAGGTGTAACCGCAAAGACCTGAAAAAAGCAGCCCCCCGGATTTCCGGGGGGCTGTTTTCGTGTGCTTACAGGATGGCCAGGTATAAGTATTTGGTGCCGCTGATATTCATTGCGGTGGTGTCCTCGGCGTTTTTGACCTTGAAGCCGGTTTCGGTGACTGTGACGGTGCCCTGGAAAGAGAGGCCCGGGGCCGCCATGCCAGTAGACATGTACTTGAGACTGAAAACTATGACCATGTTGGGCTGGAAGCCCAGGTCAATGTTCTGATAGGAGCCGGTGGCGTTGGTGGCGGCGTTGCCGGTGTAGGAACCCGTGACGATCCTGCGGGCCTCCAGCACCTTGACCCGTTTGTCCAGGGCGGTGTCGGCGGCTTTGCGGGCGTTGGTTTCGGTGGTGTCCGCGGACTTGCGGGCGTTGGTCTCGGCGGTGTCGGCGTCGGCGC
>CATKZW010000007.1 GCA_949841465.1 uncultured Oscillospiraceae bacterium
TTGGGGCAACTCCCATAAGGAAGTTGCCCCAACCGGGGGCCGCAAGTGGCAAGTTACCTATTTGGACGGCGCAGCTTCGGCTACGCTGTCTTTTTATTCCGCTTCTGCATGGCCTGATAGTAGGTCATATATTCCTGTTCCAGCGTTTCTGGCTCTGGGGCTACCCACAAGCCAATGGTATTGTAGTGGATATTCACCCGCTGGTGCCGCTTGCCATCTACCTTATCAGGCTTGGACACTACGATTTTGTCAATGAACTCATGGACGATCTCAGGCGTCAGCTCCGTCAACCGTGTTACCTGTCTGGCCCGCTCAATGAACCGCTGTAAGTCAGCAGTTTTGTCCTTGGTGGCCTCCAGACTGGCCTCCATCTCCGGGATAGCAGTTTTCAACTGCTTCTGCTCGGTTTCCAGCGACACGGACAGGGTGGCGAAACGCCCCTCAGACAGCAGGCCCTTGCTCATGTCCTCATAGCTTTTCTGGATAAGCTGGTCAATCTCCGTTACCCGCTGCTTGACTTTATCCAACTCCCGGCTCTTGGCGGTCAGGGCTTTTTTCTCTTGCAGTCCAAACCGATCCATCTGCTCCTGGGTAAACTGCTTTTCATAGACCTGGACGTACCACAAAAGCCGTTGCAAACCCTCAAGGACAAGCTGTTCCACCACTTTCTTCCGAATATAGTGAGCGGAACACAGGTCTGTATTCTTGCGGTAGCTGGAACAGAAAAATAGGCTTGCTCCCGCTTGTAGTTGTTGGTGGCGCTGTACCCCAGCTTGCTCCCGCAGTCGGCACAGTAGAGAAGCCCGGAGAACATACTCACAGCGCCCGTCCTTGTGGGCCTGAGGCGGTGCTGGCGGAGATTTTGAACCAGGGCAAAGGTTTCTCTATCGATGATGGCGGGGTGAGTGTCAGGGAAGATTTTCCATTCCTCCTGGGGCCTGTCCAACTGCTTCTTCAACTTGAAAGACTGCCGGTAAGTACGGAAGTTCACCGTATCGCCCACATACTCCTGCCTGTCCAAGATTTCCGCTACCGTGTGAGAACACCACTTATGCGGATATTCGGGGAGTTTGGTTGGGCAATTCACGCCGACACTGCGCTGGTACTCGCTGGGCGTCAGCACACCGTCAGCCTTCAGCCGCTTGGCAATCTGAGTAGGCCCCAGGCCAATGACACACATCTGAAATATCCGCCGTACCACCTCCGCCGCTGGCTCATCCACGATCCACTTGTTCTTGTCCTCCGGGTCTTTCTTGTAGCCAAAAGGGACGTTGGTAGTCAGGGGTATTCCGGCATTGCCACGGCTTTGCATGACGCGCCGTACCTTGTCGCTGGTATTTTTGGCGTGCCACTCGTTGAAAAGGTCTTGCATTGGAACAATATCGCTGACCCCGTTGGCGGTGTCGATGTTGTCCATGATGGCAATGTACCGCACGTTCAGCCGCACAAAATCTTCTTCCAGAAGCTGGCCCACCACAAGGCGGTTCCGGCCCAACCTGGAGTGGTCTTTCACCACGAGGTTTGCCACAAGTCCTTGTTCGGCCAGCTCCATGATCTCCATAAAAGCCGGACGGGTGAACGAAACGCCTGAGTAGCCGTCATCAAAGAAGAATTTTGGGTTGGGCAGGCGGTTGTCGCTGGCGTATTTCTCCAAAATAGCCTTTTGATTCTGGATGCTGCCGGAGATACCATCTTTCTCGTCGTCACGGGACAATCTGGCGTATAATGCTGTAATTCTCTGATCATTTGGCTACTTTTTCTTCAAAATATGCTCCTTTCCGCAGCCGGGTGTGATATGAATTGCAGGGTAACCTTATCATACCACACCCGGCGCAAAACTTCAACACTTTACAGTGTGATATTTTGATTGAGAATACGGCTGACCTTTCCTTCTGCGGTTTCGGCAGCGTCCTTGTTGAAATAAGCATTGACGGTATAGATTGTCCCGTCAATCTCCCGCTCAAAACTGATGGGGTGGGGGTATTGGTGCTTTTTCAGCCAGTCCAGCCGGTCAGCGTGGGACAGTCCGGCGAGAAAAACTGCCGTTTCATCAACCTTTTTCATCGCTTCATCATATATTTCTGCCTCTCTCTCGGTCAATTCAAGTATTATCGTGTCCACCTGGCAACGCTCCTTCCCCTGTGCTTATCCTGAGTTCGGCCCATGCGCTGGGCCTTCATTTCCTGTTCCAGCTTCAAATTCTCTTTTAGCCTATCGCTCTGGGAGAGTACGCCTTCGGCAGTTTTGATATCCTTTCGACAAACGGCCATCGCCACCGTCAGCCGGTCACGCTGAGTCTTGATTTGGGCGATCTCCGCCCCATCATCACAGCGGCGCAGGCAGTTATAGCACTTCTGTCGGGCGGCACCCAGCTTCTTTATTTCAGCCCGTTTTCCGTTGATGAAATCCTCGACATCCTGTCGGGTATCCAACTTTTCCCGGCAGATCAACTGCGCCTGTCGGCTGATAGTGTCCAGACGGCGGCACTCCTCCCGCAGTTCCGGGGAGAACGGACAGTGGCCGCTCTCTTTCGGCAGGATGCCCAGGCAGTAGCAGTAGTGGAGATACAGACCCCGGAAACCGCCGATCTTCTTCACTGTGCTAAAAGAGCCTTTTAACCGTAAGCGCCTGGGCTGTGGCCGCTGGATGTGGACAGGCTTGTACCGCTGATAGCCCAGGTCATAGGCGTACCGCTGGCGGTTTTCCTCAATCCGTTCCCAGAGGGCCGGGAGGTCGTAGTTTTCGCCCAGTCGATAGAGCCGCACCGCCTTTTTACTGCCGATCCGCCGCAGGGTGGCGTATTTGTGGGCAGAATTGGCGCCTAACTCATAGCCCTGCTCCCGGAGGGCTTTCCGCAGGTCGTTCCCGTCCACGCTGACCTTGAGGGCGGCATCCAGGGCCTCCCGCATCAGGTTGTACTTAGTGGGTTCGCCCCTCTTTTCAGCAAAGTAAATGCTCCGGGGCGTTTTGCCTTTCGGATTTGTGATGGTGGAAAGCTGGTATTCCCTGCATAAATCATCGGATAACTGGCGAAACTGATAGTAGGCCCGTTTGCCGCAGTTAAATTTCTTGCCATCCCACAGACCCACGGAATTGACGACAAAATGATTGTGGTAGGTTCCAGTGTTGAAGTGGGTGTCGACCAATACCTGGTACTCGTCGCCCCACATCCGTTTTGCCAACTCCACCCCGAGCCGGTGGCACAGCTTCGGGGTGACTTCGCCGGGTTTGAAACTTTGGTAGGCGTGATAGGCCACGTTACCGCCCGTCTTGCCAAACCGTTCCTTTACCGCCTGCATTTCCTGGAAAGCGGTGTCCCGGTTGCAGTTTATGCCGGTGACGAACATGGCCCGTTCCTCACCCTCAACAGTCTTTTCCTCGTTGGCGGCGTAGTGGAGAATTTTTTGCAGATTTGAGTAGATAGTCTTATCCGGGTTTTGGGCGTAGTCCACCACGCGGGCCAAACTGTCCTTGACAGGCCAGATTTTAGTTGTCGCCATCGTCTACACCCCCGCTGGTGTAGGCCGTCAGGATCAGTCCCGCCAATTCGTCCAGTTGGGCCGCTGTCCGCTCCATGGGCTGAGTGGTGAGGTTACCCCGCAGGACATTAACCTGCTGATAGAGGGCCTGGAACCGCTGACGAGGAAACGCCTCCGCAGGCTTCCCCGCGCCTACCCGCCGGAGATACCCGGACAGGGACAGGCCGCACCGTCTGGCCTGACGTTCCAGCTTCCGCTTTTCCTGCTCAGTCACCCGCACCTGGATGGCTGTCGTTCTCTTTCTGTCGGTCATTTGACGCTCCTTTCTGGCCGGGGTGATAGGGGTGGGACCCCTCTCGGCGCAAAGCGCCGCCCGCTTTTGGGGTGCCCCCGGCAACACAAAAGCTATGCTCGCTACCCCACAAGACAGGGTTGCGGGCTGTCGGTCAGTGGCTTCTTTTCTGCGAATCACAGCGGGGTCAATATCATATAAGAGTGACGGCAAAAGTTCCGTCATGGTGGTTTGGCGCGGTTCATGTGACGGCGATTTGCCGTCACGCTGTTTTGTTGTTTTCTCCATATGGTGTTCCTGCCCCTTTTCAGCGGCGTTGTCTCGCTCGCCCCTCGGTGAAGGTCATGGCGGAGTATCCCATTCAGACGGTCATTCAGTTGTCAGAGGTAAAAAAGAAACCGGTACATAGACGCACCAACCCCAGCGGGAGCTTTCCTCTCGCTGGGGTTCTTGTGTGGTTGTCTATGTACCGGCTGAAAAGCCGTATTCAGTTCACCCATTAAATGGGATTTTAATTTAACATATAGAACCGTTGTTTGTCAATACCCCAACTCATAATTTTAACTAATTTTGCTTTAGATATGTTAGAATACAAAAGTCCTATAATTCTTTGCCCGTATAGCTCAACCAATATAATGAACTGGCATCAAATTACTATTGACATTAATGACGGAAACCCGACATTAATGATAGCCATGATATTCTATGAGAGGTATTACAAAAGATCTGAATTTAAAATGCAACTTTGCTCTTTTAATCAGCATATGTTAATGATAAATTCTTTGCTTTTTGCTACACAAGCCCCTTTCTTAATTATAAAGCATTGTACTGAATGCGAACCGGTATATGCAGTAGATTCACGCTTACCATGAGTACCTTCATCAGATGATTCAAAAGTTCCTCTCATACAATTTGCATTTGCAGCTTCAACACCAGTATTCACTATCTGCCACATAACTCGATATGGAGGTTTAACTCCAGTAAAAGCGCGGAAATGGAGAGAATATCCCTTTTCTAAAGGTAAACCATTATTTTGGTATTCGATAATATCACCTATTGGTGTAATAACTTTTGCAGAAATGAATGCCGCTCCACCTTTTTGCATTGGCCACATTGGACGTTGTTTATGAGGTGCAGATAAGCAAACATTTTCGCAGATGAGTGCGTGTGCATTATTACTTGAAACCGTTGAATCTTTTGGAAACTGGTTTCCAAGTATTTCTCTCCACGTTTCATTGCCGGTTCCTTTTAAATTCAGTAATTCTGCATGTTCGATCAATTTATAGATGAATTCTTTGAAGTCGTTTGTACTATATCTTGAAAGAAGATCGTTCCTCTCAATTTTCTCAGAAGGATCATCAATAATAGGGTTTATCCCGATATCGGCATAGTCCTCTTTATATGCTGATATTATATTCTGAATAGTTGCAATCAGAAAATCCTCTGTACTTAAAGATGAATCACCTAAATTGTCAGCAATGATTTTTTCCAGAGTTATTCCTTTTGGGTACTTAACATCGCTGGGACAGTTTACTCGGCGCCACCACTTAAAAATCTTTACCAAAGGTTTATATTCACTGTCATTGTCGGCATTTACTTTTGTAGACCATGATTTATGGCCTTTGGGGTCAGTAACTGTCCAGTCCCCAAGTTTGGAATTACCAATATAGTATAAAGAATCATCATCTACATCTTTGATTACTGGAACAACATCTATGCTGATACCACCCATTTCAATGCCAACTGAATGTGATTGAATAGTGGCAGTTTTGTATATGTCCTTCTCCAATAACACATGTTTTAGTTCTGTTAAGACATCTATCGAGTTGGCATTAGACGTATATGATGTTACTACGATAATATCCACGTCCCGTTTTTTATCTCCCGATACAGGGCGGATCGATGTATGTTTGGCATACGAGCCAGAAAGGAATGTATCTAAATGTACATTTTGTATTTGTCATGGGTTTGCAAATACGCGCGCAAGTTTGTCTGAACACTACTTATGTACGAAACAGTAGTGTTGCTCGGTTCGATGTTTGATAAAAAGTTATTAAAATCAACCTGTTTTGACATTTTCTACCTCCCAGTCTTTTTGTAGTATTTAGAATTGATCGCTTCTGCGTACTTTGAAAAGTCAATAGCAGGAACAGTACCTATATCCTGTAGTTTTTTCAGCAGATTAAGTAAGAGAAAAACTAACGATTCGTTCTTTTCGCAAAATTTGACTTCAGGAGTGGTCCCATCCTTATAGTCATCTACGAAAGTATTGTTGCCAGCAATATAAGTTCCATCAGACATTGAACTTACAATATCGATCCGTTTCAAACGGTCAGTTTGAAGATTTTCGACAACGTGTGACACTATCGGGGAAACCCAATCAGACTTGGTGGTAAGGATTCCGGAAATAATCTCATGAAGCGGTTTTGGAGGGTACTGTCCCCCTGCGTGTTTTATTGGGGCCGATGTGCGGTACAACGTACGAACACTTTGGGCTTTTTCCCCTGCATATTCCATATGTTCTTTATTTAGGTTGGGTTTTACCTCAAAAACTGCATACACACTCTCAGCGGGGATTAATAATGAATTATCGTGATGGAATACAAAGTACGAATACTGTGTATCGTAAATAACAACATCAATTTGATCGCTCTGCGCTCCAGTATAATCGATAATTATTCCCTTATCAACAGCGTACCTCTTGGGGAGATAGTTTCTAAGCCATTCAATCCAATTTGCCTCAACCTCATCGCCCTTTGTGCCAGGATGTACAAATGCCGCACTACCGGTTGAAAGTTTCTCTTTCATTTCTTTCTGCATATGTGTATACAGTTCATTCAGACTAATTTCAGGCATTATCATCACTCTTTCTACCTGTGATTTGCTACAACCGTATCAATATGCTGTTTCCATTCTGGTGCTTCCAAATTGTCACGCCTTTCTTCACATTTTAAGAGTACATCCCTTATGTATTCAGGCTTTACTTTATTTGTATCAAACATGGAGATAAAACACCGTTGAAATTGTGCCAGAGTCAACGGAATGATAGTAAGTCTCTGCTTTACATCATCCTTTGTATACCAAACCCCATGTCTAAAAGTCTCAGCTGTATTGGTATCAATCCGAACAGCAATAAACATTCCATATACAGGCTTGTTGTATTTCAACACAGCATCAGAGACATGGCGGCGGACAGGCTCCCCCTCCATGGCCTCCTGCCTTGAGGATGTAGACATAGTTACCTCTGTCAAAATTGTAAAATCGGCGTATTCGCAGTACAAATCACCCTTGCCACCACCAGCAGCAGAAACGGGCATGAAGTCAGAATCCAGCTTAAATCCACGGACTTCATATGGCTCGTTTACCATGTGGTCAATCGCCAAGGCCGCCCGCCAAAGCGTCCACTCTAAATATGCAGGAGTTTCGTCTTTCGGAACTTCAATTACATTATCTTCATCATAGACTAATTTCCCACCGCCCTTAATCAGCAGGGTCATATAGTCTGCAATCTCTCTCCACTGATTGCGCTGGTCATTAGCGTATTGAATTTCATCCGTTTGCGACATAATGTTTTCAAGTCGTTGTCTTGCTATGTTAATCTCAGTTGGAGTGGTCAGTGGTAGATCTGAAATATCAAACAAAATATGTCGTTCTCTCATCTGTTTCGTCAGATCATCGAGCAACGCTTTTGCAACCTCTACATTATCAGTAGGTAATGGTGCCCCGTTGCAAAGAAGCACATACTGTTCCATAAGCGGTGTCGTACTTGCTGTACTTTTGGCGAGCTTTTCAGCAAGCACATGCTTTGTGGGTACAATAATAAGGCCCCTGCCTTTGCGCTGGAGAACTCCTGAAATGCGGAGGTATCTCATATTCATGTCACTGTAATCTAAAAAATTATCTGCCTTTTTATCATAGTTTTCACCTCTTTTGGCAATCTCTTTTTTATCAAATGGACGCTTTGCTGGGGCCAGCGCTCTCCTTGTCCGCAGATCAAGAATGCTGTCTACGACTTCATTAAGGTTATAACAGGGATTGGTTGTATGTCCCCACAAGGCGAACTCAATTCTTTTAAATTCAGACGAACCTGTTCGCTTTTCCAGTTCTAACATAATTGCTAAAATCCATCTTAGTGGGGAAAAGTATCCATTCCCATCTGGCATTGGAAATTGCTCCACACTCATAGAGCGCAGGAAGCATTCCTGCATTGCTGGGTATGTATCAGCCTGCAAGAAAGATCGCCCAAAAGGCGTAATATCGTCCAAATTACCTAAATCCTCTTGAAGACCATCCTTTTTCTTTACCTGCGGATAAATGAATCCGTTCTTTGCAAACATCAGTCGCCATTTACGGGCATGACTGCCAGAAGCATCTTTCCCGTCCTCGTTAGAAATAATGCCCTTTTCGTCTAAAAAATCCATAAATCCAAGTTCATTTTCTCGCCCATGAAGTTTGCCGACAAACGGGGAGTTAGCATAAGCGGCGAATCCTTCTTGAATACGGTTGGGATTGCGCAGGCCTGTATTGCCAACCAGCCATATTTCGATTCGTTCATCCATAAGTGTTCCTCCACTTAATAACCTACGAAAAAGTATTCTTGCACAGAATTTCTATGTGTTTTTGCCTTGCTCTGGTTTCCAAAAGAATACTTATAGTCCACAGGGATAACTTCAACGTGTTTCTTATACCTTGACATGATTGCGACCATTTCATCCTGTGCAGGAAGGCTGTTAGACGAATAGGAAACGATTAGGATGCTGTTGGCAAATTTCTTAAATAATCGATCAAACGCATCCGCTGCCCCATTTCGTGTGGAAAACGGGGTAGGATAGGACTTAAACTTTTTTGTTAGCGTATGCTGTTGAATTTCAACACCCTGCCAATCTCTCGCTAAGCCTTCGACAAAATGGTATCTGCGGACATACTCGTTATCAGAGAGCGGTGAATAATAGGGGGGATCAATGTAAACAAGATCGGCCTGCTCAACCCGAAGTTCCATCGCATCACCCTGTTTAGCTCTGTTTTGCTTTCCATTATCAAAAACAGCTTTATTGATCGCTTCAACCGCTTCTAAGAATTGCTGAGCAAGTGTTTTCTGTAAATCCTTTCGGCCATCATTGTATCGTTCACCTGTATAAGTAAAAATGCCTCTCGGTCTCTTTTTAGTGCAAGCCCGAATAAGCGCAGTCATGGCAATTGCATGCTTATACTGATCTCGAATTGTAGAAATATTGGTGCGCAGTATATCAATCAGATCATTTTCTTCATCTTTATAGTATAGGCCATGAAATGTATCTGCAACAAAATGGTCAGATACTTTATGTTCCAATAGTAACTCAGTTGCTTCTTCAATAGGGAGAATGGTCGAATTGTTCTCAATCATGGCCTTTGCAAAAGTAGCGGACATCGCCATATAGTCATTACTAATTACGCACTTACCCTGGGCTTTGAACATATATCCGACAATTCCGGAACCAGCAAATAGATCCACTACGGTATCGACCTTAAACTGTGAAGCGACCGACCAAATTTCAGGGAGTAGCTTGCTTTTAGATCCCATAAAGCGTGTAGGAGGATACGCTGTTACTTGCTTTGGCAAAGACTGCGGCATAAGTTTAATCAACGTTTTCTGCTTTGGCGGTATTGTGACAATTACATCTTCGCCTTTCCTGCTACTTCCGCGGCAGGAAATGTAGCGTTTTGTAGATACAACGTCAATCGTAAACGATGAGTATAATTCATGCACCAGAGGATGATTGGAATTTGTCAAAATAACATGACACCCACGCTCATACAAACGCATAATGATCTTTGATAACTCAATATGATCTTCTTCATAAAACTGCTCTTTTGTATAACGTTTGAAGTCAGAATATTCCGAAATAGGTAAGTATGGGGGGTCAAGGAAAATGAAGTCGCCCTCTTTTGCATAATGCTCCAATACTAAAAAGTAGTCACCACACAGGACCTCCGCTTTTTTCAGCGCATCAGAAGCTGCATACAGCGCATCCTGGTCGCAAATCTTGGGATTTTTGTATTTCCCATAGGGGACATTAAACTCCCCCTTTTTATTTACACGGTACAAGCCATTAAAGCATGTCCGATTCAAAAAGATGGTTCTTGCTGCCGCTTCAGCTTGGGGGAGGGCCTCCCACGTTTGGTTGCGGACATTATAAAACATCTCTTTCGTATTTTCATATTGCTTCAGGTATTGTATGACATTATCCGGGCAGTCAGAGACTTGTCGATACATATTGATAAGTTCCGGATTGCTGTCGGCTATGATTGCATTTTCAGGTTGTAGAGCAAAGAATAACGCCCCACCACCGAAAAACGGCTCAATATAGCGACCATAAGAGGATGGTACTTTGGGCAGAAGATCATTTAACATTTGGGTTTTTCCGCCAGCCCATTTCAAAATTGGCTTTGCAGGGACAATAGCTTGCTTTTTTATGGCCTGTTCTGCCAAGACATCCACCCCCCTATTTTGTAATTAATAAAAAACTATATCAAGCGTGTTGCCGCATATATCGACATCGCCAGTATATCACATGAGTATCTTTTCCGCAATATGGCGTTAACCTTTAGAAAAATAAAAAGTGAAACCCATGCAGCGGGCAAACTGCCCGCCGCATGGGTAAACATTATTTATTATCTACGCATATATGATTTCTGCATTTACAATTTCTACTACTCGCTCTCGGATATTGTTCATATGTCTTACCCATTCCATCTGGCAATTTGCTTTAAGCTGCTCAGTAACTCTTTCTTGCTTTGCCATCTGTGCCGCAAGCTGAAAAAACATATCCTGGGCCTGCTGGTCGATTTTGACCAGGTAGCTGTTCAACTCACCTGATAAGAGCAAGGGCGGTATAAAAAGCTTGACGATGCTTCTTCAAGTATCGCAAATGCCGTTGGCCCCAGATACCCACAGGGGTACTTTCCTGCACAGCGAGATTCGGACGAAAATAATCTCCCTCTTGGTGATAAGTCCCACCCGTTTGCTCAAATATAGACTTTTCCATTGTAGTTACCTCCAAATACATTGAATTTCCCTGCAATCCAATCACTTTCGGCTGTCTACAAATAGTAAGGGAGAGGTAACTTCCTTACGTTACCTCTCCCTTTGAGGGGGGCTGCTTGATGCAATGCGGTAAGAGCTGATTACTTGTACAGCTCGATGAGCTTCTGGAGGTGCTCCCAACGGGCCATGGCGGCCTCCTCGTTCTGCTTGAACAGCTTGTCGGCGCGCTCCGGGAAGGAACGGGTCAGGGAGGAGTAGCGGGCCTCGTTCTTCAGGAAGTCCTGATAGCCGCCGGCGGGGGCCTTGGAGTCCAGAGTGAACGGGTTCTTGCCCTCGGCCTTGTTGGCGGGGTTGTACCGGAACAGGTTCCAGTAGCCGCAGGCCACGGCCTTCTTCATCTCGCTCTGGCAGTTGGCCATGCCGCCCTTGATGGAGTGCATCTCGCAGGGGCTGTAGCCGATGATCAGGGACGGGCCGTGATAGGCCTCGGCCTCACGGATGGCCTGGAGGGTCTGGTTCGGGTTAGCGCCCATGGCCACCTGGGCCACGTACACGTAACCGTACTGCATAACGATCTCAGCCAGAGACTTCTTGCTGATGGTCTTGCCGGCGGCGGCAAACTGCGCCACCTGGCCGATGTTGGAGGACTTGGACGCCTGTCCGCCGGTGTTGGAGTACACCTCGGTGTCGAACACAAAGATGTTGATATCCTCGCCGGAGGCCAGCACGTGGTCCAGTCCGCCGTAACCGATGTCGTAGGCCCAGCCGTCGCCGCCGAAGATCCACACGGACTTCTTGTTCAGGTACTCCTTCTGGGCCAGGATCTCCTGGATCAGCTTGCAGGCGTCGCAATCGCAGTACTTCTCGCCGGCGTCCTTCAGGGCCTGGGCATGGGCGGCCATCTCAGCGGCCTTGTCGCCGAACACTTCCTTTGCAGCCGGGCTGTTGGTGAACGCCACGCAGTCGTCCACAGTGTTCAGGCCCTCTTCCAGCGCGGCGATATAGGCCTTGGCGGCCTCCTGGTTAGCCTCGCCGTCGTCCATGGTGTCCAGCCACTTCTGGGCGGCCTCCTTCAAGGGGGCGTAGGTCCAGTCGATGGCGATCAGGGCGCGGGTCTTGTCGGCCAGGGCGTTGCGGATGGCCTTCTGGCCCAGGTGGATGCCCAGGCCGTGCTCGGCGTTGTCCTCGAACAGGGAGTTGGCCCAGGCCACGCCCTTGCCGTCATGGTTGACGGTGTAGGGAGAGGTGGCGGCGGGACCGCCCCAGATGGAGGAGCAGCCGGTGGCGTTGGACACGTACATACGGTCGCCGCACACCTGGGTGACCAGACGGGCGTAAGAGGTCTCGGCACAGCCGGCGCAGGAGCCGGAGAACTCCAGCAGGGGCCGCTTGAACTGGCTGTCCTTGACGGAGGCGACGCCCTCCATGTCGGCCTTGGGGGCCACCTTGGCCACCATATAGTCGAAGGCGGGCTGACGGACGGCTTCCTTCTCCTGGGGCACCATGGACAGGCTCTTGGTGGGGCACACGCCCACACAGACGGCGCAGCCCATGCAGTCCATGGCGGACACGGCCAGGGCGTACTTGTACACGTCCTTGCCCTTGCCGGCCTTGATGTCCACGATCTGAGCGCAGTCGGGGGCGTTCTTGGCCTCCTCCTCGGTCAGCGCGAAGGGACGGATGGTGGCGTGGGGGCAGACGTAGGAGCACATATTGCACTGCACGCAGGTGTCGGAGTTCCAGGCGGGGACGCTGACGGCCACACCGCGCTTCTCATAGGCGGCCGCGCCCTGCTGGAAGGTGCCGTCCACATAGTTGGTGAAGGCGGACACGGGCAGGCTGTCGCCGTCCATGCGGTTGATGGGCTCCATGATGTCCTTCACCTGCTCCACCAGCTGGGCACGGCCCTCCAGCTTCTCGCCCTTGTTGTCGTCAGTGGCGGTGGCCCAGGAGGCGGGTACGTCGAACTTCTTGAAGGCGGTAGCGCCGATGTCGATGGCCTTGTGGTTCATGTCCACAATATCCTGACCCTTCTTCAGGTAGGAGTGGGTGGCGGCGTCCTTCATATAGCCGATGGCCTCTTCCTCGGGCATGACCTTGGCCAGCTTGAAGAAGGCGGACTGGAGGATGGTGTTGGTGCGCTTGCCCATGCCGATCTCGATGGCCAGATCAATGGCGTTGATGGTGTAGACCTGGATGTTGTGCTCGGCGATATAGCGCTTGGCCACGGCGGGCATGTGCTTATCCAGCTCTTCGTCGGACCACTGGCAGTTGATGAGGAAGGTGCCGCCGTCCTTCACGTCCCGGACCATGGGGAAGCCCTTGACGATATAGGCGGGCACGTGGCAGGCCACGAAGTCGGCCTTGTTGATATAATAGGGGGCGCGGATGGGCTGGTCGCCGAAGCGCAGGTGGCTGATGGTCACGCCGCCGGTCTTCTTGGAGTCGTACTGGAAGTACGCCTGAACATACTTGTCGGTGTGGTCGCCGATGATCTTGATGGAGTTCTTGTTGGCGCCCACGGTGCCGTCGCCGCCCAGACCCCAGAACTTGACCTCGATGGTGCCCTCGGCCGCGGTGTTGGGGGAGGGCTTCTCCTCCAGGGACATGTTGGTCACGTCGTCCACGATGCCGATGGTGAACTGGCGCTTGGGCTGGGCCTTGGTCAGCTCCTCATAGACCGCGAACACGCTGGCCGGGGGAGTGTCCTTGGAGCCCAGGCCGTAGCGGCCGCCGATGACGGAGATGTCGGTCCGGCCCGCGTTGGCCAGGGCGGTGACCACGTCCAGATACAGGGGCTCGCCCTGGGCACCGGGCTCCTTGGTGCGGTCCAGCACGGCGATGTGCTTGCAGGTGGCGGGGATGGCGGCCAGCAGCTTGTCCGCGCGGAAGGGACGGTACAGGCGCACCTTGATGAGGCCCACCTTCTCGCCGTGGGCGTTCAGGTAGTCGATGACCTCCTCGGCCACGTCGCAGATGGAGCCCATGGCGATGATGACCCGGTCGGCGTCCTCAGCGCCGTAGTAGTTGAACAGCTGGTAGTTGGTGCCCAGCTTCGCGTTGACCTTGCCCATGTATTCCTCGACGATCTCGGGGATGGCGTCGTAATACTTGTTGCAGGCCTCGCGGTGCTGGAAGAAGATGTCGCCGTTCTCGTGGGAGCCGCGCATCACGGGGTGCTCGGGGTTCAGGGCGCGGGCGCGGAAGTCCTCAATGGCCTTCCAGTCCACCATCTCGGCCAGGTCGTCGTAATCCCAGATGGCGACCTTCTGGATCTCGTGGGAGGTGCGGAAGCCGTCGAAGAAGTTCAGGAAGGGCACGCGGCCCTTGATGGCGGCCAGATGGGCCACGGCGGCCAGGTCCATCGTCTCCTGGACGTTGCCCTCAGCCAGCATGGCGAAGCCGGTCTGGCGGCAGGCCATGACGTCGGAGTGGTCGCCGAAGATGTTCAGCGCGTGGCTGGCCACGGTGCGGGCAGACACGTGGAACACGCAGGGGAGCAGCTCGCCGGCGATCTTGTACATATTGGGGATCATCAGCAGCAGGCCCTGGGAGGCGGTATAGGTGGTGGTCAGGGCGCCGGCGGCCAGGGAGCCGTGGACGGTGCCGGCGGCGCCGGCCTCGGACTGCATCTCGATGACCTTGACGGGCTGGCCGAAGATATTCTTGCGGCCGGCGGCAGCCCACTGGTCGACGTTGTCGGCCATGGGGCTGGACGGCGTGATGGGATAGATGCCGGCCACCTCGGTGAAGGCGTAGGACACGTGGGCGGCAGCGGTGTTGCCGTCCATGGTTTTGAACTTGCGTGCCATAGGCGTTTTTCCTCCTTTTCATATGAGAACGTGCACCCATACGGTTTCGTTCCGTTTCGCGGTAACCAGTCTACCACATTCCCGCCGAATTTGCAATTGGAAAAGCTCATTTTTTCGGTAAACTTTCTGGACAATATGGATGTATCCCCGCCTCTTGGGACGTTCCTGCTCCGGGAGGAAAAGCATGGAGGTCTTGCGGAACGGGATAAATCGTGGTAAAGTATTGAAAAACGACAGGAAAGGGGCGAGTATCGTGGTATGCTGCGTGACCTCCCTGGGCCTGCGGGGGGTGGAGGGCTATCCGGTCACCGCCGAATGCGCCCTGTCCGGGGGGCTGCCCGCCTTCGACGTGGTGGGCCTGCCCGACGCCGCCGTGAGGGAGGCCCGCGAGCGGGTGCGCTCGGCCATCAAGTCCAGCGGGTTTGACTTCCCCGTCTCCCGCATCACGGTGAACCTGGCCCCCGCCGACAGGCGCAAGGCGGGCACGGTGTACGACCTGCCCATTCTGGTGGGCATCCTGGCGGCGGGCGGGCAGCTGTCCCTGAAAAAGGAGCGGGACTCCGTCTTTTTGGGGGAGCTGTCCCTGGACGGGCGGCTGAGGCCGGTGTCCGGGGTGCTGCCCATGGCGCTGGCGGCCCGGCGTGCGGGGGTGACCCGCGTCTTCGTCCCCGCCGACAACGCCCCTGAGGCCACTTTGGCCGACGGTTTGGAGGTCATCCCCGTGGGCACGGTGAGGGAACTGGCAGACCATCTCTCCGGACAGGCCCCCATCCCCCCCGCCCCCCTGTGGCAGGCGGAGCAGGCCCCCATCCAGGGCCCGGACTTCAGCGAGGTGAAGGGGCAGGAGCAGGCCAGGCGGGCGCTGGAGATCGCCGCCGCGGGCGGGCACCACGTGCTCATGTCGGGCAGCCCCGGCTCGGGCAAGTCCATGATGGCCAAGCGCCTGCCCGGCATACTCCCGGACATGACCAGGGCAGAGGCCCTGGCCTGTACGGAGATCTATTCCGTCATGGGCCTGACCACAAGGGAGCACCCCATGGTGCGCCGCCGCCCTTTCCGCTCCCCCCACCACACCATCTCCGCCGCCGGGATGACCGGGGGCGGGACCAACCCCCGGCCTGGGGAGATCTCCCTGTCCCACAACGGGGTGCTGTTCCTGGACGAGCTGCCCGAGTTCCGCGCCGACGTGCTGGAGGTGCTCCGCCAGCCCCTGGAGGACGGACAGACCCAGATTTCCCGGGCGTCCGGCTCGGTGACCTACCCCAGCCGGTTCATGCTGGTGTGCGCCATGAACCCCTGCAAGTGCGGCTGGTACGGCCACCCCTCCGGCCGGTGCACCTGCACGGAGCAGGCGGTGCGGCGATACCTGTCCCGGCTGTCGGGGCCCATGCTGGACCGCATCGACATCTGTGTGGACGTGCCGTCGCTGGACTACGACGAGCTGTCCGGGGCCGCGCCCCCGGCGGAGCGCTCGGAGGTGATCCGGGCGCGGGTGAACGCGGCGCGGGCCGTCCAGACCGCCCGGTACGGCCCCGACGGTCCCCCCTGCAACGCCCAGATGGGCCCCAGGGAGCTGCGCGGCCACTGTCAATTGGACCGGCCCTGCCAGCAGCTCATCCGCGACGCCTATGACCGGCTGGGCCTCACCGCCCGGGGCTACGACCGCATCCTGCGGGTGGCCCGGACCATCGCCGACCTGGACGGGGCGGAGGACATCGCCGTCCATCATCTCGCCGAAGCGCTGCAATACCGGCTTCCGGAGTACCTCAGGGGATGAGGGGCCCCGGAGTGTTTTCGGGCATAAAGAATCCCCTGTCCGATGGACAGGGGATTCTTTATGTGTCGTTTACGCGGAGGGCAGCAGGCACTGCACCAGGGTCAGGACCATGAACACGATGGCGATCCACTTGGTCATGCGGGCCAGGCGGGCGTCGGCGGACTTGGCCTTGTTCTTGGACAGGAAGGTGTCCGCGCCGCCGGCGATAGCGCCGGACAGACCGGCGCTCTTGCCGGACTGGAGCATGACGACGGCGATGAGGGCCACAGCCACGATGAAATAGATGATGGACACGACGAGCTGGAGGGTGGTCATTTTAACTCAAATCCTTTCGGTAACAGCTTCATATCAGCGGGTATGGCCCGCACAGGTATCAGATATGATACCACACACCGGCCCGGATTGCAAGTCCCATTTTTCGCGGAACCGGATTTTTTACTTGTGGTAAAGCTGGCTGCCCTGGTAGCGGGGGGTGCAGGTCAGCCGCAGGCCCAGCTTAGAATAGGTCCCGCTGTCGGCGGCGGTGAGGATGACGGAGGAGTGGGCCTCACAGTCCCGGAGCTTGTCCAGGCTGTCCAGCGCCCGAGCCGCCAGGGGCACCGTGGCGGTGGAGATGGCCAAGGCAATCAGCACCTCGTCGCTGTGGAGCCGGGGGTTGCGGCTGCCTAGGTGACCCACCTTCAGGGCCTGGATGGGCTCGATGGCTTCCCGGGAAATGAGGTGCACCTCATCGTCGATGCCCGCCAGCATTTTCAGCGCGTCCAGCAGGGCGGCGGCGGCCGCCCCCATCAGGTCGGAGGTCTTGCCCGCCGCTATCCGCCCGTCAGGCAGCTCGATGGCGGCGGCGGGCTCCTCTGTCTCCTCCGCCTTGTCCTCGGCGGCCTGGATCACGGGCCGCAGCCCCTGCCCCGCCTGGGCCTGCTTCATCAGCAGCTCCAGCTTGTACACGATCTCGTCGCTGCCCTGGCCCCGGCGGCGGTCGCACAGGGCGGTGTAGTACCGCCGGATGATCTCCTGCCGCGCGGCGGCGCACACCGCCTCGTCGTCCACAATGCAGTACCCCGCCATGTTCACCCCCATGTCGGTGGGGGACTTGTAGGGGCTCGCTCCGATGACCTGCGCAAAAATGGCCTGGAGCACCGGGAACACCTCCACGTCCCGGTTATAGTTCACGGTGGTCTCCCCGTAGGCCTGGAGGTGGAAGGGGTCGATCATGTTCACGTCGTTCAGGTCCGCCGTGGCCGCCTCGTAGGCCAGGTTCACCGGGTGGTTCAGGGGCAGGTTCCAGATGGGGAAGGTCTCGAACTTGGCGTACCCCGCCCGCACGCCCCGGACGTGGTGGTGGTAGAGCTGGGACAGGCAGGTGGCCATCTTCCCCGAGCCGGGGCCGGGGGCGGTGACCACTACCAGGGGCCGGGTGGTCTCGATGTAGTCGCTGCGGCCAAAGCCCTCGTCGGATACGATACGGGCCACATCGTGGGGATAGCCGGGGATGGGATAGTGGAGGTACACCTTTACCCCCAGGTTTTCCAGGCGGCGCTTGAAGGCATCCGCCGCTGGCTGGGCGGCGTACCGGGTGATGGCCACGCTGCCCACGTACAGCCCCTCCCCCCGGAAGGTGTCGATGAGCCGCAGCACGTCCTCGTCGTAGGTGATGCCCAGGTCCCGCCGGACCTTGTTCTGCTCGATGTCGGCGGCGTTGATGACCACCACGATTTCCACGCTGTCCCGCAGCGCCAGCAGCATTCGGATCTTGCTGTCCGGGGCGAAGCCGGGCAGCACACGGGCGGCATGGCAGTCGTCGAACAGCTTGCCGCCGAATTCCAGGTACAGCTTGCCGCCGAACTGGGCGATGCGCTCCCGGATGCGGGCGGACTGGGTCTCTACATAGCGCTGGTTGTCAAATCCGATTTTATTTGGCATATCACATTGGGGCCGCCATCCCGTGCGGCCCCTTCCCCCCTCTCTCTTTACGTACACTTTTCAAATTCTACCACATTTCAAAGAAGGGGGCAAGGGTGAATGTCAAGAGCTCATTCCCGATCGGCATCAAATCAAGTTAGACGAGATTGACACCACCCCCATGTGGGGTGGTGTCGCAGCTCAACATTTTAGTGTGCAGGACGGCCCCCATCGTGTATTACACGGGAACCTTCACGACGATTTTATTTACCGCCATCGGCGTCCCCGCGGCACAGCGGGGCTTGTGGGCGTCCTGTGGAGAGAGCACCACAAAGTCCCCCGCACGCAGCAGCGCGGTGCCGGAATACTCCGGGTCGTGGAAGAAGGCGATGTCGTTCTCCGGATCATAGGGAATCTTGTTTACCAGATTCCGGGCGTCTACGATGCCCACCTGCTCTATGCCGTTCACCATGTACTGCACATCAAAATATTTCTCGTGCGTCTCGAAATCCAGCTCCGCCGCCGGACTGGTCACGTAGCGTTGCACGCTGGCCCGGACGCCGTGCTCCAGCTCCACCCATCCCTCGGGGAGCTGGCCGAGATCCTCTCGACGCAGGAAATCAAAGGCGGCCTGGAACTTGGGCTCGGAAAGATCATATTGGTACTCATGGGGAAGAAATGCTTGATACATGCTTGTATGCTCCTATCTTTCCGCCCCGGGCTGGCCGGCGGCCCGCCCGGGGCTTGATTTTCCGGGAAATGGGGAGGCGCTGCGGCTCACATGCGCTTCAGCTGAATGCAATAGTGGTCCTCATTGGCGGTATTGGGGAATAGGAACAGGTCCCCCTTGCTGTTGCAGGCAATGCCGTGGGCCCTGAGCTCGCTGTTGAAATAGCCGATTTGGGCCGCCACATCGAACTCTGGCGTGAATATGGTGAGATATCCGCCCCGGCCCACACAGTAAATGTAGTTCTTGTCCGCCACAATGCCGGAGGGCTGGCCTAAGTTGCCTTTGCAGTAGGCCAGGACATTGCCCTCCTCATCAAAGACGTGCACAGCGTTCTGGTCCCGGTCGCAGACCCAGATCTGATCCTTGCTGTCTATGGTGATGGCGTGGACCATCAGGAACTTGCCCGGCTCATCCCCCATGCCTCCCCAGGTCTTCACCAGCTTGCAGTCCTTGTCAAAATGATGGACCGCCACATTGCCGTAACCGTCGGCGAAGAAGTATTCGCCCTTGGAGTTGATGGCGCAGTCGGTGGGCATGCAGAAGGGGGTGCCCAGCTTCTTGATGGTGTTGCGCTCGGCCTCGGTGAGCACCGTGAGGTCGGGAATGCGGAAATAGGGCTCGGGCGGATAGAGATTGCCCAGCCGGCGCTGCTGGCGGTAATAGTTCAGGTTGAACCCGCTGTCCCCCGGCTTGCCATAGTTGCCGAACTCCCGGATGATATTGCCGCTCTCGTCGATCTCCCGGAATACGTGCATGGCGGCGTCGGCGACGACCACGGTGCCGTCCTTGGTGCCCTCCAGAAAGTGGCAGTTGCGGATCAGCCCGCCGCCGAACTCGCCCGCGTAGTTCCCCTCCGGGTCCAGCTTGACGACGGGGTTGGGCATGCCGCGCACACCCAAAAGCAGATTGTCGTGGATATCGCAGGTGCCGCCGGCAATGCCGGTATAGGTCAGGTAGCCGGGCAGGCCCTTCGCGTAGTCGGCGATGAACTCATACTGAAAGCCGCCGCCCTGATAGACGATGGACATATGCTTTTCCCGGTCATAGTCACACTTCATCAATTTCATAATTTACGTCCTCCTGTTTTGATAAAATAGCGGAATCATGTCAGCGGGATGTATTTGCAGCAGAAGAAGGAAGAGGCGCTGATGGCGGCCTCGTCATAGTAAAACACGCCCAGGCCGTCGAAAACCAGCTTTCTGCCCCGGAATGCGGCCCTGTCCGCCCCGTCCGCGTAGTCCTTATACGCCTGGTAGGGCGCCTTGCCAAAGCCCAGCGTGATGTTCCGGCTGCCGGTGACGCCGTCCTTTTCCGGGACCTCCAGCCCCAGCTCCTCCCGCACAGTCTCCACCGTCCGCAGGCGGAGCGCGTCCAGGTCGGCTTCGGTCTCAAAGCGGAAGCAGTAATTGCCTGTGGCATCGCCCAGCGGAGCGCAGGCCATGTCCGTCAGGACAGCCTCAATGGGACGCAGCGTTTTGGCGTACCGTTCGGCAAAGGCCAGATAGGCGTCGAAATCGCCAACCTCATAGGGCATGCCCAGGGAGATGTGCCGCGGCAGAGAGGCCGCAGCCACCCCCAGGCCGCCCCGCATCGCCCCGTCCAGCATGAATCTGCGGCAGAAATTTTCCGCCTCCAGGCTGGCCGTATAAACCAACGTGCCTTTTTTCATGTTCACAGCTCCTTATAATACCAGATTGGGATAGAACGTGACGATTGCGGGGAAAAAGACCATCAGGATTACCAGCAGCAGCAGGGCCAGGATGAAGGGGATGGACTCCTTGGCCACCTTCATGGCGTCGGTGTCCGCGATCTTTGCCGTCAGGTAGAGCAGGGCCCCCACCGGCGGGGTGTTCAGACCTATGGCGGTCACAATGGCGGCGGCTACGGCAAACACGTAGGGGTCCACACCGGCGGCCACCAGCGGCGTGGCGAGGACGGGCAGGAATACCAGAGTGATGATGTTGGTCTCCAGAATCATCCCAAGGATGAAGATGATCAGCAGAGCCAGCAGGAACATGGCGGTGCCGGACAGGCCAGTGCCGGCCATGAAAGCCGCCAGCTTGCCGGAGATGCGCAGGGTGCCGATAATCCAGATAAACACCTGGGCGGCGGCCAGCATGCTCAGCACGGTGCAGATCTGGCGGCCCGTGGTATACAGCGCCTTCGCCAGCCCTTTGAAGTCCATCTCCTTGTAGACCAGGTAGGCGATCAGGAACGCCAGCACGCAGGAGACGGCGCCGATCTCTGTAACGGTGCCGATGCCCACAGTCAGGCAGATGACAATGCCCACAGGCAGCAGCAGGGCCCAGAAGTTTGTTTTAAACTCCGTCCAGATATTTTTCCACCCGCCGAAGGGGATGGCGGGATACCCGCGCTTGTGCGAGATGTAGACGGAATAGCCCAGCTCCATCAGGCCCATGCCGATGCCGGGGAGCAGCCCGCACAGGAACAGCTTGCGCACCGACAAATCCATCATGCTGGCGATGAGCACAAAGGTGGTGGAGGGCGGGATGATCGGCCCGATGATGGAGGACATCTGGGTGACGGCGGCGGAGTAGGGCGCGTCGTACCCCTGCTTTTTCATCATGGGGATCATCAGGTTGCCGATGGACGCGGTGTCGGCGGCGGCGGAGCCGGAGACGCCGGCAAAAATTACGGATACGATGATGTTGATGTGGCTCAGGCTGCCCTTCAGGTGGCCGATGCAGGCGTTTCCGAAGCGGACCATGCGGTCTCCCAGGCCGCCCGCATTGAGGATCGCGCCCAACAGGAAGTAGAAAATGACAGCCGCGTAAGTCTGGTTGCTCAGGCCCTGCACAAAGGTCTGTCCAAAGACGAAGGCGGGCATAGCCCCGGGCCAGATGACGGCATAGGCTCCCGCCGCGATGAAGCAGGACAGGAAGAACGGGAAGCGCAGGAACATGGCCAGGAACAGCACGCCGAAAATAACCGCCAGCTTCAATACCAGATCAATTGTCATGCCTCAGCACCCCCTTCCTTCCATTCGGCAAGCCTCTCGGCAATACACTCCACCGCCGCCACAATGAGCAGCCCGCCGCCTACCAGCACCGGCCAGTAGCGGAAGGACTCGTCAAAGCCGATGACCGACTGGACAAAGCCCGTATTGGCGGCCTGGGACATCCGCCCCAGCCAGATCATGACAACGCCGGCCGCCACGCCCACGATATCCTGAAACAGAAGCAGACGCTCCATTCCGCGCTGGCTGAGCATCTGGTCAACCAGGTTGATCAGCAGGTGCTCCCGGTTGATCCAGCCCACGCTGACGCCGAGGCCCATGATCCAGAGCATACTGATGACGGTGATGTCTTCCGTGTAGGTAAAGCTGGCGCTGGTCAGATAACGCACGACGACATTGACCACGTTGATAACCAGGATGACTGTGCAAAGCACTGCGCAGATTGAGACCAGCGCGTCAGTAAAGAGCTTTTTAAATCGTTTCAGTGCAGTTAACATATTGCATCCTCCGCGTAAAGTCTGTAGCGGGAGGGCGCACCCCGCGCCACGCCGCGCAGGGCGCGCCCCTGTGTCCTCACTTTTGGTAGAGCGCCTGAATCTCCTCATACAAGCCGGTGCGGAAGTATTTGCCGTCGAACTCGCTGAGAACAATATTGGTGAAGAATTCCTTCCATTCGTCGTAGTCAAACTCCACGATGGTGCCGCCGTTGTCGATCACCGCCTGCTTCGCCTCGGAATACTTGCTCAGATACGCCTCGCTGCAGGCGTCGCAGGCGTCTGCCAGGGCCTCCTTCCACCAGCCGCGCTCCTGCTCGTTCATCTTGTTCCAAGTTATCTCGGACATATAGGCCATCAGGCACTGGCGGATATAATCGATCTCCGTGTAATAAGGGCACACCTCATAGATTTTCAGGCTGCCGGAACCCACGATGTCGTTCTCCTGCGCGTCGGCCACACCGGTATCCAGGGCGGAGTACATCTCGGTGGCGGCAATCTGCATGGGGGACGCGCCGGCCTGGGTCCAAACCCGGATCTGCACGTCAGATTCGGGCACGCGGATCTTCAGGCCCGCCACATCGCCGGGATGGACAATCTCGCGGGTGCTTGTCAGGATGCGGGGCAACTGATGGCCGTACAGCCCGGCGTAAACGATGCCGTTGTTTGCCCGCAAGGCCTCCGTCATCTGGGCCCACAGCTCGGACTCCAGGAAGATGTCCATGTGCTCGTCATTGTCAAACACGAAGGGCATGGCCACGGCGTAGAAGTCCTCCGTCCCCGTCAGGTTGGTGGCCACGTCGAAGCCGGAGATGAAAGCATCCAGCGTGCCCGCCTTGAGCTGGGCAAAGTGCTGCACCGTAGATCCATAGACGCCGCCCATGACCAGCTCAAAGCCCATGGTGCCGCCGGACAGCTCCATCAGCCGCTCGTTGAGCACCTGATGCGCCCGGACAAAGCCGTTGGTGGGGTCGGTGGTGTTGGGGGCGGTGCAGCCGGCGGTGATGATATAAGGGCTGCCCGAGGTGCCGCCCAGACCGGGGCCGTAGTTTCCGGCCGGCTCCTCGCTCGGGGCGGGAGCCTCCGATTTCTGCGCCGGAGCGGACGACGGCGGGGAAGACGGTCCGGCGGCGGCTGGAGCGCACGCGGCCAGCGACAGCGTCATCACGGCGGCAAGAAGCAATGCGATCCTTTTCTTCATGTTTGTTTCCTCCTATTTTTGTTTTTTGGTGGATTACTTCAGGTCTTTATCCCAGCCCAGCCATTCCTCAGTGCGGTTCAGCTTGTACATCAGGGGCCTGGCCTGAGCTTCGTCGATCTTTCGGATGATATCGAAGTCGCTGCCCTCGCGCAGGGCGGATGCCGCAAAGTCCTGGATTCCCACGATAGCGCCCAGCATACCGATGGTGGGCATGGACATCATGGTAAACCCGAGATCGGCGCAGCCCCGGAAGGTGCGGCTCATCTGTTCCTTAGTGGCATCCAGCGCACCGTTTCAGCGTTTGGCCCGTTCAGCAAAACCCTTCCAGGCCCTCGATGGCGTAAACGCGGACTGGGCAGGAATCCAGCCCCTTGATATAGAGCGGCGCAAAAGAGAGGAAGAAAGTGTCCCGCCTGAGTTCTTCCAGGTTGCAGAGAACCTCCAAAAAAGTGATGTTTTCCGCCATGCAGATGTCATGGAACGGCTTAACGTCTTCATTGCAGTTCTCAATGGAAACGCCGTCGCCGAACCCCACGCATTTGACCTTGTGGTCCACCATCCACTGGGCGGTCTCCCCGTTGACAAAGAGCCGCTGGTCGGCCTCCGTGTTGGTGGCAGAGGTGAAGGGGGTCAGCTTGTATTTGGAGTCCAGAATTACCACATCCCCCTCCCGAATTCTGCCCAATAGGGCCTTGTCCAGCATCGAGGCTGTAATGTGGCTGTTTGGGGCGGCGTCATCCAGGCTGACATAGATCCCCCGCCCGATAAAGCTGGTAAGCGGCAGCGCGGCAGCGTCCGCCCAGTTATCGTCGTGATGGTAAGGGCATTCGCAGTGGGTGCCCAAGTGGCTCATCAGATCCATGATCGTGTGGTAGTCGGGGATCGGCCCGCCGGTGTTGAACCGATACAGGTGGCAGCGGCGCGTCTCAGTGGCGGGGTCCAGGCGCTTGGTCAAATCTATAATGCGCAAGCCGTTCATCTCGTAAACACTCATCTTCCGTCTCTCCTTACTTGTTCAGTTTTCTCCTCCAGTGCGTGGATTACATGGACGATGAACTCGTGGCAGGGCGCAGGAATCCCATTTCGGCGGCTCGCACGGACCACGCTGCCGTTGATGGAGTCCACCTCGCTGCGCCGCCCGTCCCGCAAGTCCGCATAAATGCTGGTGAGCCCCCCGGCGCTGCGCTCGCAGAGCCTGCGCACCGCGGTAAGCTGTTCATCCACATCAAAACCCATATGATCGCCGTTGGCTACCGCCACCGCCTCGCGAATGAGCGTTTCGCACACTGCCCAAGCGTGCTCGTTGCTTGAAATATAGCCAAGCGGCGTCTGAAGCGCACCGGTAAGCACGCTGGCAGAGGCATTGGTAAACAGCTTTTCCCAGATAAGCTTTTGAACGTTGGCGCTGCAAGTGGTCTCCAGCCCGCACGCCGTAAACGCATCCGCAATGAATTGGAGCCGGTCCGCATCCCCCTCCAGGCAGCCGATATGGCTTGCGCCGCCGCCGCCGTGCAGGACCTCTCCCGGGGCGATCATGGAGCTGTTGTGCAGGGTTGTCCCAATCACCACATGATCCCTCTTTGTAAACTCCAGAAGCGTGGATTCGTGGCCGCTCCCGTTTTGCAGCGTCATTAGGAACGTGTCGGGGCCGATCAGGCCCAAGTTGCTCGACAGCGCACTGCGGCTGAACATGGATTTCACAAATACGATGATCAGATCCACCGGAGACATCCCCGTGGTATCGGTGCTGGCCGCAGGATAGAACGTGTCCGTCCGGCCATCCGCCTCCCGAATCCGCACGCCCTGCCGGTTAATCGTCTCTACCAGATCTCGGTTTATGTCAGCAAGGCAAACCTCGTTGCGCCGGCTCAGGTATCCGCCTACCAGCATCCCCATGGCGCCAGCGCCTAAAATCGCAATTCTCAAAAGGGCATCTTCCTTTCAAACGATGTGGTAGCCAGGTCCTGCTAGTGCAGGCGCCCTTTAGCGGCAGCAATCGATTGCAATTAATATATACCACTTTTTCACCCAGATTGCAACATCGTTTTCAGCCTCATGAGCATTTTTGTCGAATTGCTTATTTTTATCTATGTCTTTATGTGTATAATGACCAATATTCTCTTTGCATTCATGAAATAAAATGATCGTCGAGTGCAATCGTTTGCACTCGACGATCTGAAATTTATCCATTCTCAACTCTCTATGTGCTCTCGCGTTCCACAATGCTGGTCAGCAGCATCGTCCGCTGATTTGTAGAATCGCCGTTGAGCACGTCCACCAGCTTGTGGGCGATGGTCACGCAGGAGTCGAAAATCATATTGTCAAGCGAGGTGAGCCTGGGAGTGCAGATTTCGGCATAGCTTGAATTGTCCACCCCGATGACGGCCACATCTCCGGGGATAGACCGCCCGCTCTTCTGGATGGCCCGCATAGCCCCGCAGGCGATGATATCCTGGCTGCAGATAAGCCCGTCCACCTCCGGATGTTCGGCGAGAAGCCGTTTCGCGGCCTCGTACCCGCCATTCTGGCTTCCCTCCACATCCCGGTAGATCCACAGGCCGGCTTCCTCCCTGCCCAATGCCGCCATGCCGCGGATGAAGCCCTCCGTTTTAAGGGCGCTGCTGGGCGTGGGCTGGTCCACGAAAAAGGCAATGGACCTCTTCCCCTTCCTGCCCAGCATGGCCACACAGTCAGCAATGCCCCAGCGCTCGTCGCTGAGGACGCCATATACATTGGGGAGATCGATAAAGCCGTTCATTATAAAAATGGGCGTATCCGGCAGGAATTGCTCAATGGCGACCTGAACCGCCGCAGTCCGAAAGGTGGAACCCATCAGCACCGCCGCTTCCGCCTGCCGCTGGCGCAGGAGCTGGATGCAGGCTGTCCGCTCTTCGTCGCTGTTGCCCGTATTCAGGATCATACAGAAGTAGTTGTGGCGCGCCAGCTCATTGGCAATATGATACGCGCCCCGGATATGATGCTGCGCCCGGATATCGGCAATCAGAACCCCCACCAGCTTGCTGTTACTGGTGACGAGGCCGCGGGCCGCTTCGTTTGGAACATAGTGATATTTCTCCAGGAGCTGCTGAATCTTCACACGCATCTGCTTGTTTACGCCGGGCTTATTGTTGATCACGCGGGATACCGAGCTGGCGGACACACCTGCTTCCCGGGCGATTTCATAAATCGTCATGGCAGTCCTCCTGACCTGCGGGTCTTTTCGCGCCCATCCGGCTTTTGGACGCAAAAGGATCCGCAAGAAATGATTTTAACATGTTTTTAAAGTTATCACAGCAGCTTACCTGTTCAGCCGGTTTGCTGCGGCGTCATCATCATGCTGTCTCCCCTGCCGCAGCGCGCTTCCCTTTCCGAGCAATTTGCCTTCCTACTTATTATTTATAACGCATTTTCAGTGTTTGCGCAAGCCCTTTGCGCTTTGGCGCCCATATTTTTTCCGGCGCCTCCTGCTGGGTGATCCGCAAGTACGGCCTGCGCAAGATCAGGTTCCATGATGGGAGTGTTATGGAAGCACTGATTTAATTTTCTCATGACAGAAAATATGATAGAATAAGGGAGAAGGGGGCGCAGGAAATGAAACAGGAAAGTTTCAGTGATATGCAAAAACACCTTGCGCCCTGCGCTCAAATGGTGTAGAATAGGGGCACCGAGGCAAATAAAGGCAGGGCGTGAAGTGTCGTCACCACCTCACGCCCCTATGCGGGAGCGCATACCTCCCACACAATAGCAATATGCTACGCCAACCCCCATTATAGCGGAAATCCCGCCGTTTTACAAGGGGGCATGTGTCTGTGTATATCTGCGGTGTGGGGTTTTAAATCCCGCGCCGCTTTGTGTTTGCCTCGATGGGAAGGCCCGCCGGGGGCCGGGAAGGGAAGTACCACCCCCTGGGGCCGTACCATTGAGAAAGCCAGCAACCATATAAAAAAGGAGAGAACAACATGAGGAAAAAACTGTTTTCCCTGGCGCTGGCCCTGGCGCTCTGCCTGGGCCTGACTGTCCCGGCGTTCGCGGCGGAGGTGAAGATCGTCCAACTCCCCGCCCCCATTGTGGAGGAATACGAGGGTAAGGTAAAGTATAGCACAGATAACTTCTACGAGGGCCTTGCGCGGCTGTGGGTATATGAGAAAGATGGGACAAAGACAGGCTATATCGACAAGACGGGTAAGGTGGTGATTCCCGCTGAATATGGCTCGGCTTGGGAATTCTCCGAGGGCTTGGCGGCGGTAGAGAAGGACGGCAAAATTGGTGTTATCGACAAGACCGGAAAGACAGTGATCCCCTTCCAATATTCCTGGGCTGAATATTTGTGGCCTGATGGTTCCTCCTCGATGTTCAAACCTTTGGCGGAGTTCCACGAGGGCTTGGCGACAGTGCTGAAGGACGGAAAATATGGCTACATTGACAAAACCGGCAAGGAGGTAATTCCCCGCCAGTATCAAACAGCGAAGTCTTTTTCCGAGGGCCTTGCGGCGGTGCAGAAGGACGGCAAATGGGGCTTTATCGACAAAACCGGCAAGGTGGTCATCCCCTTCCAGTATGGCGACGCTGTTTCCTTCTCCGAGGGCCTTGCGGCGGTGCAGAAAAACGGAAAATGGAGCTATATTGACAAGACCGGCAAGGAGTTCCTTTCCGTCTCGTATGATGACGTTTATTCCTTCTCCGAGGGCTTGGCGGCGGTGAAGGAGGACGGCAAATGGGGCTATATTGACAGGACCGGCAAGCTGGTCATCCCCTGCAGGTACGAAGCGTACGCGAACTCCTTCTCCGGGGGCTTCGCGATAGTATCTGATTGGTATAACGATGAGCAAGCCTCCAAGCCTCAGAAGCGCCCTATGGCCGGCATCATTGACAAAACCGGCAAGGAGGTGGTTCCGCCCGAGGTGCATACGGAAAACGGCGCGGAATATATCCTTTTATATGGCGGCAGAAGTTCCTATTTCTGCAACGGCATTGCGCAGTTGTTGAACTTTTGTGTAAACGGCAGTGAGGATAAATCTATCGCCTATGGGGACACTTCTGTGGCTTATTTTGCCATCACCGTAGACGCCAAGGTCGCCGACTGGGCGCGGGAGCAGGTGGACAGCGCGGCGCTCAAGGGCCTCATGCCGGACAGCCTGGGGGATGATTTCACGGTGAACATCACCCGCGCCCAGTTCGCGGCTGTAGCCGTGGAGCTGTACGAGGCCATGAGCGGCGAGGAGGCCCCCGCCCCCGGCGGCAGCCCCTTCTCCGACACCGACGACCCCGCTGTCATCCAGGCCAACGCCCTGGGTATTGTGGACGGCAAGGGCGACGGGAAGTTTGCCCCTGACGATTTGGTGACCCGCCAGGAGGCCGCGCTGATGCTGTCCCGCGTATATACCAGGCTGGGCGGCGAGATTCCCAAGGTAGAGGCCACCACCTTTGCCGATAATGACAAGGTGGCGGGCTGGGCCATGGACGCGGTGGCGTTCATGTCGGATAACAAGATCGTAAACGGCAAGGGGGACAACAAGTTCGACCCCCTGGGCAGCGCCAGCGTCCAGGAGGCCATGGTGATCGCCCTGCGGATGTTTGAGAATTTGGACGTGGAGTAAACCGGGCCTTGGCCCGTGAGCGATTTGGAAAACAGGCAGAAAAAAGGGGAGCGTCAGCTTGCGGGCCGGCGCTCCCCTTTTATTCCAGTTGCCGCGCTGCCCCTGTTCACGGTGCGCGGCTTCGCGCTTTTTACTTTTTCCAGCGCTTCAGCAGGGGGAAGAACTGGTGCATCTGGGCCTTAGCCTGCTCGGCAGTCATGCCGGGATTGGCCTGGACCATCATGGGGGTGCAGAAGTCGATCATCTCCTCCATGGTCATCTCCCCCACGAACTTCCCATCCTTGTAGCAGTAGGAGCAGTAGTCGGCGTTGGGGGAGCCGTCCGCCTCGGTGCCCAGCTCCACGCCGGGGGTAAGAGGCATCCCGCAGGACTGGCAGAATTTCATGTCTTTGTAGTTTTCCATAGTTGGAACCTCCTTTGTTTTGGATGATCCCATGGTAACATCCTGAACCGGACAAGGTATGTCAGGTTTCTCAGAGTGAGCCCGAAAAATTTCCTGGCCCAATGCGGCCAGCCTCCGGCGGAGCGTATCGGGCGAAAGCACCTCCACCCCCGCGCCAAAGCTGAGCAGGTAGCCGTACAGCCACTGGTCCTCGGGAAACACCGTCTCCACCAGCAGGGAGCCGTCCTCCTGCCGGGCCACACAGCTCTGGTCAAACTCGTCGTACACCCGGTAGGCCATGCAGGAGGCAAAGCGGAGCTTCACCTCCACCCGGAACAGAGGTGGGATATCGCCGGAGTAGTCAATGCCCGGCGGGGTCAGGCGGCGGTGGAACACCTCCCCGGCGAAGGCGGGGGACAGGATGCGGGACAGGCGGAAGGTGCGGTAGTCCTCCCGCTCCAAATCGAAGGCTTGCAGATACCACCCCTGGCCTTTGAACACCAGCCGGGCGGGGAGCACCTTCCGCGCCCGGCTGGAGCCGTAGGAGCTGGCGTAGTCGAAGGCCAGGACCTGCCGCTCCAGCACGGCTTGTTTCAGGAGCTGGAACTTCTCGTTGTCCGCGTCCCCCGCCCCCCAGCGGGAGAGATTGACCTGCAGCCAGTCCTCCTGCCCCCGGCGGAACAGGGCGGACAGCTTGGTCAGCGCCTGCTCCCCCTCCTGGTTGGGGAGGCTTTGGAGGGCTGTGAGCAGCTGCTGCTGTTCCTGGTCGGTGAACGCGGCACGGTCCAGGACGTAGCCGTCCAGCAGGGCCACGCCGCCCCCAGCCCCCTGGGTGGTGTACACCGGCACCCCGGCGGCGGACAGGGCGTCCACGTCCCGCAGCACCGTGCGGGTGGAGACCTCCAGCCGTTCGGCCAGCTCCCCGGCAGTCATGCGGCCCTTCTCCAGCAAAAGGTACACCATCTGGAATTGCCGGGCGACGATGGACATGGTCAAGCCCCCTCTCTTTTCTTTATTGTACCATAGACGGGAAAAAAGGGAAAGGTCCTTCCATATCCTTCTTTTTCTTAAAAGACGCCGAAGGATTTTCAGACCGCTGACAGGAAGGGCCGATTGATATCAGCAGCCGTGACCCTCAATCCAGATTCAGCACATGGGCCCTGCTGCAATCGCAAAAAGCGCCGCCCCCTCTTGACAAGCTGGTTTATATGTTGTAAACTAAAGCCAGGCTACAAGCAGTAAACCAACATCAGCCCGAGGAGGGACCGCGTATGACGCAATACACACAATACAAGCTGGGCGAGGTGGAGTCCGCCTTCGCCGCCCTGATCTGGGACAACGAGCCGCTCCCATCCAGCCGCCTGGTGGAGCTGTGCGCCGAAAAGCTGGACTGGAAAAAGTCCACCACCTACACCGTCCTGCGCCGCCTGTGCCAGAAGGGCATCTTCCAAAACCAAAACGGGGTGGTGAGCTCCCTCATCGGCCGGGAGGAGTTCGCCGCCCGCCAGAGCCGGGAGTTCGTGGATCAGGCCTTTGACGGCTCCCTTCCCAAATTCCTGGCCGCCTTCGCCAGCCGCAAAAAGCTGAGCGCCGAGGAGATTGAGCAGCTCCAGCGGCTCATCGACGAGAACAGGGGGTGAGGGCGTGGAAAAGCTGTTCCTCACCGTTCTGGGCATGAGCGGGACCGCGGCGGTGGTCATTTTGCTGGTGCTGCTGGCCCGGCTGGCCCTGCGGAGAGCGCCCAAGGTGTTCTCCTACGCCCTGTGGGCGGTGGTGCTGTTCCGGCTGCTGTGCCCCTTCACCATCCCCAGCACGTTCAGCCTGCTCCCCGCGGTGCAGACCTCCCCCGCCGGCGCGGAGCTGACCCGGGTCACGGTCTACACCGGCATTGCGGCGGTGAACATCCCGGTAAATGATTATCTGTCCGAGCACCCCTACCCTGTGGAATTCACGCAGTCTGAGCGGAAAGGGGACCCCTGCGCCCAGTACCTGGAGGGCATCGGCCGCATGGTGGGGACCGCCGCCCCGGACTGGGTCTTCATCGCCTGCCGGGTGTGGCTGGCGGGAGCCGTCCTTCTGCTGGGGTACGGCGCGGTCTCCCTGCTGATTCTCCGGCGGCGGCTCGTCGGGTCCGTCCCGCTGGCCGGGGAGAAGCACGTCCGGCTGGCCGACCATATCCCCTCCCCCTTTGTGCTGGGGCTGTTTCGGCCCCGCATCTACCTACCCTCCGACCTGCCCGAGGAGGAGCGGGACTATATCCTCCTCCACGAGCGCACCCACATCCGCCGGGGGGACCACGTCTTCCGGGCGCTGGCCTGGCTGGCGCTGGCGGTCCACTGGTTCAACCCGCTGGTGTGGCTGGCCTTCCACCTGGCGGGGAAGGACATGGAGATGTCCTGCGACGAGGCGGTGCTGCGCAAAATGGGCCGGGACGTCCGAGCGGACTACTCCTCCTCCCTGCTGCGGCTGTCCACGGGGAGGCGTCTCCCGGCGGGCCCCCTGGCCTTCGGCGGCGGCGACCCCCAGAGCCGCATCAAGAACGTGCTCCGCTACAAAAAGCCCGCCCTGTGGGTGATAGCGGCAGCGCTGATCCTGGTGCTGTGCGCGGGAGCGGCGCTGGCCACCAACCCCGGCGTCGTGCTCGGCTCCCCCGAGCCGGCCCCCATCGAATTTCACGAGCCCGGTCTGGCGGAGACGTGGCTGGACACCGGATTCCCGGACAGCGTCGAACCATTCTCCCCCACCGCCGACCTGACCTTTACCATGGACGAGTCGGACCCATCCGGCCCGGTGGTCCGCATTGACGGCGCCGTGAGCGGCGTGAAGCTGACGCGGGGAGCCTTCTGGTACCCCGAGCAGGCGGTGTGGGGCGAGCATCCTATGGGGGAGCTGTCCATGATAGTTCCCGCCTTCACCGACGAGATTGCAGGACACGTTTTCGCATGGTGGACGGATGAGACCCACACGTCGGTCACCGTGTCCACCAAGATGTCGGCCCTGCTCAGCAGTCTGTTTAATGTGGGCTGGTGGGAGTTCACCGTAGACCTGTCAAACGGCGGCACGGTGACCGAGATGACCGCCCATCCCCTCCGCGATGTGCCGGGTCAGCCGGATCGCTTGACCGGCGAGACGCGGATGTACCCCGCGTCCATCACGGACGCGGAAGCGGTGCAGGCCGCCCTCGTTGCCGCCAAGCTGATGACTGCGGCGGAGGACTACTACAACAACGCGCGGCCCTCTGTTGCGGAGCCGCTGCCAATTCAGCAGGTTTTGTCCTACCACTGCCCTGACGACGGCAACCGGCTCATCGTGGACGGGCTGGGTGCTTACGTGGAATGGGACAATGTGCGCCACGGGGAAGGAACACCAGAGAATGCGGTAGGTATCCTCAATTTCGCCGGGGACCCCGCCTTTTTCTGCCCCAGTCTGGCGGGCACGGCGGTGGAGGGCAATGCCGGATGGATGGATCGGGACGGAACCGTCCTGTATACCCATTTCACCGTCAAGGTCAACCGCGCCGCCGGCGGAACCCTTTCCGGCTTCACAATGGAGTTCATTGCGGACTTGAGCCGCGGCACAGCCACCCAGCGGGCTTTTCTGTCCGATGAGGAGGGCGAAACCCTGGAGCTCACCGACCAGGAGATGGCCGACATGGCCCGGGTCCTGGCCCAGGTTCTGGATGGGGCGGAGGCGTATTTCTATGACGCCGCCGCAAACGGGCCGACCAATATGCCGGTTTCTTAACGCAAAACAGCTTCTCCGCCCAATCCGGGCGGGGAAGCTGTTTTGATATACGTTCCAATGGCGCGGGCGCTTTCCCTTGCCCTACGCCCGGTCCCCCGTGTCCGCGATGCCGTCGAAGACCACGGGCACCGCCTCCTGGAAGGCCCTGAGCATGGGCAGGGCGATCTCCCGCATCTGAGGATGGGCGGGGGCCGCCGCCCGGAGCTTGAAGAAGTGCCGCCACTCCCGCAGATCCATGGTGGCCACCAGCTCCGTTTTCAGGCTGTTGGGCAGCACCGTCCGGGCCTCCTGGGCCGTGGCCCCCAGCTCCAGCAGGGACAGGTACGCCCGCTCCGCCGCGGCCATGGCCTCCTCCCAAACCCGGAACTTCTCCGGCTCGTCGTTCCAGAAAAACGGTCGGATGAAGGTCACCTCGTTCTGGAACTTGTCCAGGGAGTAGTTGCAGTACCGGGTGCTCTCCTGGCTGTAGCTGGCGATGCGGTGGCGGACAATCTCGTGGCTGACCCCCCGGTCGCACACAATCCGCACCGACAGCTTTTCGTGCTCCAGCACCGATTCATGGCCGTTTTCCAGAATCCGGCGGACAAATCCGGCAGCGGAATCCGGGGTGATTTTCGCCTCGCTCTTGTAGCACACGCGGCCGGCCAGCTCAATTTTTTGCAGCAGGGCCGTCCCGTCCACGCGGTCCAGCAGTTCAAAGGAAGGGGGGATGATGTTCATGTCAGGCACCTCTTTTGTTGGATTGATGTTTTTATGCCAGCCCCTGTAGGCGCGTTACCGGGCCAGGAAACCCGCCCGCTCCAGCTCCGCCGTCACCCGATCCAGGGTCTCCTGATCGGGGCAGCGCAGGGTGTGCAGATGGATGCCGCCGGTCAGCGCGGACAGGGGCCGGGCGGCGTTTTCCTCAACTTTACGTATAAACTCTCTCACATCATACCGGGAGGAGAGCTCCAGCGGCCCGGTGAGCTGGCCGTACACCGGGTGCTCCACGATGACGTTTTCCACCGTGCAGCCCTGGTCCACCATCAGCGTCAGCTCCCGCTCCATGTCCTCCGAGCTGTGGAGGCAGGCCACCGCGCCCACAACGCCCTCACGGGGGCGCTCCAGCACGTACCCCCTTGGGGTGGCGGTGACCGCCTCCCCGCCCGCCCGGAGCAGGGCCACGTCCCCCACGATAATCTGACGGCTCACCGACAGCTTCTGGGCCAGCAGGGTGGCGGACAGGGGCCGGTCGGCGGCCCTCAGGTATTCCAAAATGCGCTGGCGGCGCTCCAGGGTGTTCATGGGAAAGGCTCCTTTCGGCGGTGTGGATCTGTGTCTTGACAAAGTATAACACAGACCAACCCCCTTGACAAGTCCGGCCCCGCGGACACGGGGCCGGACTTGTTACGTCCCAGGCCCGAAAATCTCCTCCAAATGATCCTCCACCTCCGGCTGGGGCAGCAGGGCGGCGGCGATTCCCAGCCGGTTGGCCGTCTCCAGCTTCTCCCGGATGGACCTGGGGGTGTCGAACAGCACAAAATGGGCCTGGGGGCCCTTCATGTAGGTGTAGTAGTGGGCGCACAGCCCCCGGTCGAAAAACACCGCGGGCTCCAGCCGCTCCAGCTGGCCCTCCAGCTGCTCCCGGCCCAGCGGCTCCCCCCGGCCCCGGGCGGGGAGAAGAAAGTCCTCCCGCACCCACTCCACCGCCAGGGCGGTCCGCCCCGCGCCGTACCGCTCCGCCGCCTCCCGCAGGCGGCGCTCCAGGGTGCCGTGGCTCAGCGCAGAGGGCACCAGCACCCGGGCCTGGGGCGCGTGGGCGGCGTAGCATTCGGGCACGTACAGCGTCCAGCTCTGGGCGGCGCAGTTGCGGTCCAGAATCTCCACCAGCTTGCCCAGGCAGCCCACCGGCATCCCCTCAAAGTCGCATACGATCCCCCGGAAGGACCTCCGGCGGCACTCGCCCAGAATCTGGCGGCAGCAGCCCACCGGGTCCCCCGCCCCGTCAAACCCGGCGCAGTCCACCTGCATCAGCCCGCCCCGCAGCCCCTGAGGCAGACGGATGCCCAGCAGCTTGGGGCCCGGCCCAACCCGGTAGGCCATGTGGGCCGGGGTGAGGCCGTAGCTGCGCCCCCCGGTCTCCCGGCCGGCGGGCAGGGCCAATAACAGTTCTTTCATGGGTGTTCCCCCTTGCTAACGGCAGAATTTCGTGATACTATATCAATCAGTGTTGTATCATAAATCTATGCTCGTCCCGAGCGGAATAGAAGGTGGACTATGGCATGGTTCCGGGCCCGCTTTGTGGCCCATGATATCTACGAGCTCACCGGCGCGGCCCTGGAGCGCCGAGGCTTCAAGCTGCTGCTGGCGGACCTGGACAACACCCTGGTCCCCTACGGCGTGCCCCTGCCGGACGACAAATTGAAGGCGTGGCGGGACGATTTGGCCGCCCACGGGGTGACGCTGTTCGTGCTGTCCAACAACCGGCACGAGAACCGTCCCCGCGTCTTTGCCGAGGGGCTGGGCGTGCCCTACATCGGCCACGCGGGCAAGCCCAAAACGCCCTCCTTTTACAAGGCCATGGAACGCATGGGCGTGACCCGGGCGCAGACCGCCATCGTGGGCGACCAGGTGTTTACCGACGTGTTGGGCGGCAACCGGGCGGGGGTGTCCGCCATCCTGGTGGAGCCCATCCGGCTGGCGGGCAACCCGGGGCGGTATCTGCGGTACGCCGTGGAGATTCCCTTCCGGCTGCTGTCCGGGAAAGGAGAAAGACTATGAGCGCCATCTTCGGCCCCGCGGGCAACGCGGAGAGCTTCCCCTATAAGTCCTCGGCCGACGCGCCCAGGTGGCTGAGGGAAATCGGCCTGGACTGCTACGAGTACCAGTGCGGCAAGGGGGTCCACGTGGGGGAGGACACCGCCCGCAAGGTGGGCCTTGCCGCCGCGGAGCACGGAATCACCCTGTCCCTCCACGCGCCCTACTTCATCAACCTGGCAAACCCGGACCCAGAGGCTTTGCAGAAGACCATCAGCTACATCACCGGAGCCTGCCTGGTGGCGGACTGGATGGGGGCCGGGCGGGTGGTCATACACTCTGGGGCGCTGATGAAGCGCACCCGCCGGGAGGCCCAGGACATCGCCCTGCGCTCCCTAAAAGAGGTCATCGCCGCCTGCGACGGGGCGGGCTTCGGCCACATCACCCTGTGCCCGGAGACCATGGGCAAAATCAACCAGCTGGGCGATTTGGACGAGGTGCTGGAGCTGTGCACCGTGGACGAACGCCTTCTCCCCTGCGTGGACTTCGGCCACCTGTACGCCCGCTCCCTGGGCGCGGACGACGGCGCGGAGGCCATGGAGCGGATGCTGGACCGGATGGAGCAGGTGCTGGGCCCGGAGCGGGCCGGCCGTTTCCACAGCCACTTTTCCCACATTGAGTTCACCCCCAAGGGCGGCGAAAAGTGCCATCGCACCTTTGCCGACGACGGGGGCTACGGCCCGGACTGGACGCCGCTGGCCGCGGCGGTGGCCCGCCGGGGGTGGAGCCCCGCCTTCATCTGCGAGAGCGCGGGCACCCAGGCGGAGGACGCGCTGACCATGAAAAAAATTTACCAGGATTTTGAGGTAAAGTTCGGGCAAAAAGTGAGATAGGGAGGGATATCATGCTGCCAATCGCGTTATATGGGATCCAGGTTTCGTCCAAGGCGTTCCTGGTGCTGGCCGCGCTGCTGGTGATCGCGGGGCTGTACATCATCATCAACCCCAAGGCGTTCCTGCGCTGGGGCCGACGCGGGAACTATTCCGGTAAGGAGCCGGAAAAGTCGGCGGTGCTGGCCGCCCGGCTGGTGGGCGCGGCGGTCATCGCCATGGCCGTCATCGCCTACATCGGCACCAATCAATCATAATTGCGCCCTGATTCCCCCCTTTCAGGCGGGGATATCAAAAAAATCATAAATAATTGGAGATGGTTTCAATGACACACTTTGAAAAGATCGCCGCCGGTTTGAAGGACCGGGGCCTGGACGCCATGCTCATCACCAGCGAACCCGGCGAGTTCTACGCCGTGGGCTTCCACGGGGAGGGCGTGGCCCTCATCACCCCGGACAAGACCTGGTACTACACCGACTCCCGGTATATCGAGTCCGCCCAGCAGCTCATTTCCGGCGCGGAGGTGGGCCTGCACCCTAAGGGCGGCAGCTACTACACGGTAATGGCGGAGTTGGTGAAGGAAAACAGCATCGCCAAGCTGGGTTTCGAGGAGGAATATATGTCCGTAGCCCATCATACCGGCTGGACGAAGCATGTGGAGGCCGAGTTTGTTCCCGCATCCTCTCTGCTCACCGAACTGCGGCAGGTGAAGGATGCCGACGAGTTGGCCGCCATGAAGGAGGCCCAGCGCATCACCGACGAGGCCCTGCTGGAGATTTTGAACTTCCTCAAGCCCGGCCTCACTGAGCAGGAGGTAGCCGCCCGGCTCACCTACATCATGGCTCGGAAGGGCGCGGAGCGCAACTCCTTTGACCCCATCGTGGCCTGCGGCCCCAACGGCTCCAAGCCCCATGCCGTCCCCGGCCCGGACGTCATCCAGAAGGGCCAGTTCGTCACCATGGACTTCGGCTGTGTGGTGAACGGCTACTGCTCCGACATGACCCGCACGGTGGCCATCGGCCAGCCCAGCGAGGAGATGGAGCTGGTGTACAACACCGTCCTCAAGGCCCAGCTGGCGGGCATCGCCGCCGCCCATGCCGGGGTTACCGGCGTGGAGGTCCACAACGCCGGGGCCAAGGTCATTGAGGATGCGGGCTACGGCGAATATTTCGGCCACGGCTTCGGCCACTCCCTGGGCATCGAAATCCACGAGGACCCCGGCTTCCACACCAAAAACGACAAGCCCATCCCCGCCGGAGCCCTGCTGTCCGCCGAGCCGGGCATCTATCTCCCCGGGAAGTTCGGCGTGCGCATTGAGGACGTCATCATGCTCACCGAGGGAGGCTGCATCGACATCACCCACTCCCCCAAGCAGCTCATTATCCTTTAAAAATTTGAAACGCGTATAAAACCCCGCCGCCGGCGCATACTGACCACAGTTACGCAGGAAAGGCGGCGAGGGGCTTGATAAGCTGGAAAAAACGTCTTCAGGCGGGGGCGCTGACCCTGGCAGTGCTGGCGCTGGCGGCGGCGCCGTATTGGCCCTGGGAGGAACCCCGCACTGTTCAGGCGGTGCTTGGCGGGGCAAATATTCCCGACGGCCCCTATGTGGCCCTCACCTTTGACGACGGCCCCCGGAACTCCACCACCACCGCCCTGCTGGACGGCTTGGCTCAGCGCGGCGTACTGGCTACCTTTTTTGTCATCGGTGAGAACGTGGAGGGCAATGAGCTGCTCCTTCAACGCATGGAGGGTGAGGGCCACCAGATCGGCCTGCACACCTACCACCACAAGGTTCTGGCAGAGCTGAACGCGACGGATTTCTACGCCGAGGTAGATGAGCTGCGCGCCACCCTCTCCGCCCTGCTGGGCCGGGAGGACTTCATGCTCCGCCCGCCCTACGGCATGATGAACGCCGCCACCCAGGCCCGGGCGGCGGCTCCCATCATCCTGTGGTCGGTGGACCCGGAGGACTGGTCCGACCGAAACACGGAACGTCAGGTCAGCCTCATCCTGAACGACGTGCGGGACGGCGACATCATCCTGCTCCACGACATCTACCCTGCCAGCGTGGACACGGCGCTGCAGGTGGTGGACGCGCTGCTGGCCCGGGGCTTTCACTTTGTCACCGTGGAGCAGTTGTTCGCCATCCGGGGCCGGACGCCGGAAAACGGCAAGGTATACCGCCAACTGCCTCCAGAGTAAATATTAAACGCCTCCCCTGCTCCAGGGGAGGCATTTTCTGTCTGCGGGCGTACAGCGCACGCCTGCCGGTAATGATTGGGAGAGCTTTTTATCCGCCTCACGGCTGACCGTGGTCCGTCGCCGTGGCTTCCGGGGTGTTGGCATAGTCCCACTGGTGATTCGCCGCCATCTCATCGCTGGTGACGTTGAAGTACCGCCACTGGTAGCCGCCCCCCAGCTGTTCCCGGCCGTTGGCGTCCCAGGTCACGTCCACGCAGTACCACTGGCCGTTCAGCCGCACCATGTTCCAAGCGTGGTCCTCCTCGCTGTTGAAGGCCGCCCCCACCACGGTGATGCACTCCACCCCCGACAGGTCCATCAGCAGCTGGAAACTAGTGGCGTAGCCCAGGCACACCGCCGTGCGGTCCACCAGTCCGCCGTAGGGCTGATAGGACGTACGAGGCGTCTCCATCATGATATTCTGGTGCCGCCAGTCGTAGTCCACGCTGTTTACCAGCCAGCGATAGATGGCGGTTTCCTTCTCCAGCTCGGTCATTCCATTTTGGACGATCTCATCCAGTATGGCTTCAGCCGCGTCGTACACCGCCCGGTCTTCGTCGGACAGTCCCGCAGGGCCGCCCCGCTCCCAGGCGGCACGGATGGCCGAGGTGTCGTAAATGCTCATGTCGTCCTTCCCCGGGTTCACAAATCTGGTCCGGCTGGGATCGTCCGGATCTGGGTCGGCAACGGGCCTTGACGAGCTAAAATGGCGTTGGGCCGACTCATACCCGTTGGTTCCCAGGAGACGCATGGCCTCTCTGGCAGTTTTTTCAACCTCCTTGCACACCATGAGAATCACAAAATCAGTGTCCCTCGGATGGATAGCCAGAGCGGCGCTCAGCAATTTGGCCTGGGCCGGAAAGTGGGTTTCATTCTCTTTGACGTCCAGGTATTCAGTGGTCATCGTAGCGCAAAAGCGGAATCCGCTGACTTCATTCTGATCCTCCGCCACCCGCAGCACGGCAATCTCGAAGGCGGAGCCCTTCGTTCCCCGGGCAATGACAGCCTCCTCCCAGGGATAATCCGCCAGCATGTACTCCTCCTCAATGATGGATTTCAGCCGGTCCGGGTCGCCGCCGTCCACCCGCTCCAAATCGGACACATCGTCCCCCTGTGTTTCGCAGAAGGCCAGCAGCCCCTCCAGCAGCTCGTTTATATCGTCGATGGATTCCGGCGGCGCGGGCGATGGGGTGGGCTCCGGTGCCTCCCCGGTCTGGACCATGGTCACGAAAACCTGCCGCGCGTAACCGCTGTCCTCCACAATGAACAGACCCACGTACACCCCCTCTATTACCAGAGCCGCGTCGGCCGCCAGCTTGGCCTGTGCGGGGGCATAGCCGGTGAAGTCCCCCTCACGGGCATGGAGATATTCTTTCAGGCAGTCATAGCCATGCTGCGCGGCGTCCTCGTCGGCGAAGCGCAGCGCCGCCAGCTCCACGGCGGACATGCCGCCATCCCGGACGATACAAGCTTCCTCCCACTCCCCCTCGCTCAGGCCGTATGCGCCCTGTATGTAGGCGTCCATTTCCTCCGGGCTTTTGGAGGAATCTGAGTCAAAAGCGGGTTCGAAGCCATAATACTCCGAGCCGGCGGGCATACCGATACCGAGCCCGCTCCATACGCCGCTCACAATGTCGGAACAGGCCGCCTCCCCTGCCGGGGCGGAGGCGGGCGGGTCTGACTCCGCGGCGGGCTGCTGGCAGCCTGTCAGCAGCGACAGCAAAAGGGAAACGATCAGCAATAGGGAGATCCTTTGTCTCATCATCAGCACTCCTTTGGATATGTTCCAGCGGGTCGGGACGCTGCGGCTGTTTCCCCACCTGCATAAAGCACAGCGGCTTTCTAATAGTTTAGCACATTTTCGCTTTACTGTAAAGAAACCGCCGGATTTGGGTGACTCCGCTTCTCTGCTGTGGCTGCCTGTGGGACAGACGGACGGCAAAAATTTTATTTGGGCTGTTGACACCCCTTCCCCATCCGCCGTATAATGAGAAAAACCGGCCGTGCCGGGAGAGAGAAGGCGCTTGTCATGGGTCCAAACACCTGGGAATTTATTCTGCGTCTCGCCCTGTCTGCCCTGTTCGGCGGGATTATAGGCTTGGAGCGTGAAATCCGGCTGAAGGGCGCGGGCATCCGCACCCATCTCATTGTCTGCTTCGCCTCCTGCATGATGATGCTGGTCTCCAAATACGGCTTTTTCGACATGCTGGAGTTCGCCTCCCAAAACGGCTATGAAACCCTGAAACTGGACCCCAGCCGCATCTCCGCCGGGCTGGTTACCGCCATCGGTTTTGTGGGCGCAGGCACCATTTTCGCCCGCAAGCGGGGCGTCGCCGGGCTGTCCACCGCCGCCGGGCTGTGGGCCACGGTGGGCATCGGGATGTCCACGGGGGCTGGCATGTACCCCATCAGCCTCATCGGAACGGTATTCCTGGTGGTGGTTCAGGCCGCCCTGCACCGGGACCACGACGTGCTGGGCAGCGCCTCCGCCACCATCCTCATTCAGATTGAGGACCGCCCTGAAGCGCTGGACAGCCTCCACTCTGAGCTGACCGCGCTGGAGCTGGAGCCCCGCGGCTTTAAATATGAGCGCTCCGGCGGTGTACTATCGGTGGAACTCCAGATGGACCGCTTTCCCTGTTCCGACCGGAAGATGGAGCAGCTCCTAGTTCCGCTGATGAAGCAGCCCTTCGTCAAGTCTGTCCTTTGGTAAGCCTGGGGCCATATTGGGGCCGCTGTCCCGCTTACATAACCCCATCCAAACATAAAACGGCGGCGGGAAGAATCAATCCTCCTGCCGCCGCTCCTCATTTATGTAGGTCCGGGCCCGGGGTCGGGGTCGCTGTCTCCGCCACCGGAGAGCACCTCCAGCTTGCCGTGCTTTTTCAAGCCGATCACAATCCAACGCCGCGCCAGGTCATAGATAACGGCGAACACCGGCACCCCCACCAGGATGCCCACAAAGCCGAACATCCCCTGGAACAGGGTGATGGCGAACAGCACCCAGAACCCGGTGAGGCCCACGCTCCCCGCCAGCAGCTTGGGACCCAGGATATTGCCATCAAACTGCTGCAAAATCACGATGAAAATCAGGAAAATGAGGCAGTTTCGGGGGCTGGACATGAGAATCAGCAATGCGGTGGGCACCGCCCCGATGAAGGGTCCAAAATAGGGGATCACGTTGGTCACGCCGATGATAACGCTGATGAGGACGGCGTTCTGGAAGTCGGTCACAAAGGTCATGACCATGCAGAACACGTAGCAGATCAGCCCCACAATGGCGCTGTCCAGAATCTTTCCGCCGAAGAAGCCCACAAATGTGCTGTCGATGAAGGAGCACTCCTTGAGCAGCGCCTCCGCCTGCTCCGGCTTGAAGACGGCATACACCAAGGCCTTGCCGTGTTTGGCGAATTTTGTACGCCCCGCCAGCAGGTAGATGCAGATGATGATGCCCAGCACAATGTCCTTCACCACGGTGAATACCGAGCCCACTGTGGTGACCACGCCGCCCATCATCCCCTGCGCTGTGGGCAGCAGGTCTGTCTTAGCCCAGTTCATCAGCCAGTTTTCGATGCTGGTAAAAGCGTTCATCACGTAGTTTTGCAGAACCTCGTTCCCCTCCAGATGCCGCAGCACCCACTGGATGAACTCATCGATTTTGGGCGGCACCACCACTGCCAGCGTCATGATGCTCCGCCCAATCTCCGGGATAATCATGCTCAGCAGGAGATAAATCACAAACACGCTGATCATCAGCACCGCCAGCACCGCCAGCATATTTGCCTTGCTCTTGTGCTTCTCCGGCAGCACAGCCCCGATCTTCTTCTCCAAAAACTTGCAGGGCGTTTTCAGCAGATACGCCATTGTGCCACCATAGATGAAGGGCGCCAAAATATTCATCACCCACCGGAAGGTTGACTGAAGCTGATTCATCTGCTTAATGCAGAAATACAGCAGGATGGCCAGCGCCAGGGAGAGGAAACCGGTCAGCGATTGGAAAAAAATCTTTTTCAGGAACTCTTTATTCATGCCCTCCGTCCTTTCCTTGTCGGAATTGTTTTTATCTTACAACATCCGGCCCCCCATTTCAAGATATTTCGGTTTTCCTTTTCATTAAATTTTCTTTTAGACAACCCCGCTGCCACCGGCCTAATCTGGTGACATACTGATTTGAAGGAGGTATCGTCATGCTGTTCCGCAGGAAAAAATCCCCGTCGACCTTTGACACCACCGGCAAAACCCCCGTCATCCGCACCAGCATCTGCACCGGGGAGCAGACCGCCGGATTCCGGGACGCAGCTTCCGGAAAGTTCTTCGAAATCATGCTCATCCGCACCGACGCCGACCTCCGGGAGTTTTTGGCGACCTACGGCGTGGCAGAAGCGGACCTGCGCCGTGAATATTGACCCTGTACGCAGAAAGCGACCCGGCCAGAAGCCGGGTCGCTTTTTGCGTTAAATCCTTGCTTTCCTTACGCGAGCTTATTGGTCCGGTCGCGGTACAGGAAGGTCACCGCCTGGGCGCGGGTAACGGCGGCGTTGGGATCAAACATGGTGTTGGTCTTGCCGGTGGTGATGGGCACAGCGCGGTTGGCGGCCCAGCTCACGGGCTTGGCGTAATACTCGGTGGAAGGCACGTCATAGAACTGGCTGGTGGTGCCTGCGGGGGGCTGCTTCTCAAAGCGGTACAGGAAGGTCACCGCCTGGCCGCGGGTCACGATGTCGTTCGGCGCAAACCGAGTTGCGGTCTTGCCGTCGGTGATGCCCTCGGACACGGCCCACAGAATGGCGCTGTAGTAGTCGCCCGGAGTCAGGGTGGGGCTCACGTCCACAAACGGGTTGCGGATGTTTGTCACGGGGGGACGACCCGCCGCACGCCACAGGAAGGTCACCATCTGGGCACGGGTGCAGTAATTATTGGGGCTGAAGGTGTAGGTGCTGGTGCCGTCGGTGACGCCGTTGCTCACAGCCCACGCCACGGGGTTGGAGTAATACTCCTTGGCCCACACGTCGCTGAACACGGTGTTGTTGTTCACGTCGAAGGTCGGGGTGACCACCACGTTGGTGGCGTTGGAGGGCACCGTGAACTGGAAGGTGTTCACGCCGGTGCGGACCGCGGTGGTGCTGCCGCCGTTGGTGGAGACGTTCAGACCCATGGTGCGCTGGCCGCTGGCGGGATAGGTGGTCACGGTGACCACGCTGCCGGGGGTGACCTGGTTATTGAGCGCGCTGGTCACGGCGCTGCCGGTGTTGGGGCTGGAAACGGTGACAGTTGCGGTGGTCTGAGTCTGACCCTGACGGAAAGCCGGGGTCACGGTCACGCTGCCGGCGGGCATGGTGAAGGTGTAGGTGTTGCCGGAACCGGTGACGGGCACGTTGGTGCTGGCCGTGCCGGTGGTGGCGTTGGTCCTGACGGTCACGCCGTTGGACACGTAGCCGGTGTTGGGACGCAGGGTGATGGTAACGGTCTGTCCCACGGTGGCGGGGTTGACATTGACGCTGGCAGACCCGCCGGTGGCGCTGGCCACGATAATGTTCTGGCCTGGAGCCACGGTGTTCTTGAGTAGCTGCACCTGATACTCATGACCTGCCCGGATGGTGGTCACGATAGTGCCACTTGCACCTGCAACGATATTGGTGTTGCCATTGGACACAACCTTGATCGTGCGAGCCTCTCCGGTGAGGGAGAGCGTCTGGGTGCCTGTATAGTTGGACTCAATGGTAATGACATCCTCATATCCCTGCGGGCGGGGCTTGGTGTCGTTTGCGGCAGCCTGGAGGGAGGTATAATTGCCGATCCGATACCCCGCACTGGTATCCACTCGCACAGAGTAGTCATTATTGTTCAGCGACATGCTGCCCAAGCCAGCATTGCCACCGTGGGTAATAGTATACGAACGAGAGTTATTTGCAGTCGCAGCAGAGGAAAGCGTGTACACATAGGTACTGTCCTGATGCAGGTTCGCCTCATTAAAGGTCTCAGGCAGGTTCTTCAGCTTCAGCACTGCGCCAGGCAGCACCAGCTCAGAGTCCAGATTCCCCAGAGTAGTGCCGGGCTTAGCGATGTACGCACGGTTGGGATGAGTGGCGTCGTCGGGGAACGCATAAGGTCCACTTTCGCCGCCGCGCACCTCAATACGATAAGAAGGCACCGCAGTGAAGGTCAGCGTACCGCTGTTCAAATACTGGGACACGGTCACATTCAGATAGGGAACCAGATAAACTTGATTATAAAGAGTAGAGGTCAGGTTCGCTTCATTGGGGCTGGTACTGTTCCACAGGGTCCAAGCCGCGCGCTGGGCGGCGGTGCGGTAGCCGTTCACAGTGGTGGCATTGCTGATACCCTTCAGAGCCTCATTCACAGCCTGACGGATAGCAGTAGAGTTAGTCCAATCAAATTCCTCAAAGATATCGGTCACCTGGCGCTTCAGACCGTCGGTCCAGCCGCTGCCGGAGAAATTGACCTGAATGCCCTTGGCGCTCTCATCTACCTTGATATTGGCAGCGGGCACGCCCAAGCCGGATACATTCAGAGTGTAGACATTGTTGCCCACGGTGATGGTGGTGTCCTTCACAACCACGCCTCTGGGCAGGTCGCTGTTAGCACCCAAAGTGCCAAACGCACCGGTCCTGGTGGTGGGATTATAGGTCACAGGCACCCTAAAGGACACATACTTTGCTATATTAGTATCAGAATCAACGGTGTTCACCAGGTCAGTGTAGAAGGTCACTATGATGGTTGCATCACCACCGCCATAAATAGTGGACACTGCACCAGACAGGTTAATCTGGTTATTGCTTACAGTCACCCTCACATCCGGATTGTTGCTGTCAGACTCAGTAGTGGCATTGATCAACTTAGTCACAGCGCCTACGTCACTTTGAACATTCAACTGGATCGTATTGCCATCAGCAATCAGTGGGGTTTCCTTATTGATGGGATAGGTCTGTGCACTCTGGTCGTTCTTTCCGTCAGTCCAAGTGACCACTGGAGTGCCATTGATCTTATTCGGCAGGATAACACTGGTGTTGAAGTTATAGTCCAAGATTGCCACCAGTAAATTGCCATTCATGAACTGAACGTGGCTGGGATTTCCAGCAGGGGTGGCCGGAGCCAGAACGGCAAGCTTATCAGTATTGTTCTTGAGGTCAGCGATGGCATCACTCAACTCGTTTTTGTCATAGTAGTAGTACAAGCTGCCATCTTTACGGGTGAAGTGCAGCGCATCGTCGAACCACAGCATAGCATCCGCATTAGCGGGAGTGTACTGGAAAGCACCGCCCTTGATGCCCTTGCCCGCGTACTTGCCTAGACTCAGATTGCCAAACGTATTAGTGCGGTCATCAGGGATGGAGACCGTGCTCGCCTCGTTGACTGTACCAAAAGCGATATCGCCGATGCTGCTACGGCTGCCAGTGACATTGAGCGCCACCTTGTTATAGCTACCATAAGCTCCATACTGACTCGCATTGTCAGCCAGTACAACATTACCCATCTTGACAGGTCCGTTGATGGTCAGGGATCCGTTGCCCACAGTAGTGCTAGAATTCACAGTAGCCTGATTGATGGTCACGGTACCGTTCCAGGTCTTGATTGAGCCAATCGTTACACTGCGAACCGCGGAATTGGCCTGACCAATGGTAATCACGCCGGCGGTTGTGCTGGTATCGTTTGCACGCTCGATATTGTTCACAGTGCCGCCGTTTACGATAACGCTGGGTACGTTAACAGCTTTAAAATCGCCGTTCTGGCGGCTGCCCACAGTAATATTGCCTACCACAGAGGTGCCGCCGATGGTAACACCGCCTCCGTTACTGGTCAGGCTGATGTTATGACCAGTGGCATTAGTATCCTGAAGGCTGACGGTACTGCTGTCACCATTGGTAATGGTAATATCACCCGTCAGCTCACCGCCCGTAGCAGTAATCTTCTGGGTCGCGTAGGTGGTTGAGGTGAGGGTACCCTGGTTGTTATAGGTTTTGGTTTCACCATCCAGAGTGATGGCACCCACCTCCACGCTGGTAAGGTTGATCGTGTTGGCACGCGCTTTGATATTAATGTTATCCACAGTAATGTTACTAAGGGTCAACGTCATACCGCTTTTGTCACGACTGGTTGACATATCGGCAATGCTGAGACTACCAGTCCCAGTGGGATTTAGAGCATTCCAACGGGAATCGCTGACCTTCAGACTGGTCACCTTCGGGTCGATGGCGCTGATAATCAAACTCTTGCCATTGACATCCACCGTGAGGTTCTGGTTCAAATCATTAATTGTTTCATTTTGCAACAGGGTGATAGTGGTGCTGACATAGTCGGTCGAACTGCCATTCTTCAGCATGGCATTCAGACTGCTGTACCACCGGCCACTGTTGCCAGTGCTGGCAACGACGCCGCTGCTCACAGTGTAGTATTTGGTTTCGTTGCCGACTTTCTGGGACCAGTACCAATCACCGGCCGTCACGCCGATACTGTCATTATTCTTCGCGGCGTAAGTGACGGTAGTTTTGCCCTCCATGCTGTTTCCTTTGTCATCCTCAGTGGGCGGATTCCGATTACCATCCGCTGCAAACACGCCCACGGGCAGCAGTGTCAGCACCATGGCCAGGGCCAGCGCTGCTGACAACAGTCGTTTCTTCATGTTTCTGTTCCTCCTTATTCTGGTATGGATCGCAGGGGTTCGCCGGTCCAGCCGGCAGGTTTAAGTCCCGTTTAGGGGTGTGGCCGGGCATACGCCCCTCCTTCCATCGGAATGATTGGCTGCCGCCTCCGACGCCACAGTTATACGGCTACTATTATACTCTATCGGCAGAATTTTGCAAGGCTTAACACCGATTTTTTACAAAAAAAACTGCCAGCCTTGACAAAGTCCGCCAGCCCTTGCGCTTGATATATTAATATGGTATAATGGATATAAGCGCTGTCGTACAAAAAAGGCGGTTGGCCACTCCCTTGCGAAAGGGGGTGAAGCAGATGGGAAACGGACGCCGGGCGAAAGTCCTGCGTTTTCTGGTATGGTTCATCATCACGCTTTTGCTGATGATCTACATATCCCCAAAAGCATATTGACCGCTCGGCTGGCACCCAAGCGGTCAATATAGATCACACTATATTCGATTGTAAGGGCTGACCGCCTGCGGCAGCGCCCTTATATGCTTATGATACACGTTTTCCCCGGATTTGTCAAGGCAATTTCGCGTCAGGAGGTCAGGCCATGGAGTATGATTTACTGTTGGAGGGCTGCTGCGAGGTAGGCCGCCAGCTTTTGCGCCACGGCGCGGAGATTCAGCGCACGGAGGACACGGTGCGGCGCATCCTGGCGGCCTACGGCCTGGCGGGAGAGGTATTCGCCATTCCCAACTGCCTCTGGGTAAGCGCGTCCTGTCCGGACGGCCGCACCCGGACGGTGATGCGCCGCGTTCCTGGCTCCGCGGTGGATATTGAGGGCATCGAGCGGTACAACGACCTGTCCCGGCATCTCTGCGCCGCCCCGCCGGAGGACCCGGGGGACATCCTCCGCCAATGCCGGGAGACCCGTGCCGCCATGCGGCGGTACCCGGCGGCGCTGCGCCTGTTCGGTTACTTTGTGGGGGCGTTTTTTTTCGCGCTCTTCTTCTCCGGCGGCTGGACGGAGGCGGCCGCGGCCGGGCTGACGGGTCTGGCCTGCGGGGCCTGCCTGACGGCTCTGGACCGGGCGGGCAGCAACCCGTTTATCTCCACCCTGGCGTCGGCCTTCGTGCTGGGGGCGGTGTCCTGCGGCCTGTCGGCGCTGGGCGTGCCCATCAGTCTGGAGATCACCATGGCCGGGAGCATCATGGTGCTGGTGCCCGGACTGGTATTCACCAGCTTCATGAGCGACCTGCTCACCGGGGACCTGGTGGCGGGTCTGGCCACCTTCGCCCGGGCGGTCCTGTCGGCAGGGGCCATCGCCCTGGGCGCGGGAGCCGCCATGGCCCTGTTCCGGGAGGCGGTCCCCGCCCAGGCGGGCGCTCCGCTGGTCTACAGCCCGCTGATGTGCTGCCTGTTTGCCTTTGTGGCCTGCCTGGGCTTCTGCCCGGCCTACAACGCCCAGGGGGTGGGGGTGCTGCTGTGCTCCCTGGGGGGTGCGCTGGGCTGGGCGGTCTACCTGCTGGTGACGGGCCTGAACGGCACCATCTTCCTGGCCAGCCTCGCCGCCGCCGTGACGGTGGCGGCCTATTCGGAGGGGATGGCCCGGCTGCGGCGGTGCCCGGCCACGTCCTATCTGGTCATCGCCATGTTCCCGCTGGTGCCGGGCCTGACCATCTATCAGGCCATGGATTACGGCCTCCGGGGGAACACGGAGATGTTTCTGGAAACCTTTTTCCGCACTATGGGCATCGCCGGGTGCCTGGCGCTGGGGCTGTTGCTGGTGTCGGCGGCGCTGGGGGTCTGGCAGCGGTGGAGGAGGCCGTGAGGCTGTTACAAATTCGACATCAATTCGTAACCCTTCGTTCCTTGACCCCCCTCCCCGCCTGTGCTACCATAGCCTGGAAGTCAAAATAAAGGAGTTCTTGTCGAAATGCACTGCAAAAAGTTCTTCCTCCTCTGCGCCCTGGCGCTGACCCTGCTGGCAGGGTGCTCCACCCCTGGGGCGTCCAACCCCGCGTCCCTGGCAAACCCCACCCCCGCGGCAGAGCCCTCCGCCGCCGTCACTCCCACGCCGGAACCCACGCCCACCCCTGCTCCTACGCCGGAGCCCACCCCCACGCCGGTTTTGGTGGAGCCCTACGAGTTTGGCACACCGCTGGAGGAGAGCGGACCGGTGGCGGACGACAGCTTTTTTGACACGTCGGTATTCCTGGGCGACTCCCGCACAGAGGGCCTCCAGCTCTTCAGCGGCCTGAAGCACGGGGATTTCTACTGGGCCCGGAGCATGACGGTGTTCCGCGCGGACAGCGAGGACTACCGGGTGTTCGAGGTGGACGGCCAGAAGTACAGCATGACGGAGACCCTGGCGCTGAAGCAGTATGAGAACGTGTACATCATGCTGGGGGTCAACGAGCTGGGCTACTCCGCCGAGGACTTTGAAACGGGCCTGGGGGCGCTGCTGGATAAGGTCATCGAGCTCCAGCCCGAGGCGGTGATTTACCTCCAGATCATGCCCCCGCTGAACGATTCCATGTGCCGGAAAAACAGCCTGGCCCACTACATCAACAACGAGAATCTGGCCCAGTTCAACGCGGCCATCGTCCGCCTGGCGGCGGAAAAGAAGGTAGCCCTGCTGAACACCGCCGAGGCGTACACCGGCGAGGACGGACAGCTCCCCGCGGAGCTGTCCAACGACGGGTGCCACTTCGCCTACGGCGCGTACAGCCGCTGGGCCGACTACCTGCGCACCCACGTGATGGATCGGGACCGGTACTTCGCCAACCGGGAGCTGGCATTGGCGGATTCTTTTTCTTGAAAGAGCGGCAAAAATGATATAAAAATCTTTTCTTTCTTTTTTTCCTGTGGTATACTTGTAAAACTGTAATTTTGTAGGAGGTCCTTCCAATGTAGATAACTGTTGTTTTTGAATCAAAAAATCAACAGGAGGAACCTATGTCACAATATGAAGCCGAAATCAAGCGGAGAAGAACCTTCGCAATTATTTCCCATCCCGACGCCGGCAAGACCACGCTGACGGAAAAATTTCTGCTGTACGGGGGCGCCATCGCCCAGGCAGGCGTGGTCAAGGGCAAGAAGAACGCCCGCGCAGCCACCTCCGACTGGATGGAAATTGAGAAACAGCGCGGCATTTCCGTCACGTCCTCCGTCATGCAGTTCCAGTACGAGGGTTTCTGCATCAACATCCTGGACACCCCCGGCCACCAGGACTTTTCTGAGGACACCTACCGCACCCTGATGGCCGCGGACAGCGCCGTCATGGTCATTGACGCGGCCAAGGGCGTGGAGGCCCAGACCCGGAAGCTGTTTAAGGTGTGCCGCCTGCGGGATATCCCCATCTTCACCTTCATCAACAAGATGGACCGGGAGGCCCGGGACCCCTTCGAGCTGTGCCAGGAGCTGGAGCACGAGCTGGGCATCGACACATACGCCGTCAACTGGCCCATCGGCTGCGGCAAGGCCTTCCAGGGTGTGTACGACCGGGAGCGCAGGCGCATCATCCACTTCACCTCCAACGGCGGCTCCAAGGCGGCCACCGCCACCGAAATCAGCCTGGATGACCCGGAGCTGGCCGCCCTCATCGGCCAAAGCTGCCGCGACCAGCTCTCCGACGAGATCGAGCTGCTGGACGGCGCGTCCTGTGAGTTCGACATGGACCGGGTGCGCCACGGGCGGCTGTCCCCGGTGTTCTTCGGCTCGGCGCTGACCAACTTCGGCGTGGAGCCCTTCCTGGAGGACTTCCTGCGCATGACCACCGCTCCCCTGCCCCGCACCGCAGGGGAAGAGCTCATTGACTCCTTTGACGACAGCTTCTCCGCCTTTGTGTTTAAGATTCAGGCCAACATGAACAAGGCCCATCGGGACCGTATTGCTTTCATGCGGGTGGTGTCCGGCCGGTTTGACGCGGACAAGGAGGTCTACCACATCCAGGGCGGCAAAAAGCTGAAGCTGTCCCGGCCCCAGCAGCTGATGGCGGCGGAGCGGGAAATCATTGAGGAGGCCTACGCCGGGGACATTATCGGCGTGTTTGACCCGGGCATCTTCTCCATTGGGGACACTCTGTGTATGCCGGGCCACAAGTTCCAGTTCGACCCCATTCCCACCTTCGCGCCGGAGCACTTCCGCCGGGTGCGGCCCCTTGACACCATGAAGCGCAAGCAGTTCCTCAAGGGCATGGAGCAGATCGCCCAGGAGGGCGCGATCCAGATTTTCAAGACCCCCTATTCCGGCATGGAGGAAGTCATCGTGGGCGTGGTGGGCACCCTGCAATTCGACGTGCTGGAATACCGCCTCAAGAACGAGTACGGAGTGGATCTCTACGCCGAGGGCCTGCCCTACGAATACCTGCGCTGGCTCCGCCACGACGGGGACGAGCCCCTGCGGGCGGACGACCTCACCCTCCCCGGCGACGCCATGCTGGTGGAGGACTACCGGCAGAACCAGCTGCTGCTGTTTGCCTCCCAGTGGTCCATCAACTGGACGGCGGAGCGCAACAAGACGGTCACCCTGTCTGAGTTCGGCGGCACCGCTTTTTCCTGAGTTTCTTTTTCTATAAAAAGAAAACCAAAAAGAGCTTTAGGCCGCTTTCAAAGCGGTGATAATCGAAACAAATCCGCATGGCTGCGGGATGGCGCGCACTGATGGGATAAGGGCATGAAGAAACTGTTAAAAACTGCAATTCCCCTGGGTTTTTGGCTGGCCGTTTGGCAGGCCGCCTCCTGGGCGGTAGGACGGGAGCTGCTGCTCCCGGGCCCGGTCCGGGTGGGGGAGCGCCTTCTCGCCCTGGCCGGGACGGCGGATTTTTGGCTGGACCTGGGTGCCACGCTGGGGCGGGTGTTCCTGGGACTGCTGTGGGGTGCGCTGGCGGGAACGGTTTTGGCGTTCCTCACCCACTTTTCCCCTTGGGCGGACCGGCTGGTGTCCCCAGCCATCCGGGTGGTACGGGCCACGCCGGTGGTGTCCTTCATCCTGCTGGTGTACCTGTGGGTGGCCCGCGCCGCCATCCCCTGGGTCATCGCCGGGCTGATGGTGCTCCCCGTGGTGTGGGGTGCGCTGTCGGCGGGGCTGGGGAGCATGGACGGAAAGCTGCTGGAGCTTGCCCGGGCCTACCGCTTCTCCCGGCTCAAGACCCTGCGGCTGGTCTACCTGCCCGCCCTGCGCCCCCACCTCTCCGCCGGGCTGCTCACCGCCTTTGGGCTGGCCTGGAAGTCCGGCGTGGCGGCGGAGGTCATCTGTCCGCCCGCCCGGGCCATCGGCTCCCGCATCCAGCAGGCCAAGCTGGGGCTGGAGACTGCGGACCTGTTTGCCTGGACCCTCGCCATCGTGGCGCTGTCCCTGGCGCTGGAAGGGCTGCTTCGTTGGGGGCTGGAGAGGGGGGACAGGCGGTGATAAAACTGACAGATTTAACTCTTCGTTATGGAGATAAGCTGGTGCTGGACCGCTTTTCCCTGGAAATACCGGACCGGGGCCTCACCGCCCTCAGCGGCCCGTCGGGCTGCGGCAAGACCACCCTCCTGCGGGTGATGGCGGGGCTGGCGAAGCCGGAAAGCGGCACGGTGTCCGGCATAGACCCGGCCCGGACGGCGCTGCTGTTCCAGGAGGACCGCCTCCTGCCCTGGCGGACGGCGGCCCAGAACATCACCGACGTGCTCCCCCGGAGCCGCAGGGGGGAGGGGCCGCGCTGGCTGGCCTTCGCCGAGCTGGACGGGGAGGGAGAGGCGTACCCAACTGCCCTGTCCGGCGGCATGGCGCGGCGGCTGGCGCTGGCCCGGTGCGCGGCGCTGGGCGGGGACCTGCTGCTGCTGGACGAGCCCTTTGCCGGGGTGGACCGGTCGCGGACGGCCCGCCTGCTGGACCGCCTGCGGGGACTGGGAGTTCCCGCCGTGCTGGCCACCCACCAGCCCCAGGTGCTGGCGGCCTGTGATACCATCATTTCATTGGACGGTCCGCCCCTTTATCGTGTGTAACAAAGGCTGCTCCGGCGTACTGTGAGCGGGCCTGGCGAAAACAGGCAATCGACGAGAACCCCCTGATGCAGGAAGGCGCGGGCACTGCATCAGGGGGTAAAAACATGCCAAAACGAGAGATATCCATACAGAAATGTGGCGGAAATATTGACAAGTCGAAGAGAAACTGGTAGAATGTAAATCCTTTTTGTCCCGGAGTTTCCCACTCCGGCTCTGGAAAGAGGGCAGCTCTGTCCCGCGCGGGGAAGGCTCGTGACCTCCTGCGCGGCTTGCGGGCAGGGCTGTCTCCCGCCGGCTTTTAAGGCCATGACGGCACGCCTGATTGCCGTCCGCTGGTCTGAACGCGGCGGGGCCATCTTTCGGACAAGGAGCGGAAATTTATGATCGAAATGAAAGGAATCTGTAAAACCTACCGGGTCCGGCGGCGGGAGGCCGGACTTGGAAATGCGCTGAAAAGCCTTGTTTCCCGGGATTATACCGAGATACCCGCCCTGCAAAGCATGACCTTTACCGTCCCGGACGGCCAGATTTTAGGCTATATCGGGCCTAACGGGGCGGGAAAGAGCACCACCATCAAGATTCTCAGCGGGATTCTCCGCCCCGACGGCGGGACGTGCACCGTGGACGGTCTGACCCCCTGGGAGGACCGGAAAAGGCATGTGGCCCGCCTGGGCGTGGTCTTCGGCCAGCGCAGCCAGCTGTGGTGGGACGTGCCCGTGATGGAATCCCTGGAGCTTTTGCGGGATATCTACCGGGTGCCGGAGGGGACGTTCCGGGAAAATCTGGACCGTCTGACGGCCCTGCTGGACCTGGACGGCCTGCTGAAAACGCCGGCGCGGATGCTGTCCCTGGGCCAGCGGATGCGCTGTGAGATTGCCGCCGCTCTGATCCACGGGCCGCAGGTCCTGTTCCTGGACGAGCCCACCATCGGCCTGGACGCGGTGAGCAAACTGAAGGTCCGGGAGTTCATTCTGGAACAGAACAGGCTGTGCGGCACCACGGTGCTGCTGACCACCCACGATATGCAGGATATCGACGCGCTGTGCAGCCGGGTGCTGCTCATCGGCAAGGGCCGGCTGCTGTTGGACGGCGACACCGCCCAGATCCGCGCCATGGCGGGGGAGAACCTGTCCACTGAGGAGTCGGTGGCGGATCTGTACCGCCGATTCGGCATTTAGGGGGCGGCGGTATGAAAAAATACTGGTCGTTCTTCAAAATGCGCCTGATGGCGGGGCTGCAATACCGGGCCGCCGCCCTGGCGGGCATGAGCACTCAGTTTGTCTGGGGCTCCATGGAGATTCTGCTCTACCGGGCCTTCTGGCTGGAGGCCCCGGAGCGGTTCCCCATGGGGATGGAAGCGCTGTCCTCTTATATCTGGCTTCAGCAGGCGTTTCTGACCCTGTTCGCCCTGTGGAACTGGGAGACTGACATCCTGGAGTCGGTAAAGACGGGCTCTGTGTCCTACGAGCTGCTGCGCCCCACGGATATCTACAGTATGTGGATGGCCCGGTCCATCGCCAGCCGTCTGGCCCGGGCGTCCCTGCGGATGGTTCCGGTGCTTGTAATCAGCGGCCTCATTCCCGCGCCCTATGGACTGCGGCTGATGGTATCTCCCGTGGTATTCGGGCTGTTTCTGCTGTCCATGGCGCTGATGGTGCTGGTGGTATGCGCGTACTCGCTGCTGGTTTACGCGCTGACCTTCTATCTAACGGACCCCAACGGGATCATGGTGCTGTCGGTGGCGGCGGCGGACCTGCTGGGCGGAGCCGTCGTTCCGCTGCCCTTCCTGCCGGAGGGCCTGCGGAAGTTCGCGGCTCTGACGCCCTTCGGCTCCATGCAGAACGTGCCCCTGCGGATTTTCAGCGGGGACATTCCGCCGGCGGAGATACCCGGCGTGATGGGCCTCCAGGCATTCTGGATCGTGACGCTGATCCTGGCGGGATACCTTCTCACAAGAAACGGCCTGCGCCGCGCGGTCATTTTGGGAGGCTGAGCGATGAAACTGTATTTCAAGTTTTTGTCCATCCACTTCCGCTCGGCTATGACCTACCGGGCGTCCTTCCTGCTCAGCTGTTTGGGGCACCTGCTCATTACCACCAACGTGTTCCTCAGCGTGGTGTTCCTGCTGGACCGCTTCGACTGCGTGGGCGGCTACACCCTGGCCCAGCTGGCGCTGTGCTTCGCTTCGATCCTGGCGGCCACATCCCTGGCGGAGTGCTTCGGCAGAGGCTTTGACGCGTTTTCCAGGATCCTCTCCCAGGCCCAGTTTGACCGCATGATGGTCCGGCCCCGCGCGCTGGCCTTTCAGGTGCTGTGCCAGGACATGAAACCCACCATGCTGGCCCGGCTGCTCCAGGCGGTTATGATGCTGGCCTGGGCCGTGAACTCCGGCGCGGTGGCCTGGACGCCTGCCAAGGCGCTGGTACTGGCGCTGATGATCCTGTGCGGCGCGGCGGTTTTCTTTGGCATGTTCCTGATTGGCGCGGCAATGTGCTTTTTTACCATGGAGAGCCTGGAGATCATCAACATTTTCACCGACGGCCCCCGAGAGTACGGCAAGTACCCCTTCGGCATTTACGGCAAACCGGTGCTGCTGGTGCTGACCTTCCTGGTGCCCCTGGCGCTGGTGCAGCACTGGCCGCTGCAATACCTCTTTGACCGGGGCCCGGCGTGGTACGGGCTGCTGCCGGTCGTGTCTCTGCTGTTTCTGCTTCCCTGTGCGCTGCTGTGGCGGCTGGGGGTGCGGCGCTACCGGTCTACCGGTTCGTGACGGGCCGGCTCCCATTTTGTCGAAAATACAGGGGGAATCGTCCAGCGATTGCAAAAGCCCGCCGCATCACATGCGGCGGGCTTTCTCCACAGTCCGGGGCCGAATTTCGTGAGAGCAGGACGGCCGAGCCGTTCCTTTCAATACTGGTTCACCCAGTTGGCGATAAGCAGCTGGGGCACCAGCCACGCCGCCATGAAGATGAGGAAATTCACCGCCGTCAGCGAGGCGAAGGCGGCCACCGAGGTGAGGTAGAAGGTGAGGCACAGCCCGATCACCGACCCGCCCAGGGCGAAGACCAGCCCCAGCACCGTGGCCAGGCGCAGCCGCCGTCCGCCCACCACCGCGTCGCAGTAGACGCTGAGCCCCTCCCGGGTGAGCAGGGCCACCAGCCCGCCCACCTCGTCCGGGTCGGGGTGGGACAGCTCCAGCCGCCGCCCCACCGGGGGAAACTCCATCTTGTCCACCGGCAGGCGGAACTTCTGTCCCAGCAGGGCGGGGATCAGGTTGGGGTCCCGGGTGGCCAGCACCGGGGCGGCCCCCGCTTTCATCAGGGCGGACAGGCTGGGGTTCACCGCGCCGCTCATGGCGTAGTTCAGCAGGAACAGCCCGGACAGCTGGCCGTTGATGGCGCAGAAGATGGCGTTTTTGATGTTGTGGCCCGGAGGCAGGGGCACCTCCATCAGGTGCATGTAGGCGGCGGTGCCCACCAGCACCTCCTGGTTCCGGATGACCCCAGAGGCCCCGCCCTCGTGCCACTCCAGGCCGGACACCTCCCGGTACAGGGCCCCGTGGGTGCGCAGCAGGTCGTGGAAGGGCCGGGTCAGGCCGCAGTCCATCACCCGGAGCATGGTGGCGGTGTAGCCCACCACCTTTTCAGTGGCCGCGCCGCCGAACACCTTCACCTGGGCCACCTGCACCGAGCCGGTGGGAAACAGGTCCAGGTCGCTGACGATGACGCCCCCGTGGCCGCACCGGGCGGCCCCCGCCCAGCCCGCCAGGGCGGCGCCGACTTTATTCAGCCGTTCCGTCAGCTTGCGGTAGGGCAGGGCGAAAGCCAGCAGGGCGGTCCAGGAGCCCGCCGCGGTGAAGCAGGCGGAGGCGGCCCACCAGAACCGCCCCGGGGCCTCCTGCCCCACCGAAGCCATCAGGGAGCACAGCAGGGCCCCCAGCAGCAGCAGGGGGGCGGCGGCGCGGTAGACAGCATGGCCGCCGTCCTCCAGCTGGAGCTGGCTGCCGAAGCCCAGGCCGGTGCCGGAAATTTTTGTGTAGGTGGGCTTGTTGGACCACAGCGTTTCGTTCATGGACACCACGTAGGGCGTCTTGGTCTGGGAGGCGGCCTTGGCGGCCATGCGGTCCGCCCGGCGGCGCATATGCTCCCCCCGGAGGGCAAAGGCCAGCCCCAGGGCGGTCACCGCCGAGTAGGGCAGGCAGCCGCCCCGGCCCTCCAGCCCGGCGGCCGTGAGGCCGTCGGCCAGGGTGAAGAGAAAGGCGAACAGCAGCACGCTCTCCGCCCGGGGGCGGAGGGTGAACAGCTGCTTTCCCCCGGCGATGAGAATCTCACAGCACAGCAGCCCCGTGATGAGCAGCAGGGCGGTGAGCACCCAGCACCGCAGCCGGAACACCTGGAGCCCCAGCTCCGTCAGCTCCCCGGCCAGCAGGTCCCAGGACAGGAACGGCAGCTCCACCGAGCACAAAACGGCGGTCAGCGCCGTCAGCGTGGCGAACTTGAGCCGGACGCCCTGGCCCTTCAGCCCCTTCTGGTACTGGGCCGCCAGCTTGGCGGGAGGGGTGTCCAGCGGCAGGTCCCGGGGCTTGACCATCCGCAGCCTGGGGCGATGGGGGATCGGGGCGTCCTGGCCGGGCAGCTCCTCCTTGTCCACGCCGGGGGTGTACTTCTCCGCCTTGAGGGCCTCCGGGTCGGGCTCAGCCTGGTCATACATGTGGTCGGCAAAGTTGTCCGCCTTTCGCAGCAGGGTGTGGAGCCGGGCCCCGATGGTGCGGCCCACGTTTTCCGGCACGATCTCCGGGATGGGCTGGGCGGACTTGTCTACCTTTTTGGAGGGCTTCTTCACCTCCCGGACGGGGGGAAGGGGCGTCTCGTCCGCATCTTCCTCCCTTGGGGGCGGGCCTGGGCGGTCCTCTGTGGGGAACTCCACCACCTTCCGGGAGGCCTTCCGGTACTTGCCGGAGCCGTATTCCGCCAGGATGTCGTCCAGGTCATAGGACGGCCCGCTGTTTTTATCCTTGTCGTCAGCCATAGGCTGCCTCCTTTTCTGCCGCGTGGGCAGGGAGCGTACCCTGCGCGGACTTCGTTTCCGTGAGGATCACGTTCCCCGCTGGCGGACGGCCTCGTACAGCACCACCGCCGCCGCTGTGGAGGCGTTGAGGGAGTTGAGCTGCCCCCGCATGGGGATGGACACCAGGAAGTCGCACTGCTCCCGGACCAGGCGGCCCATGCCGTCCCCCTCGCTGCCGATGACGATGGCGGCGGGGCCCTTCAAATCCGCGTCGTACAGGCTTGTCCCGCCGTCGGCGGCAGTGCCGAACACCCACAGCCCCTCTTCCTTCAGCTCCTTGAGCAGGGCGGTCAGGTTGGGCACCCGGGCCACGGGCAGATAGCTCACCGCCCCGGCGCTGGTTTTGGCCACGATGGCGGTGAGGCCCGCGGAGCGCCGCTTGGGAATGACCACCCCGTGGGCCCCGGCGCACTCCGCCGTGCGGATCACCGCCCCCAGGTTGTGGGGATCGCTGAGCTCGTCACATACCACGATGAGGGGGGCTTCCCCCTTCTCCCGGGCGGCGCGGAGGATATCGTCCACGGCGGCGTACTCCCGGACGGCGGCCACGGCGATGACCCCCTGGTGGCTCTTGGTGCGGCTCATGCCGTCCAGCTTGTGCCGGTCCGCCTCGGTGACTACCACCCCTTTGTTCCGGGCGGTGGAGGCGATGTGGCCCAGGGTGGCGTCGGTCTCCCCCCGGGCGATGTAAATCTTGTCGATGGCGGTCCCGGCCCGCAGGGCCTCGATCACCGCGTTGCGGCCCTCGATGAGGCCGTCGGCCTGGGCCTCCATATTCATGGGCCTGGGCTGTTTATTTTTGTCCCGCATGGGAAAAACTCCTTTATACGTTTACTTTTTGTCCCTCAGTGTCCCAGTATACCATAATTTTGCGGCCGGTGAAAGGGGGATGGGGCATCTTTTCTCCCCCTTTTTTCGTCATAGAAAGTTTACACCCGCGCCAAGAACATTTCTTGTTTTTATTGACAAGGTATGGTATACTTCTCTAACAACGTTTCCTGCGGGAAGTTGAAAACAATCCGGGATATCCCGGTTACATGAAGGAGGTTGTGCCTATGGCCGGCCCGTTGAAACCAGACGACCCCAACCGCCGGGACGATCCAAACGGCGACGACAAAAAGCGAAGCCCCCTGGGCTTCTTCAGCATCGTATTGTGGGCGGTGCTGCTGGTGTTCCTGCTCCAGACCTGCCGCAGCACAGTGGAGAACGCCGCGGTGCAGGTGGTGGATTACTCCGATTTCTACGCCTGGGTGGAAGCAGGGTACGTGGACGAGGTGGACATCGAATCCAGCGTGTATACCTTCACCCTGAAAGAGGGGGCCCCCCCGCTGAAGGAGCTGCTGGACAAGATGGCCGGCAGCTACGGCACCGGGGCGCTGAACAGCCTGTTCACCCAGTTTGACCACCAGGACCTGGAGACTGCCGCCAGCAGCTCGTTCAAGTTCCAGGTGGGGCCGGTGAACGACCCGGACCTGGTCCAGCGGCTGGTGGACAACGGCGTGAGGTTCCACAAGGACCCGGTGACGGAGGAGCAGTATATGATCTCCGCCATTGTCAGCTATGTGCTGCCCATCGTGCTCATGGTGGTGGCCATGCTGTTTATCTACCGCTATATGTTCAAGAAAATGGGGTCCGGCGGCGGCTTTGGCGGCATCGGCGGCGTGGGCAAGTCAAACGCCAAGGTGTACGTGGAGAAGAAGACCGGCGTCACCTTTAAGGACGTGGCGGGCCAGGACGAGGCCAAGGAAAGCCTGGAGGAGATCATCGACTTCCTCCACAACCCCGGCAAGTACACCGAGATCGGCGCCAAGCTGCCCAAGGGCGCGCTGCTGGTGGGTCCGCCGGGCACCGGCAAGACTCTGCTGGCCAAGGCCGTGGCGGGCGAGGCCAACGTGCCCTTCTTCTCCATTTCCGGCTCCGATTTTGTGGAGATGTTCGTGGGCGTGGGCGCAAGCCGTGTCCGCGACCTGTTCAAGGAGGCCAGCAAGATGGCCCCCTGCATCATCTTCATCGACGAGATCGACACCATCGGCAAGTCCCGAGACAACCGCATGGGCGGCAACGACGAGCGGGAGCAGACCCTGAACCAGCTGCTGGCCGAGCTGGACGGCTTTGACCCCGGCAAGGGCGTCATCGTGCTGGGGGCCACCAACCGGCCCGAGGTGCTGGACAAGGCCCTGCTGCGGCCGGGGCGCTTCGACCGGCGCATCACCATCGACCGGCCCAACCTGGCGGGGCGCTTGGCAACCTTGCAGGTGCACACCCGCAAGATCAAGCTGGCCGAGGACGTGGACCTGAACAAGATCGCCCTGGCCACCGCGGGCTGCGTGGGCGCGGACCTGGCCAACCTGGTGAACGAGGCCGCGCTGCGGGCCGTCCGCAAGGGCCGCCGGCTGGTCACCCAGGAGGATTTGCTGGCCTCTTTCGAGTTTGTTATCGCGGGCAGCGAGAAGAAAAACTCCGTGCTCACCGAGTTCGAGCGCAAGCTGGTGGCCTATCACGAGGTGGGCCATGCCATGGTGGCCTACAAGCAGAAAAACGCCGAGCCGGTGCAGAAGATCACCATCGTACCCCACACCGAGGGCAGCCTGGGCTACACCCTGCTGATGCCCGAGGAGGACAAGACCAACCTGCGCACCAAGGAAGAGCTGATGGCGAAAATCGCCGTGTCCATGGGCGGCCGCGCCGCCGAGGAGGTGGTGATGAACACCATGACCAACGGCGCGTCCCAGGACATCCAGGAGGCCACCAACATCGCCCGGAACATGGTGGCCATGTACGGCATGAGCGAGGAGTTCGGCATGATGGCCCTGGGCAGTGTCCGCAATCAGTACCTGGACGGCGGCTACGGCCTGGACTGCGCCCAGGACACCGCCGCTGTGATGGACAAGGCGGTCAAGGCGGTGCTGGACGTGTGCTACAAGGACGCGGTGGAGGTCATTAAGGCCAACCGGGAGGACATGGACAAGGTGGTGGCCTACCTGCTGGAGAAGGAGACCATCACCGGCGGCGAAATGGTTGCCATCATTGAGGGCCGGGACCCCGCGCTGGTGGAGGGGGCCTATACCTCCACCAAGGCTAAGCTCCCGTCGGACGTGGAGCCCCCCGCCCGGCACATCCATATCGTGGATGAGCCCATCCCTATGCCGCCCCATGAGGAGGACGGGGAGGAGAAGCCTGCCCCAGAGGGGGAGCCGGAGAAGCCCGAAGGGCCCAAAGAGAAATAAGGGCATTAAAATTGTTCCTTTTTCTTGAACGAAAAGGAAGCGCTGAGCTGTCGTGAGCAGCGCGGATGGACTGAAGCGAGGGCAAAAGCCCAAGGAGAGCCTAAGGCCCGAATGGGTTTTGCCCGAGGCGGAGGGAAGCCGCGCGTCGCGAACAGGCGAAGCGTGACAAAAGGAACCGAAAAAGAACGTTTAACCCCGCCCGGGGCATTGCTCCGGGCGGGGTGTTTGCGTTCCTGCGGTTTGGGTTGGGGTGAGAACCTCACCACTCCTGGCCCAGCTGGTCCAGCGCGGCCTGGAACCAGGGGCGGTTTACGGTATCCAGCGCGTAGCTGGGGTCGTGGTTCAGCTTCTCCACCAGCTCCGGGGTCATCTGGTAAGAGGGCTGACGTACGCCGTCGATGGTCAGGTAGGTGTCGGCGTAGTTGTCTCCGGTCATGGAGGCCGCCCCGCCCTCAGCCAGGAAGAACTCGGCCCAGCCGTAGTTGTCTGCGGTGCCGCCCACAATGACATAGCCCTTGTTGCCGGTAGCGGAGTCGGTGTGCTCGTAGATATAGGGCGTGTCCTCGTCGATGAGGCCGGTCAGGTCGGTGCGATTCTCGCCGTTGACGAACCACAGCTTCCCGTCCTCCTGGACGATGGGGGCGTTCTGTTCGCCGCTGGCGTCCCACTCCACATAGTCCTCAGCGGTATCGCCGTGCTCGGTGCTGGTGATGGACACCATGCCGCCGCTCATGAAGTTGTACACCTGGGCGGGCAAGCCCGCCGCGATGGACAGCACGCATCCCACTGCCAGCGCCGCCGCCAGCACCAGAACCTTGACAGAGGGCGTACGCCGCTTCTGAGTATCCTTATTCTCCAACATTTCCATGATTTCCTCCTTTTTCTGGTCACTGAGCGTGACCTGCTCCATCATTCGCCGATAGTCGTACATCATCGCTCAACTCCTTTTTCAGCATGTCCCGGGCCCGAGACATGCGCGTCTGCACCGCTGTGCGTGAGATGCGCAGGATGTCTCCGATCTCCCCCTGGCCGTAGCCCTCCCAGTAGTAGAGATGGATCACCGCCCGGTATTTGGGCGGCAGGGCCATCACCGCGTCCCATACCTCCCGGTCGGTGTCGTCCCGGAAGGGGAGGGATTCCTCCAGCTCTCCCACGTTCTTCTGCCAGAAGGACCGCAGCTGGCTTTTGCACAGGTTGGCGGCGCAGGTGAGCAGCCACGCCTTTTCCTTCCCGGGCAGCAGGGCGGTTTTGCCCTCCGCCAGCTTGAGAAACACGCTCTGGCAAACGTCCTCCGCGTCGGCGCGGCTGCCCAGGTAGCTGTACGCCAGTCGGAACACGTCGTCGCCGTATTGGCGGAACAGGTCCGCCAATTGTTCGGTGTCCATTGCGGTCGCCCCCTTTTTCCATGTCGTTCTTGTTTGTGGCCACGTCTATAAAACGATTGAGGAGGCCCGATTATCACACGGCCCCGGAAAATTTTCGAAAAAAGGGCGGCTGGCCGGAACATCCCGGCCAGCCGCCTTGCTAAAAATAATATATCCGCTTTCGCTGCCGGGCGAAAGCCTGCCGTCTATTGCCGCATCCCGCCGGTGGCCATCGTCAGAGCCCGAGAGAGACACTTCACTTGGGTAACCTCCTGCTCACCGCCGAACTCGCCGTCCACCGTCCAGGCCACGGGCACGTCGCAGGTAAACGTAATGTCGCTGGCAGAGAAGCCCGCCACCGCGCCGCCCTCCTCCAGCTCCAGCGTGGTGAGAGCGGTGAGGATGGACTGCCAGTCCTTGCCGTTCTTGGGCTGACGGATCAAAATCACCTCAAACCGCCCGTCATCCAGCAGCACCTTATCCCGCGGCAGGTTCACCAGACCGCCCACCGACACGGTGTTGCCCACCATGCCATAGATGAAGTCCCCCTCCACCTCGTGACCCTCGGCGGTGGTCACCTTCATGTGATAGCTGGGAATGTTGGTCAGCTTGCCCGCCCCCTCCAGCACATAGGCAAAATGCCCCAGAAGATTCTTGCTCACCTGAGGCGTGGAATAGGACACATCGGTGAACAGCCCAAAGGCGGCCACATAGGTGAACAGCCGCCCCTGAGCCTCCCCCACGTCGATGGCACGGGGAACGCCCTCCCCGGCCACCTCCGCCAGCTCCGGCAGGGTCTTGGGCAGCTCCAGAGTGCGGGAAAAATCGTTGGTGGTCCCCGCTGGGATGTATCCCAGGATGGGCCGCTTTTCCGGCGGCAGGGCCAGCACCCCCTGGACCGTCTCGTTCAGGGTGCCGTCGCCGCCGCAGCACACCACCCGGTCGTAGTCCGGCCCCTGGTCCCGGGCGGCGGCGGTGGCGTCGCCCCGCTCCTGGGTGGGATGCACGGTGATCTCGTAGCCCTGGCGGGCGAACACCTCCAGCACGTCGGACAGGTTGATCTTGGCCGTCTTTCGGCCGGCGGCGGGGTTGTAGATGTACAAAAGCTTTTTCATGACGGATCACTCCACAAAACGTCTTTCGGCTCCAGAGTTTTCCAGAGACCTGCGGTTCTTGATATTAAAAAATATTATAGCCAAAACCTTCCTGAAATACAATGAACAATCTGTAAAACCCTGCCCTTGCCAGGGAAGAGCCTTGACGTTATAATAACATTGTCTATTTAACGATTTAGCGCGTTTTTTCACAAGGATGTGACGCCAATGAACCGAAAATCCCTGGCCGCCGCCTTCCCCCACACCGTGCCGGTGCTCATGGGCTACCTGTCCATCGGCATTGTATTCGGCTGGATGCTGTCGGCGGCGGGTTTCCACCCCGTCTGGTCCGCCGTCATGTCGGTGACTATCTACGCCGGCAGCGGTCAGTACCTGGGGGTGCAGCTGCTGGCCATCGCCGCCCCGCTGGCGGACGCCGCCTTCCTCACCCTCATCCTCAACTTCCGGCACCTGGTATACGGCCTGTCCATGCTGGAGAAGTTCCAGGGCATGGGCTGGAGGAAGCTGTACATGATCTTCTCCCTCACCGACGAGACCTATGCCCTGCTGGCCGGGGTGCAGGTCCCGGAAGGCGTGAATGAAAAGGATTTCTATTTTTCCATCGCCCTGCTGGACCACTTATATTGGATCGCCGGCTCCATCATCGGCGCGGTGGCGGGGGCGCTCATCACCATCAACACGGAGGGCATCGACTTTGCCATGACGGCGCTGTTCCTGGTCATCGCGGTGGAGCAGTGGCAGTCCAGCGAGCGCCACGCGCCGGTGTTTCTGGGAGCGGCGGGGACGCTGGCCTGCCTGCTGATCTTCGGCCCGGACAACGGGCGGTTCCTCATCCCCGCGCTGGCTATCCTGGTGACGGGGCTGCTGCTGATGCGGCCAAGGCTGGAGGGGCCCATACCCCTGCCGAAGGGGGGTGCGGCGCAGTGACTGTCCTTCAAATCGCCGCCCTGGTGGCGGTGATGGCCGTGGTGACGTTCCTCACCCGGGCGCTGCCCTTCCTGCTGTTTGGGCGGGGCGGTGAGCACCCCAAGGTGGTGCTCTATCTGGGCCGGTTCCTGCCCCCGGCGGTTATCGCCATGCTCATTGTCTACTGCTACCGCAGCACCAGCTTCGGTGCCCCCAGCGGCTGGGCCCCCGGCCTGATTGCCGGATTGGCGGTCGTTGAGCTCCACGTCTGGAAGAAAAACAACATGCTGTCCATCGTGGGGGGTACAATTCTTTACATGGTGCTGGTGCAGGCAGTATTTTAAAATGCCCTCTTACCGAATGCAAAACCCCCGCCCTGTTGGGCGGGGGTTTTTGATTGCAATCGGGTGCAGATTACTCGGCCACGTCGATAACGACGCCGGAACCCACGGTGCGGCCGCCCTCGCGGATAGCGAAGCGCAGGCCCTTCTCAATGGCGATGGGGGTGATCAGCTCCACGTTCATGTCCACGTTATCGCCGGGCATGCACATCTCGGTGCCCTCGGGCAGAGTGATGACGCCGGTCACGTCGGTGGTACGGAAGTAGAACTGGGGACGATAGTTGTTGAAGAACGGAGTGTGACGGCCGCCCTCGTCCTTGCTCAGGACGTACACCTGGCCCACGAACTTGGTGTGGGGGTGGATGGAGTTGGGCTTGCACAGCACCTGGCCGCGCTCGATCTGGTTTTTGTCAACGCCGCGGAGCAGGCAGCCCACGTTGTCGCCGGCCTCGACGTAGTCCAGAGTCTTGCGGAACATCTCCATGGAGGTGACGACGGTGGAACGCTTCTCCTCGGACAGGCCGACGATCTCCACGGTCTCGCCCGCCTTCAGCTGGCCGCGCTCCACACGGCCGGTGGCCACGGTGCCGCGGCCGGTGATGGTGAACACGTCCTCTACGGGCATCAGGAAGGGCAGGTCAGCCTTGCGGTCGGGAGTGGGGATGTAGCTGTCAACAGCGTCCATCAGCTCCTTGATGCAGGCGAAGTCGGCGTCGTCCTTGTTGCCGGACTCATTGGTCAGGGCGTTCAGGGCAGAACCCTTGATGATGGGGATGTCGTCGCCGGGGAACTCGTAGAAGGACAGGGTCTCGCGGACCTCCATCTCCACCAGCTCCAGCAGCTCCTCGTCGTCCACCTGGTCGCACTTGTTCAGGAACACCACGATAGCGGGCACGCCCACCTGACGGGCCAGCAGGATGTGCTCCTTGGTCTGGGCCATGGGGCCGTCGGTGGCGGCGATGACCAGGATGGCACCGTCCATCTGAGCCGCGCCGGTGATCATGTTCTTGATATAGTCGGCGTGGCCCGGGCAGTCCACGTGGGCATAGTGGCGGTTCTCGGTCTGGTACTCGATGTGGGCGGTGTTGATGGTAACGCCGCGCTCACGCTCCTCGGGGGCGCTGTCGATGCTGGAGTAGTCGCTGTAATCAGCGAAGCCCTGGAGGGCCAGCCACTTGGTGATGGCGGCGGTCAGGGTGGTCTTGCCGTGGTCAACGTGGCCGATGGTGCCGATGTTGACGTGGGGCTTGCTGCGCTCAAACTTTTGCTTGGCCATTTTGAGTTTTCCTCCTTGTACTTGTCAAATAAAATAAGTTGCGGGAATAGGTTGATGGGCCTATTTTATCCTATAGCGGCAGAAATTGCAACTGTGTTTTTGCGAAAATCACAAGTCTTCCTTCCGCCCGCGCTGAGCGATAATCTTTTCCGCGATGTTCTTGGGGATCTCCACGTAGCTGTGGGGCTCCATGGTGTACTGGCCGCGGCCCTGGGTGCGGGAGCGCAGGTCAGTGGCGTAGCCGAACATCTCGGACAGGGGCACCAGAGCGTCGATCTGCTGGGCGCCGGGCCGGGCCTCCTGACCCAGGATCTGGCCGCGGCGGGAGGTCAAATCGCCGATGACGTTGCCCAGGTAGTCCTCGGGGGCGATGACGGACACCTTCATGATGGGCTCCAGCAGGCAGGCCCCGGCCTTGCGGCAGGCCTCCTTGAAGGCCATGGAGCCGGCAATCTTGAACGCCATCTCGGAGGAGTCCACCTCGTGGTAGGAGCCGAAGGTCAGGTGGACCTTCACATCCACCACCGGGTAGCCGGCCATGACGCCGGCCTGCATGGCCCCCTGGATGCCGGCGTCCACCGCCGGGATAAACTCCTTGGGGATGACGCCGCCGGTGATCTCGTTGAGGAACTCATAGCCCTTGCCGGGCTCGTTGGGCTCCACGGTGATGATCACGTGGCCGTACTGGCCCTTACCGCCGGACTGGCGGGCATACTTGGTGTCCTGCTTGACGGTCTGCTTGATGGTCTCCTTGTAGGCCACCTGGGGCGCGCCCACGTTGGCCTCCACCTTGTACTCGCGGAGCAGACGGTCCACGATAATCTCCAGATGGAGCTCGCCCATGCCGGCGATGATGGTCTGGCCGGTCTCCTCGTCGGTGTAGGTCTTAAAGGTGGGGTCCTCCTCGGCCAGCTTCATCAGGGCGATGCCCATCTTCTCCTGGCCGGCCTTGGTCTTGGGCTCAATGGCCACGCGGATGACGGGCTCGGGGAATTCCATGGACTCCAGAATCACCGGGTGCTTCTCGTCGCACAGGGTGTCGCCGGTGGTGGAGTTCTTCAGGCCGATAACGGCGGCGATGTCGCCGGAGTACACGGTCTCAATGTCCTCCCGGTGGTTGGCGTGCATCTGGAGGATGCGGCCGATGCGCTCCTTCTGCTTCTTGGTGGAGTTGAGCACCTGGGTGCCGGTGTTCAGCGTGCCGGAATAGACACGGATGAAGGACAGCCGGCCCACAAAGGGATCGGTGGCGATTTTAAACGCCAGAGCGGAGAAGGGCTCCTCATCGGAGGACGGACGCTCCTCTTCCTCTTCGGTGTCGGGGTTGACGCCCTTGATGGGGGGAATGTCGGTGGGGGCGGGCATATAGTCCACAATCGCGTCCAGCAGCTTCTGCACGCCCTTGTTCTTGTAGGACGTGCCGCAAACCACGGGGACCATCAGGTTGTCGATAGTGCCGCGGCGGATGGCCCGGCGGAGCAGCTCCTGAGGGATGGGCTTCTCTTCCAGCGCCAGCTCCATGATCTCCTCGTCGATGTCGGCGCAGGCGTCCACCAGCTTGGTGCGGTACTCCTGAGCCAGCTCCATCATGTCGGCGGGAATCTCCTCCACGCGCATGTCCTTGCCCATCTCGTCGTAGTAGATGTCGGCGTCCATCTCCACCAAGTCGATGATGCCCTTGAAGGTCTCCTCTTTGCCGATGGGGAGCTGGATAGGCACGGCGTTGGCCTTGAGCCGGTCGTGGATCATGTTGAGCACGTTGTAGAAGTCGGCGCCCATGATGTCCATCTTGTTGACGTAAATCATGCGGGGGACCCTGTAGTGGTCCGCCTGACGCCAGACGGTCTCGGACTGGGGCTCCACGCCGCCCTTGGCGCACATGACGGTGACAGAGCCGTCCAGCACGCGCAGGGAGCGCTCCACCTCCACGGTGAAGTCCACGTGGCCCGGGGTGTCGATGATGTTGATCCGGGTCTGGGGGAACTGGTCCTTAGTGCCCTTCCAGTAGCAGGTGGTGGCGGCGGAGGTGATGGTGATGCCGCGCTCCTGCTCCTGGGCCATCCAGTCCATGGTGGCGGTGCCGTCATGGGTCTCACCGATCTTGTAGTTCACGCCGGTGTAGAACAGGATGCGCTCGGTAGTGGTGGTCTTACCCGCGTCGATGTGGGCCATGATGCCGATGTTGCGGGTATTTTCCAGAGTTACTTTTCTTGCCATATTGGTTCAGTTTGCCTCCGTCCTTACCAGCGGTAGTGGGCGAACGCCTTGTTGGCCTCGGCCATCTTGTGGGTGTCCTCGCGCTTCTTCACGGCGGAACCCGTGTTGTTGGCGGCATCCATAATCTCGCCGGCCAGGCGCTCCTTCATGGTCTTCTCGCCGCGGTTGCGGGAGTAGTTGGTCAGCCAGCGCAGACCCAGGGTCTGACGGCGCTCGGGCCGGACCTCCATGGGGACCTGATAGGTGGAGCCGCCCACACGGCGGGACTTGGTCTCCAGGGAAGGCATGATGTTTTCAATTGCGGTGTTAAAGACCTCGAGCGGCTCTTTGCCGGTCTTATCCTTGATGATGTCAAAGGCACCGTAGACGACCTTCTGGGCTACGCCCTTCTTGCCGTCCAGCATGATGCTGTTGACGAGCTTAGTGACTAAGACGGAATTATACAGCGGGTCGGGCAGGATCTCCCGCTTGGGTACGTTTCCTCTTCTGGGCACTTCGCTTCCCTCCTTCTATATCGAATTAGAATTCATAGGTACTCGAAGTTTTTCAAGCCGAATCGTCTGAAGCGGCTCAAAAACGTCTCCGTACAATGCCTGTCCGAGGTTTCCCCATATTATATGGAATAAACGCTCGGCAAGGCTTTCAGCCCTGCGCGTGTGCGCAAAACTCGTTGTGGGCGAAGAAGCGATCACTTCTTCTTGGCCTTGGGCCGCTTGGCGCCATACTTGGAGCGGGCCTGCATACGGCCATTGACGCCCTGGGTGTCCAGCGTGCCGCGGATGATGTGGTAACGAACGCCGGGCAGGTCCTTGACACGGCCGCCGCGGATCATGACCACGGAGTGCTCCTGCAGGTTGTGGCCCACGCCGGGGATATAGGCGGTGACCTCGTAGCCGTTGGTCAGGCGCACACGGGCGATCTTACGCAGAGCGGAGTTCGGCTTCTTCGGGGTGGAAGTACGAACGGCGGTGCACACGCCCCGCTTCTGGGGAGAGGGCAGGTCGGTCTCCTTGTTCTTCAGGGTGTTCAGACCGTGCTGCATGGCGGGAGAGTTGGACTTGTAGGTGCTCTTCTCGCGGCCCTTGCGGACCAGTTGGTTAAAAGTAGGCATGATTTTCCTCCTTTCACAGATATATATTTTAACGAATCCTCCGGAGATTATTCGCTAAAATCGGAAAAAAATGGAGGGCTCTCAGACGGCGGCGGCCACGGCTGCCCCCACGGCGATGCCGCAGGCGCGTCCCAGAGCCTTCATAGACTCGGTCCAGGTCACGTCCACGCCCTGCTCACCCGCCTGACGCTCCAGGGGCTGGGTGAGCTGGGGGTCGGCGTCCCGGGCCAGATAGAGCCGCTTTGCCTGGCCGTTTGCCAGCGCCCGGCGGACCTGCTTGACGCCCACGACCTTGTCGGTGTGTTCCAGTTCCTTCAGCATCAGGCAGCCCCCCTTCGTATATCAACGCAATTTGGAATTATAACACACCGGCAACAGTTCGTCAAGGTCATTCCAGACTTTTTCCCACCTTTTTTCCGGGCTGAACGGCCATTTCTTTGTCGAATCCGTCAAAAAGCCCCGCCCAGCGGGCGGGGCTTCCAAATTTTACTCCAGCGTCAGGTCGCCTTCCTTGATCCAGCCCATCTTCCGGAACAGGATGCCGAAGGCCCAGCACAGCACCGCCGGGAGGACAAAGGAGATCAGGATCAGCCCGAGCCAGTCCAGGGCCTCCGGGGTGATGGCCGCCGCGCCGTTGGCCAGGGCCTTCTCGCTGGGGGACAGCCAGCCCGTCCACACGCCGATCTGGCCCACCAGGCCGCAGGTGCCCATGCCGGAGGACACCGGGGGGCCGTTCATCTCCAGGTGGAACACGCAGGTGGCGATGGGTCCGGTGATGGCGGAGGTCAAAATGGCGGGCAGCCAGATCTTCGGGTTCTTCACGATGTTGCCCATCTGGAGCATGGAGGTGCCCAGCCCCTGGCTCACCAGTCCGCCCCAGCGGTTCTCCTTAAAGGACAGCACCGCGAAGCCCACCATGTTGGCGCAGCAGCCCGCCACCGCCGCGCCTCCCGCCAGCCCGGTCAGGCCAAAGGCGGCGCAGATGGCGGCGGAGGAGATGGGCAGGGTCAGCGCCATGCCGATGACCACGCTGACCACGATGCCCATGAAGAAGGGCTGCAGGTCGGTGGCCCACATGATGATATTGCCCACGGCGGTGGCGGCGGTGCCGATGGCTGGGGCGATGAGGGCGGACAGTCCCACCCCCGCCAAAATCGTCACCAGCGGGGTGACAAGGATATCCACCCTCGTCTCCTTGGAGACGGCCTTGCCGAACTCGGCGGCGATGATGGCGATGAACAGCACCGCCAGCGGGCCCCCCGCCCCCGGATCGCCGGAGAGGGTGGTGCTGCCCAGGGCGTTGGCGGCGTAGCCCACCGCGGCCAGGGAGAACAGCACCAGCGGGGGCGCTTTCAGCGCGTAGCCGATGGCCACGGCCATGGCCGCGCCGCTCATGGCCGAGGCGTAGACGCCCACGTCCACCAGGAACGCCAGCCCCGTCTGCTCCCCCAGGGTCTTGACGATGGTGCCGATGAGCAGGGAGCAGAACAGGCCCTGGGCCATGGCCCCCAACGCGTCGATGCCGTAGCGCCTGCCGGAGATGACGATGTCCTTGCGTTTCAGAAATGCTTTGATGGCTTCCATTTCCTCACCTTCAACTCTCAAAAATAGTCCGCACAGGTGTCATGACACCTGTGCGGACTATTATACAGCCCGAGCGGAAAATGTCAACCGTCTTTTTGTCCAAAATCAGGTTTTTTGTTTTCCCTTTTGGTAGAGCACCACTGCCAGAGCGGCGCCGGCGATCATGGTGACCGCCCCAAGGATGATAAACACGTTGGCGACGCCCAGAAAGAAGCCCTCTATCCCGCCCAAGGGCGAGGAGGCGGGGGCAAGCCCCATCTCCTCCAAAAACGCCTGCTGCACCTCCGGCGGGGTGCCGGGAGAAAACTGCACACTCCCCATGCCGCCGAGCCCGCCAAAGCCGCCCATGCCGTTTATCATGCTGGTGGACGCGGCGAACATGGCCCCGAATCCCCACCGGGCCAGCGCACCGATGATGGCAGTGCCCAGCCCGCCCAGGGCCACCCGCACCCCAAACAGCCAGCCGTAACGCCGGATGAGCCTGCCGATGAGCCCCACGCTTTTGTCAAAATTATTCTGGGCAGGGGTGCTGGGGACGGTGTACACCGGCGCCCCCGCCGAGGGCGGAGCCGCGCCCGCGGCGGGTTCCTCCCGCCCCGCGGGCTCCTCCCCGCTGAGCAGCTCGTCGGTGGTCACCCCAAAGGCCTTGGCCAGGGCCAGCAGCTTGTCCACCTCCGGCGTGGCGTCGCCCAGCTCCCACTTGCTCACCGCCTGGCGGGAGACCCCCACCCGGGCGGCCAGCTCCTCCTGTGACAGCTTGGCCGCCTTGCGGTAATATAAAATTTTCTCGTTCAGCTTCATCAAAAGCCACCTCCATTACAGCTCTCATAATAGCATCAAATCCGGTTGCGGGCCACCATGGCGGGCTTGAAATTTCCGCAACCGGCGGTTGCGGAGGCAAACGCAGGATACTTCGCGGCTCAGACGGCAGGCATGAAAAACAGGGGGCCGATCAGCCCCCTGTCTCTTCGGTTTTTGAAGCCCTGCCCGGGTGCTTCCCGATCACGGCCCGGCGGATTTTTCCCGTCACATGATGTCGTCGTCGTAATCGGCGAAGTCATCGGGCTCGGCGGGCTCAAAGCAGCGGTTGGCCCGCTTTTCCTCCACCTTGTCGGCGATGGTGTCGAACAGGTCCATGATCTGGTCCCAGAACGCCACGACGGCGCACGCCACGGCGGCGGCGGTCATGACCACGGCCACGATCTTCAGGATACAGCTGAGCGTCTTTTTCATTTCCATACCTCCTTGGGTCAGTCGTCCGCGTCCTGGAGGGACGCGCACAGGTGGGCCACCACCATGCAGGCCACAGACGCCGCCGCCAGGGCGATCGCCGAAGTCCTCAGAATAAAGCTCGCAATTTTCATAAGCGATCCCTCCTTTTCGTAGGTATGTCTAGTGTACACGATTTCATAGGAAAATACAACATGTATTTTGGAAACCGCTGACAAAAAACTGACCTTGACAAACCGTTTCCTTTCCCCTATACTGTTTGTGGTAAAGGCAAGGAAGGGAAGCAGTACCCCTCCCCCTCCGTTTCAGAGAGCGGCCGATTTGGTGCGAGGCCGTAACGGAGGCAGGGCGAAGTCGTCCCGGAGCCGCGGAGCCGAAGCGCAGTAAGTTCCGCCGTCCCCCGCGTTAAGGGAGTCGAGCGCCCCGCAAAAGGGGAATTCGGGTGGTAACACGGACTGCATGTTCGCCCCGAGCCAAACTGGCTCGGGGCGTTTTTTGTTGGAGGTGTCTATGGAATTTATCTTTCACATCAGCGGCTACGACGACCCCGCCCTGGACGGAGAGACGGCCCAGGCCCTGGAACAGCGGCTGGCCGCGTACAGCCGCGAGGTGATGCCCCAGATGTGGGCCGTCACCGACAAGCTCAACGCCCGCGCCGCCAAGGGCCCCGGCCGGGACGCCCGCCGGAAGAAAAACCGCGTTTACGGCGTTCTCCTGCTGGCTATGGCGGTGTTTGTGCTGGTCCCCGGCCTCATGGAGCCCCAAATCCCCGCCCTGATCTGCGTGGGAGCGTTCGCGCTGGCCGCGGGTCTGTTCTGCCTCTGGCTATCCAGGGCGGAAAAGCCCGCCGGTCCCCCCGCCCCCTGCCGGGAGGAGGCCGCACAGCTTCTGGAGCGCCTGCGCGGCCTGGATTGGACGGCGGAGGAGAACCGGATGGAGGTCCGCTTTGACCCGGATGGAATGACCTTGTCCAAAGGGGACGCCGCCCAGAAGCGGCTGCACTGGAGCGGGCTGGCGGCGCTTTACGAAACGGATCACATCTGGATGCTGCTCTACGGGGAGGACCAGGCGCTGATCCTGCAAAAGAAGGACCTGACCGCCGGAGAGCCGGAGGAGTTCATGGCCTGCGTCCGGGAAAATATCGCCAAACACGCCGCCGCACAGGCGGAACAAGATAAGGAGAGCATAACATGAATAAGGAATTACCCAAGATCTACGAGCCTCAGGAGGTGGAGGGCCGCGTCTACAGGGCCTGGGAGGACAACGGCTGCTTCCGGGGCGTCCGCGACCCCGAGAAGAAGCCCTTCACCATCGTCATGCCGCCCCCCAACGTCACCGGCCAGCTCCACATCGGCCACGCCATGGACGACGCCATGCAGGACATGCTCATCCGCTACAAGCGGATGCAGGGCTATGCCGCCCTGTACCTCCCCGGCACCGACCACGCGGGCATTGCCACCCAGGCCAAGGTGGAGGAGGAGCTGCGCAAGACCGAGGGCCTCAGCCGTCACGACCTGGGCCGGGAGAAATTCCTGGAGCGGGTGTGGGACTGGAAGCACAAATACGGCAGCCGCATTGTGGAGCAACAGAAGAAGCTGGGCGTGTCCTGCGACTGGGAGCGCTCCCGGTTCACCATGGACGAGGGGCTGTCCAAAGCGGTGCGGGAGGTGTTCGTCTCCCTGTATGAAAAGGGCCTGATCTACAAGGGCTCCCGCATCGTCAACTGGTGCCCCCACTGCGTCACCGCACTGTCCGACGTGGAGGTGGAGTACCAGGACAAGCCCGGCCATCTGTGGCACATCAAGTACCCCATCGCGGGCGAGCCGGGGCGGTACGTCATCGTGGCCACCACCCGGCCGGAGACCATGCTGGGGGACACCGGCGTGGCCGTCAACCCCGCGGACGAGCGCTATCAGGACATCATCGGCAAGAAATGCCTGCTGCCCCTGATGGACCGGGAGATCCCCATTGTGGCCGATGAGTACGTGGATCTGGAGTTCGGCACCGGCTGCGTGAAGATGACCCCCGCCCACGACCCCAACGACTTCCAGGTGGGCCTGCGCCACAATCTGGACACCATCCGGGTGCTGGACGACCACGGCGTGGTCAACGAAAACGGCGGCAGATACCAGGGCATGGACCGCTATGAGGCCCGGAAGGCGGTCGTCGCCGACCTGGAGGCGCTGGGCCTGCTGGAGAAGGTGGAGGACCACCAGCACAACGTGGGCACCTGCTCCCGCTGCCACAACGACGTGGAGCCGCTGATCTCCGCCCAGTGGTTCGTGAAGATGGAGCCGCTGGCCAGGGAGGCCCTGCGGGTGGTGAACGACGGCGAAATCAAGTTCGTCCCCGACCGCTTCACCAAGACCTACACCAATTGGATGGAAAACGTCCATGACTGGTGCATCTCCCGCCAGCTCTGGTGGGGCCACCAGATTCCCGTGTGGTACTGCGCGGACTGCGGCCACATGACCGTTGCCCGGGAGGACCCGTGCCAGTGTGAGAAATGCGGCTCCAAAAACATCCAGCGGGACCCGGACGTGCTGGACACCTGGTTCAGCTCCGCCCTGTGGCCCTTCTCCACCCTGGGCTGGCCGGAGGACACCGAGGATTTGAAGTTCTTCTACCCCACCGACGTGCTGGTCACCGGCTACGACATCATCTTCTTCTGGGTGGCCCGGATGATCTTCTCCGGCTGTGAGCACACCGGGAAGCCCCCCTTCCACACCGTGCTCATCCACGGCCTAGTGCGGGACGACAAGGGCCGCAAGATGTCCAAGTCCCTGGGCAACGGCATCGACCCGCTGGAGATGGCGGAGAAGTACGGCGCGGACGCCCTGCGCTTCAACCTCATCACCGGCAACGCCCCGGGCAACGACACCCGCTTCTTTGTGGAGAAGTGCGAGGCCATGCGCAACTTCGCCAACAAGATCTGGAACGCCAGCCGGTTTGTCATGATGAACCTGACCATCGACCAATGCGTCCTGCCCGGTAAGCTGGAGCAGGAGGACAAGTGGATCCTGTCCCGGCTGAACCGGGTGGTCAAAGAGGTCACCGAGAATATGGACGCCTACGAGCTGGGCGTGGCCTCCGCCAAGGTGTACGACTTCATCTGGAGCGACTACTGCGACTGGTATATTGAGCTGACCAAGGCCCGCCTCCAAGGGGACGACGAGGGGGCGAAAATCCAGGCCCAGCAGGTGCTGGTGTACGTCCTCACCGAGACCTTGAAGCTGCTCCACCCCTTCATGCCCTTCATCACCGAGGAGATCTGGCAGGCCCTGCCCCACGCCCCCGGCGTGGACGGCGGCTTCCTGATGCTCCAGAGCTGGCCTGAGTACAGCGGCGCACTGAACTTCCAGGAGGCGGAGAACGCCATGGAGTCCGTCATGGACGTGATCCGCGCCATCCGCGCCCGCCGGGCCGAGATGAACGTGCCCCCTTCCAAGAAGGCGGCGCTGACCATCGTCACCCCCAAGGCGGAGGTGTTCACCGCGGGCAGAGGCTTCCTCACCCGGCTGGCCTGGGCCTCCTTCATTGAGGTGCGCCGGGACGAGCCCGCCGACCTCACCGGCCTGGTGGCCGACGTGACCCACGACGCCAAGGTGTATATGCCCCTGGCGGAGCTGGTGGACATTGAGAAGGAAAAGGCCCGGCTCACCAAGGATTTGGGCAAAAAGCAGGGTGAGCTGAAGGGCCTGGAGGGCAAGCTGTCCAACCCCGGCTTCCTGAATAAGGCCCCCGCCGAGGTGGTGGCCGCCGAGAAGGAGCGGGCGGAAAAGCTCAAGACCCTGATTGCCAAAATTGAGGAGCAGCTGAAAAATATGTAAATTTTTCCAGCCGCAATTGTCTCTTCGCCAAATTGTGACCAGTCAAATCCATTATAATGAGCGCGATACGGGATATCCCCCGTACCGCGCTCATTTTTTACCCACTACACACGAGGGGGACAAGCCATGCCCATCACAGTGACCAGCCGGGACAGCGCGCTCACCATCGCTCTGTCCGGCGAAATCGACCACCAGGTTGCCCGGGATATGATGGACGCAATCACCAACGCCATTGCCGAGCGCCTGCCCGCCCGCCTGATTTTGGATTTGTCCGGCGTCAGCTTTATGGACAGCTCCGGCATCGCCGTGCTGCTGCGCGCCCTGAGGCAGGTGCAGCACATCGGCGGCACCCTGCGGGTGACCGCCATCCCCCCCCAGGCGCGGCGCGTGCTGGACGCCGCCGGGGTAGGCCGGCTCATTACCTTAGATTGAGGAGGGCTACATAAGATGAAAGCCATTGACCAGGTGACCGTCACCTTCACCTCCCGCTCCGCCAACGAGGGCTTTGCCCGGGCGTGCGCGGCCTGCTTCGCCGCCCAGCTGGACCCCACCCTGGACGAGGTGGCGGACATCAAGACCGCCGTCAGCGAGGCGGTGACCAACGCCATCGTCCACGCCTACCCGGACCGCCTGGGGAAGATCACCATGCGCCTGCGGCTGTTTGACGGCGGCGTGCTGGACATCCAGGTAAAGGACTCCGGCGTGGGCATCCCGGACGTGGACAAGGCCCGCACCCCCCTTTTCACCACCGGCGGGGAGGAGCGCTCCGGCATGGGCTTCACCATTATGGAGAGCTTTATGGATGGATTAAAGGTGCGCTCCCAGCCGGGTAAGGGCACCACGGTGACCATGCGCAAGCGGATCGCCCGCCGGGCGGGCGCCTCCCAGTGAGGGGCCTGGACGCCCCCGCCCTGCTGGAGGCCGCCCAGGCCGGGGATAACGACGCCTGTGAACGCCTGCTCGTCGACAACAGCGGGCTGATCTGGTCGGTGGCCCGGCGGTACTACGGCCGGGGCGTGGACCCGGAGGACCTGTACCAGCTGGGCTGCCTGGGGTTTTTGAAGGCCATCCGGGGGTTTGACACCGAGTACGGCACCCAGTTCTCCACCTATGCCGTGCCCAAAATCGCGGGGGAGATCCGGCGGTTTTTGCGGGACGACGGGGCGGTGAAGGTCAGCCGGGGCACCAAGGAGCGGGCCATGGCGCTGCGCCAGAAGCGGCTGGAGCTGTCCCAGCGGCTGGGCCGGGAGCCCACGGTGGGGGAGCTGGCGGAGGCCACCGGCCTGGAGCCGGAGGACATCGCCGCCGCCGACACCGCCGTGCTGACGGTGGCCTCCCTGCAGGGGGAGAGCGGCGAGGACGGCTTCTCCCTGGAGGCGGTGCTGGGGGACGAGGGCATTGAGGACGCGCTGGTGGAAAAGCTCACCCTGCGCCAGGCCATCGACGCCCTGCCGGAGCGGGAGCGGATGGTGATTTTGCTGCGTTTCTTCAAAAACCTGACCCAGGACCGGGTGTCCAAGGTGCTGGGGGTGAGCCAGGTGCAGGTGTCCCGCATTGAGCGTCGGGCGGTGGCGCACTTACGGGAGGCGCTGACAGACTAGCCCGGGCGGAGTTTTTCTACGCTCCGCCCGGGCTGCTTTGTGTCAAGCGGGAGCCGGCAGCCCGCCCTTTGCACATTCTCAGAACAGGCCGGAGATCACGCCGTTCTCGTCCACATCGATCTTCTCGGCGGCAGGGACCTTGGGCAGGCCGGGCATCGTCATGATGTCCCCGGTCTGCACCACCACAAAGCCCGCCCCGGCGGACACCTTCACCTTGGATACGGCGACGGTAAAGCCCTCCGGGCGGCCCAGCTTGGCCGGGTCGTCGGACAGGGAATACTGGGTCTTGGCCATGCACACGGGAAGGGAGCCGAAGCCCATGGCCTCCAGGCGGTCCAGCTCCTTGGACGCCCCGGCGGAATAGCTCACGCCCGCGCCGCCGTACACCCGCTTGACGATGGCCTCGATCTTCTCCCGCAGGGGGCGGTCCAGCTCATAGGCAAACCGGAACTGGTGGGGCTGCCCGCACAGCCGCAGCACCTCCCGGGCCAGCTCCACGCCGCCCGCGCCGCCCTTGCCCCACACCTCGGACAGGGCCACATTGACACCCAGCTCCCGGCACTTGTCCCGGATCAGGTTCAGCTCGGCGTCGGTGTCGTTGACAAAACGGTTGATGGCCACCACGCAGGGCAGGCCGTACACCTGGGTGATGTTCTCCACGTGCTTGAGCAGGTTGGGCAGGCCCTTTTCCAGGGCGGCCAGGTTCTCCACGCCCAGATCGGCCTTGGACACGCCGCCGTTGTATTTCAGCGCCTTGACGGTGGCTACGATGACCACCGCGCTGGGGTCCAGCCCCGCCGCCCGGCACTTGATATCCAGGAACTTCTCCGCACCCAGGTCCGCGCCGAAACCCGCCTCAGTGACCACGTAGTCCGCCAGCTTCAAAGCGGTGTCGGTGGCGGACACGGAGTTGCAGCCGTGGGCGATGTTGGCGAAGGGCCCGCCGTGGACCAGGGCCGGGGTGTTCTCCAGGGTCTGCACCAGGTTGGGCTTGATGGCGTCCTTCAGCAGGGCGGCCATGGCCCCCTGGGCCTTCAGGTCGGCGGCGGTGACGGGCTTGTCGTCATAGGTATAGCCCACGATGATGCGGGCCAGCCGTTCCTTCAAATCCTTCAACCCGGTGGCAAGGCACAGCACCGCCATGATCTCGCTGGCTACGGTGATGTCAAAGCCGTCCTCCCGGGGCACGCCCTGCATCCGGCCGCCCAAGCCGTCCACAATCTCCCGGAGCTGCCGGTCGTTCATGTCCACGCACCGCCGCCAGGTGATCTTCTTCACGTCGATGCCCAGGGCGTTGCCCTGCTGGATGTGGTTGTCCAGCAGGGCCGCCAGCAGGTTGTTGGCCGCGCCGATGGCGTGGAAGTCGCCGGTGAAATGAAGGTTGATGTCCTCCATGGGCACCACCTGGGCATAGCCGCCTCCGGCGGCGCCTCCCTTCACCCCGAACACCGGGCCCAGGGAGGGCTCCCTCAGGCAGAGCAGCACGTTTTTGTCCAGCTTTTTCAGCGCGTCCGCCAGCCCTACGCTGGTGGTGGTCTTACCCTCCCCGGCGGGGGTGGGGTTGATGGCGGTGACCAGGATCAGCTTGCCCTTCCGGGGACGCTCCCGCAGCGGGCCGATGTCGATTTTGGCCTTCACCCTGCCATAGTGCTCCAGCAGGGCTTCGTCGATGCCGGCGTTGGCGGCCACCCGGTTGATGGGCAGCATCTGCGCGCCCTGGGCGATTTCAATGTCGGTTTTCACGGCGATTCCTCCTTATTTGGTTTCCATAATGTCGATCATAACTCCTGATACGGAGAGTTATCCACAACTTCAACAGAGTTTTCAACAACCTCAACACAGCGGTTTTCAACAGGCTTACGAAAAATTACATATTTATACACAGCCGGAAACCCTACTTTTCTCACAAGCTAAAGCGCCAATTTGGTTGACATAACAAAAAATATTACCCTCTGGATATATCCAGGCTTGCTTTCGCGTTCAGCTCCCACCCGGCGGTATGGCCCGCCAGATATTCGTAATAGCCCTGGCTGCCGATCATGGCGGCGTTGTCCCCGCACAGGGCCAGGGGGGGCAGCCACAGCTTTGCCCCCGCCTGGGCGCAGGCCCGTTCCAGGTCGGCCCGGATGCGGCTGTTGGCGGCCACGCCGCCCGCCACGGCAATCTTGTGGTAGCCGGTCAGCCGGTCGGCCTCCATCACCCGGGGGACCAGGGAGTCGGACACGGCGGCGGCGAAGGAGGCGGCCAAGTCGTGGAGGTCCAGCTCCTCCCCCTTCTGCCGGGCGTTGTGGATGGTGTTGATCACCGCCGTTTTCAGCCCTGAGAAGGACATGTCCAGCGGGTGGTCGGCCACGTGGGCCCGGGGGAACACAAACGCCTTGTCGTCGCCCCCCTGGGCCATCCTGTCCATGGGCCCGCCGCCGGGATAGCCCAGCCCCAGTACCCGGGCGGTTTTGTCGAAGCACTCCCCCGCCGCGTCGTCCCGGGTGCCGCCCAGCACCTCAAAGTGGGTGTAATCCTTTACGTCCACCATGGCGGTGGTGCCGCCGGACACGCACAGACACAGGAAGGGGGGCTCCAGGTCCGGGTGGGCGATGTAGTTGGCGGCGATGTGGCCCCGGACGTGGTGGACGGGGATCAGCGGCACCCCCAGCCCAAAGGCGGCGGACTTGGCGAAGGACACCCCCACCAGCAGCGCCCCGATAAGGCCGGGGGCATAGGTCACCGCCACGGCGTCGATGTCCTGTTTGGACAGCGCCGCCTGCCGCAGCGCCTCATCCGCCAGGCCGGAAATTGCTTCCACGTGCTTGCGGGAGGCGATTTCCGGCACCACGCCGCCATAGACGGCGTGCATGTCCGCCGAGGAGGCAATGACAGAGGACAGCACCCTGCGGCCGTCCTGGACCACGGCGGCGGCGGTCTCGTCGCAGGAGGATTCAAAAGCAAGAATATTCATACAATCACGCTTTCTCTCGGCGAAGGTCGAGTTGATAATACCGAGAGGCCGTGCCATCTTCGGTGAACTCCTCCGCAAGCTGGAAGCCGGTTTTTTCCAGCACCCGGATGGAAGGAAGGTTGTCCGCAAAGGTGAAAGCGCCTACGGTGCGCAGGGCAAAACGCCGCGTAATCTCCGGGAGGAATGCCGCCAGGGCTTTGGAGGCGATGCCCTGGTTCTGAAACGCGGGGTCGAACACACAGTAGCTCACCATGGCGCCGGGCGTGTCGAAGGGGTCGATGTGGTAGCACCAGATGTCGCCCACATACTTGCCGCTGGCCAGGATGATCCGCCCAAAGCTGGACGCGCCGGGGCGCTGAGAGGCGTGAAAGTCCGCCACCGCTTCCTCCACGGTTTTGGCTTTCTGGGGCAGGACCTTCCGAATGGCCTCGTGATTGGTCTTCTCAAAGTAGATGGCGGCGGTCTCAGCGGTGCGGCTGCCCAGGGTGACGTCAAACACCTCCTCCACCCACTCCGGGGCGGGGTGCACCTTCTCGCCGGGGGCCAGGGGCAGCTGGATGTACCGCTCCATATGGGCGGGGGAGAAATACCCGGCGTATACCCCCCGGTGCATGGCCTCCACCCTCCGGTCGTCGGCCTCCGGCCCCCGGTAGAGGCACTGAAAGCGCACCCCAAACAGGGCGCACTGGTAGTCCAGCACACGAAAGCCGTTGCGCTCATAGAAGGCGATACGGCGGCGGCGCAGGGCGTTTGCGTCCTCGTCGTGAGAGCAGGGAGCCTCCGCCTCACCGAAGAGCTGGCCGCAGCGCTCCGCCAGCAGGGACAGGATTTTTGAGCCCAGCCCGCCGTTGCGCAGTCCCCGGAATACGCCGAAGTATTCCAGCAAAGCGCCTTCCCGGCTTTCGGGCAGCCATGCCAGGGCGTAGCCCACCGGCTGGTCGCCTTCCACCGCCAGCAGGGGTTCGTAGCGGCCCATGTCCATCAGCCGGAGCATGGCGGACAGGGGCTTCAGCTCCGAGTGGGGAAAGACCTCAATCAGCTCCTTTTGGTAGAGGGCGGTGAGCTCCTCTTTGTTCAGCAGTTTCAGTTCCATAGCGATCTCCTTGCCGCTCCGGGGTTGGAGCGTGTCTAAAAAGTTAAGGTCATGAGAACGGCGTCCTCCTTCGGCGCGTCGTAGTAGTTTTTCCGCCGCCCCACAGCGGCGAAGCCGTGCTTTTCGTACAGGGCAATGGCGGGGGCGTTGGAGGCGCGGACCTCCAGCATCAGCCGGGACAGATTGTCCCGGCCAAAGCCGGTCAGCGTGTTCAAAAGGGCGTCCGCCACCCCTTGGCGGCGGGCCTGGGGGGCCACGGCGATGTTGTCCAGGTTCCCCTCGTCCAGCACCAACGACAGCACGGCGTAGCCCAGGACCGCGCCGTCCTCCCCCTGGGCCAGCAGGACGGCCGCGGAGGGGTTTTCCAGCGCGGCGCGAAACACCTCCTCGCTCCAGGGGTCGGCGGGAAAGCAGACCTGCTCCAGGGCGGCCACCTGGGGCAGCTGCTCGTTTGTCATTGGCAATATTTGATAATACACAATTCCCTCCCGGATGGTTGTCGTGCGGACGCGTAAAAGGGTCTGCTACGGTTCGTCAGTGAATTAAAAGTTCTTTTTCGATTCCTTTTTCTTACAAGAAAAAGGAATGCCCTTGACCTTACAGCCTTGAGGCCGCCTCCAGCGCTACGCGCAGGTGCTTTTCGTAATCGGAAACGGGCACCTTCCCCATGGTGCGGGGAGCCCATGCGTCCCCGTCCAAACTGTCCTCGGCGTAGAGGAACTGGTACACCTCCGCGCCCCGGAACTGCGCCACCGCCATGGCGGAGGCGCACTCCATATCCACGGCGATACAGCCGTCCGCCTTGCGCTTTTCCATGTTGTTCCGGGTCTCCCGGTAGAAAGCGTCCGTTGTCCACACCCGGCCCTTCACATAGGGCAGGCGCAGTTCGTCAAAAACCTCCCCTAAACGTTCCGCCGTGGGGATGTCCACATAATCGCTGACCGGCATATAGTGGTAGCTGACGCCCTCGTCCCGGTAGGCCTGGGTGGGGAGGATGAAGTGTCCGGCGGTGAGGGCGGAATCCAGCACCCCGCAGGAGCCGTAGAGCAGGACTTTTTTCGCCCCCATGGCCAGCGCCTCCTCCAGCAGCCCTACCGTTCCAGCCCCGCCGATCAGGGTCTGGAAGATGCCGATGCTGCGGCCGTTCCAGTTCAGCCTGTAGATGGGCACATCCCGGCCCTCCCGCAGGGTGGCGATGACTTCGGTGGGGCAGACGTGCTCCAGCACCTGGAAGGTCTTGTCCTTGAAGGTCATAATGATTGTCTCGGGGAATTCCCCCGTGGGGCGGAAGGAACGCTGGTATTCAAATTTTACGATTTCCTCGGAATCTGGGTCAAAGGTATCGAACAAGCTCATGATGAATACTCCTTTCAGCGGTCAATGGCACTCCGCCCAGGTGCGGCCCACCTTGGCGTCTGCCGCCAGCGGCACCGACAGCGCCGCCACCCCCTCCATCTCCTCCTGGAGCAGGGCTTTGACCTGGTCCGCCTCGCCCTCCGGGCACTCCACAATCAGTTCGTCGTGGACCTGGAGCACCAGCCGGGCCTCCAGCTTTTCCGCCCGCAGGCGGGCGTCCACCTTAATCATAGCCAGCTTGATGATGTCGGCGGCGGTGCCCTGGATGGGCATGTTCAGCGCCACCCGCTCCCCGAATGAGCGGGTATTGAAGTTGGAGCTTTTCAGCTCCGGCAGCCAGCGGCGGCGGCCGTACATGGTGGACACATATCCGTCCTCCCGGCCCTGCTCCACCACCCGGTTCATATAGGAGCGCACGCCGGAATAGTGCTCGAAATACTTCTCCATATACTCCTTGGCCTGGGGGACGGACACGTGTATGTCCTCCGACAGGGAATAGGCGGATATGCCGTACACAATGCCGAAGTTCACCGCCTTGGCGGCCCGGCGCAGCTCGGCGGGCACCTCATCCTGGGGCAGGCCAAACACCTGGGAGGCGGTGACGGTGTGGATGTCCACGCCGCTGTTAAAGCCGTCGATCATGGCGGAGTCCCCGGACATGTGGGCCAGCAGGCGCAGCTCAATCTGGGAGTAGTCCGCGTCCACCAGCACCCGGCCCGCCGGGGCCACAAACATCTTGCGCATCTCCGCCCCCAGCGGGGTGCGCACGGGGATATTTTGCAGGTTCGGCTCGATGGAGGACAGCCGCCCGGTGGCGGTGACGGTGTTCTGGAAGCTGGTGTGGATGCGCCCGTCGGCGGCGATGACCTTGCCCAGCCCCTCCACATAGGTGGAGTTCAGCTTGGTGAGCTGGCGGTAGTCCAGCACCTTGCCCACGATGGCGTGCTTGGGGCGCAGCTTTTCCATCACGTCGGCGTTGGTGGAATAGCCGGTTTTGGTTTTCTTCACCGGGGGCAGGCCCAGCTTGTCAAACAGGATGTGCCCCAGCTGCTTGGGGGAGAGGATGTTGAACGTCTCCCCGGCCAGCTCGTAGATCTCCGCCGTCAGCCCGTCGATGCCCAGCTGGAGCTGCTCGCCGAAGTCGGACAGCGCCTGGCCGTCCACCAGCACCCCGGCCCGCTCCATCCGGGCCAGCACCGGGCACAGGGGAAGCTCAATGTCCGTGAGGACGGACATGAGGCCAAATTCCTCCAGCTTGGGCTTGAACAATTCATAAAGCGCCTCGATCCAGGCGGTATCCTCGTACCAGGCAGTTTGAGCCTTCAAGCCGTCGTCCAGCAGGGAAAACGCGGTTTCATCTTTATACGCGGCGCTCTGCTCCACTTCCTTTTTGAAGTAGGACGCGGCCAGCCTGCGGATCTCATAACTGCCCGCAGTGGGGTCCAGCAGGTAGGCGGCCAGCTCGGTGTCAAAGATAAAGCCCTCCGGCTCGATGCCCTCGTCCAGCAGGGCGCGGCACAGCTCCTTGACGCTGTGGGCGGCCTTTTTCACCGCGGGGCCGAACAGCGCCGCCAGCAGGGCGTGGTAGTCCCCCTCATAACGGCTGGCGCGGATGTCGTACAGATGCGCCTGCTTGCCGCCGTCCTCCTCCAGGCTCACCGCCACCCCAGCCAGCTCGGGCAGGGGCAGGACGGCCACGTGGTCCGCCCCTTCCCACCTGCGGAGGGCATCCTCAAAGTCCCGGACGGTGAGCACGTTCACCGCGTCCACCCGAACCTCCGCCGGGGCCTCTCCCTCGGGGACGGCCCCGGCGGGGCCGGGGGGGAGGGGCGGCGGGTCAA
>CATKZW010000008.1 GCA_949841465.1 uncultured Oscillospiraceae bacterium
CTGGAACAGGAATATATGACCTACTATCAGGCCATGCAGAAGCGGAATAAAAAGACAGCGTAGCCGAAGCTGCGCCGTCCAAATAGGTAACTTGCCACTTGCGGCCCCCGGTTGGGGCAACTTCCTGATGGGAGTTGCCCCAACGAGGGGGGCTGTTTTTCGTTAAGTGAGAGGCAGACGCAGTCTGTATAGACGGAGCGCCCCTGTCCCTCTGCGGGGACGCTCCTCCCGGCTTCAGACGCAACACAAAATTTTTCTGCCCAGCCTATTGACAAACGGCCAATGACGCGCTAATATATGAGCAGATGTTCATGCGTTTGTCGAATGAGAGGAGCTGATCCAATGGCCGACAACAACGAGATCGAGCGCTGCGGCTTCCTGTGTGTCCATGAAGAGGCGGTGGAGCAGGTGCTGGGCGAGATGCCGGACGACGAGACGCTGTACGACCTGGCGGAGCTGTTCAAGGTGTTCGGCGACTCCACCCGGATTAAGATCCTGTACGCCCTGTTTGAGGCGGAGCTGTGCGTGTGCGACATCTCCAAGCTGCTGGGGCTGACCCAGTCCGCGGTGTCCCACCAGCTGCGGGTGCTGAAAGGGAGCCGCCTGGTGAAGTTCCGGAAGGACGGGAAGACGGTGTTCTACTCCCTGGCCGACAATCACGTGCGCAAGATCATTGCCCAGGGGATGGAGCATGTCAACGAGTAGCGCCGCTTTGAGGCTCGTTCCTTTTTTGAAAGAAAAAGGGAAGCCCTGTACATTATATGAAAGGAAGTCATCATCATGAAAAAGACCTTCAAGCTCATCGACCTGGACTGCGCCAACTGCGCCGCCAAAATGGAGACCGCCATCAAGAAGCTCCCCGGCGTCACCGACGCCACCGTCAGCTTCCTGACCCAGAAGATGACCATCGAGGCGGACGACGTGGACGCCCTGATGAAGGACGTGGTAAAGTGCTGCAAGAAGGTGGAGCCCGACTGCGAGATCGTGCTGTGAGCCGCACCTTTTGGGACCGTCATTCGGCTTTGTCGAACGACCGGTCCGGCGGTCCAAGGACCTTTTGGGACCATGTCGCGGGGCTGTACGACCTGGTTGAACGGACCAACGCCAAGGTGAACGCCGCCGCCTGCGCACGGGTGGCGGAACTGGTCCCGCCGGGGGCCCGGGTGCTGGACTGCGCCGCCGGGACGGGGGAGTTTTCGCTGGCGACGGCCAGGCGGGCGGACTCGGTGCTGTGCACCGACCAGTCGGAGGCCATGCTGAAACAGGCACGAAAGAAAGCCGCCCGGAAGGGGTTAAGCAACATCGCGTTTGCCCAGCGGGACGTGACTGCCCTGTCCGACCCGGACGGCAGCTTTGACGCGGTGATCGCCGCCAACGTGCTCCACCTGCTGGACGACCCGGAGCCGGCGGTTCGGGAGCTGTGGCGGGTGACCGCCCCCGGCGGGCGGCTGATCCTGCCCACTTATTTGCAGGGGAAGGTTGGGGCGGCCTATGGGACGATGATAAAAATTTACCAGGGCGTGGGCTTCCACTATGAGCACGCCTTTACGGCCGAAACCTACCGGGTGTTTTTGGAGCGCCTGGGGCTGGGCCCGGTGACGGTGGAAATCATTGACGGCCGGGTGCCGGAGGGCATCGGGGTGATAGAAAAACCCTTATAATTCCGCAGGTGCGGCAAAAAGCGGACTGTACATCCGTGATAGGAGTTGATTTGTTATGACCAGAAAGCAAAAAAAGACGCTCATCCGCATTATCGTGGCGGCGGTGCTGCTGATCGCGGTGGTGGTGCTGGATCACAGTACGGTGCGGCTGTGGCTGCCGGAATGGCTCAGGCTGCCCTTTGCCGTCCGTGTGCCTGGACAGGACGTGAGCGGGAATTTTGTCACCGGCGATTATCTGCCCGTCGGCTGGCTGTATCTTATTCCGTACGTTGTAATTGGCTGGGACATCCTCTGGAAGGCCATCCGCAACATCGGCCACGGGCAGGTCTTTGACGAGAACTTCCTCATGTGCGTGGCCACCGTGGGCGCGCTGGTGCTGGGGGAGTATTCCGAGGCCGTGGGCGTTATGCTGTTCTATCAGGTGGGAGAGCTGTTCCAGAGCTACGCCGTAGGCAAGTCCCGCCGCTCCATTGCCCAGCTCATGGACATCCGCCCGGACAGCGCCAACGTGGAGCGGGATGGGCAGATTGTTGAAGTAGACCCCGACGAGGTGGCGGTGGGCGAGACCATTGTCATCCGCCCCGGCGAGAAAATTCCCCTGGACGGCATAGTGCTGGAGGGCGCCTCCTCCCTGGACACCGCCGCCCTCACCGGCGAGTCCGCCCCCCGGGACGTGGCGGCGGGCAGCGAGCTGCTCAGCGGCTGCGTCAACATCACCGGGCTGCTGAAGGCCCAGGTTACCAAGGAGTTCGGCCAGTCTACCGTGGCGAAAATTCTGGATCTGGTGGAGAACGCCTCCTCCAAGAAGGCCAAGGCAGAGAACTTCATCACCAAGTTCGCCCGGTACTACACCCCCGCCGTGGTGTTCTCGGCCCTGGCGCTGGCCGTCATCCCCTCCCTGGTTACCGGGGACTGGTCCGTCTGGGTGCACCGCGCCCTCACCTTCCTGGTCATCTCCTGCCCCTGTGCGCTGGTGATCTCCATTCCCCTGTCCTTCTTCGGCGGCATCGGCGGTGCGTCCGCCCAGGGCATCCTGGTCAAAGGCGGCAACTATCTGGAGCTGCTGGCCAATACCGAGACCGTTGTGTTTGACAAGACCGGCACCCTCACCCAGGGCGTATTCGAGCTGTCCGTGCTGAACCCCGCCCCCGGCGTGACGGAGCGGGAGCTGCTGGAAACCGCCGCTCTGGCGGAGCGCCACTCCGGCCACCCCATCGCCCAGTCCCTGCGCCGTGCGCTGGGCGGGGAGGCGGACCCAAGCCGTGTCACCGACGTGCAGGAGATTCCCGGTCACGGAATATCCGCCCTGGTGGACGGGAAGCGGGTTCTGGCGGGGAACGAAAAGCTGATGACCCGCGAAGGGATCAAGGCTCTGCCCTGCAGTCAGGCGGGCACCGTGGTCCATGTGGCCCGGGAGGGCCGGTATCTGGGCTGCGCGGTCATCTCCGACCGGCTCAAGCCCACCGCCCCCGCCGCCGTCCAAGCGCTGAAGCAGCGGGGCGTCCGCACCGTCATGCTCACCGGCGACAGCCAGGCGGTGGGCGAGGCCGTGGCGGCCCAGCTGGGGCTGGACGAGGTGCATGCCCAGCTCCTGCCCGCCGATAAGGTGGACCGCCTGGAGGAGCTGCTGGGGCGCAAGGGCGAAAAGGGCGTGCTGGCCTACGTGGGCGACGGCGTGAACGACGCGCCGGTGCTCAGCCGGGCGGACGTGGGCATCGCCATGGGGGCCATGGGCTCCGACGCCGCCATCGAGGCCGCCGACGTGGTGCTGATGGACGACGACCCCGCCAAGCTGGCCAACGCCATGAACATTGCCCGCAAGTGCATGCGCATCGTGCGGGAGAACATCGTGTTCGCCCTGGGCGTGAAGGGCCTGTGCCTCATCCTGGGCGCGCTGGGCATGGCCTCCATGTGGGTGGCGGTGTTTGCCGACGTGGGCGTGGCCGTCATCGCCATTCTCAACGCCACCCGCATGCTAAAGGCGAAAGAATAAGGCAGAATCTTCTCTTTCGGTGAAAGAATAACCAAAGCCCCCCTGAACAGGGGGGCTTTTTTGGCCTTTCTGGTGATTGACAGATTGGGGCGGGAAAACATATAATACACATATTACGCTAAAGTGATAAAATGCAAGGCAAATCCCCTGGGCTTGCAAAAAAGCGGCCTCAGGGCAATTCAAGGAGGAAGAGATCATGGGAATGGATCGCGTCTACAATTTTTCTGCCGGCCCGTCCATGCTGCCTTTGGAGGTGCTGGAGCGCGCCGGTGCGGAGATCACCAACTATCAAGGCTCCGGCATGTCCGTGATGGAGATGAGCCACCGCTCCAAGGTGTTCCAGAAAATTTTTGACGACACCAAGGCCAATTTCATCCGGCTGTTCCACGTGCCCGACAACTATAAGGTGCTGTTCCTGCAGGGAGGCGCGTCCGGCCAGTTCTCCATGGTCCCCCTGAACCTCATCGGCAGGACCGGCAAGGCGGACTACGCCGTCACCGGCAACTTTGCCAGCATCGCCTGCAAGGAGGCCAAGAAGTACGGCTCCATCAGCCTGGCCGCCTCCAGCGAGGACCGGAACCACACCTATATCCCTCAGCAGGACCAGCTCAAGCTGGACCCTGAGGCCAGCTACTTCTACTACTGTGCCAACAACACCATCTACGGCACCGAATGGCAGTACGTGCCCGACACCGGGGACGTGCCCATCGTGTGCGACATGTCCTCCAACTTCCTGTCCCGGCCGGTGGATGTGTCCAAGTACGGCGTTATCTTCGGCGGCGCCCAGAAGAACCTGGCCCCGGCCGGCCTGACCATCGCTATTGTCCGGGAGGACCTGGCGGGCCACGAGCTGCCCTATACCCCGCTGATGATGAACTACAAGACCATGATTGATAAAGACTCCATGTACAACACCCCGCCCTGCTGGTGCATTTACATGCTGGGCCTGGTGCTGGAGTGGCTGGACGCCCAAGGCGGCGTGGAGGGCATGGAGAAGATCAAGCACAGCAAGGCCGCTCTGCTGTACGACGTGCTGGACAACTCCAGGCTGTTCACCTGCGCGGCGGAGAAGGACAGCCGGTCCGACATGAACGTCACCTTCCGCTCCGCCAGCGAGGAGCTGGACGCCAAGTTCGTCAAGGAGGCCACTGCCGCCGGGTTCACCAACCTGAAGGGCCACCGCAACGTGGGCGGCATGCGGGCCTCCATCTACAACGCCATGCCCGTGGAGGGCGTGGAGAAGCTGGCGGACTTCATCCGGGCGTTTGACAAAAACAACTGACCGGCCCTGTAAAAATTTTCGTTTTATCATGAGGTGAAACCATGTTCAACATCAAAACCATGAACAAGATTGCGGCGGTGGGCCTGGACCGCCTGCCCGCCGACGGCTATACCATTGGGGACGACGTGACCGGCGAGGACGCCATCCTGGTCCGCTCCGCCAGCCTTCACGACTACGACTTCCCCGAGAGCCTCTGGGCCATCGCCCGGGCGGGGGCGGGGGTGAACAACATCCCCGTGGAGCGCTGTGCCGAGGCCGGCATCGTGGTGTTCAACACCCCCGGCGCCAACGCCAACGCCGTGAAGGAGCTGGTGATGTGCGGCATGTTCCTGGCCTCCCGTGACGTGATCGGCGGCGCGGAGTGGGTGAAGGAGCAGGCCAACACCCCCGGCGTGGACGTGGCCGCCGCGGTGGAGAAGGGCAAGGCCGCCTTTGTTGGCCCCGAGGTGTACCGCAAGACCCTGGGCGTGGTGGGCCTGGGGGCCATCGGCGCGCTGGTGGCCAACATCGGGCTGAGCCTGGGCATGGACGTGTACGGCTATGACCCCTACCTGTCCGTGGACGCCGCCCTGCGGCTGGACCGCCACATCAAGGTGGTGAAGGAGCTGGACACCCTGTACGCCAATTCCGACTATATCACCCTGCACCTGCCCTGTATGGACGCCACCAAGAACACCGTCAACGCCGCTGCCATCGCCAAAATGAAGGACGGCGTGCGCGTTATCAACATGGCCCGGGGCGGGCTGGTGTGCAACGCCGACATGATCGAGGCGCTGAACTCCGGCAAGGTGGCCCGCTACGTCACCGATTTCCCGGATAACGAGATCACCCTGGTCCCCGGCGTGGTGGCCACCCCCCACTTGGGCGCGTCCACCCCGGAGAGCGAGGACAACTGCGCCGTCATGGCCGCCAACCAGGTGAAGGATTTCCTGGAGAACGGCAACATCAAGAATTCCGTCAACTTCCCCAACGTGATTATGGAGCGCTCCGGCGTCCAGCGGCTGTGCGTGATCCACCGAAACATTCCCGCTGTGCTGGCCAACATCACCACCCAGCTGTCCGAGGACGGGGTCAACGTGGAGAACATGACCAACAAGTCCAAGGGGGAGTACGCCTACACCATGGTGGACACCGGGTCCGCCGTGGAAGGGAAGGTCATTGAGGACATCCGCAAGGTCCCCGGCATCATCCGCCTGCGGGTGATCTGAGTACCTCCGGCGGCTACCTTTTCTTTGAAAAGAAAAGGTAGCGAAATGAAACTTTTAGAGCGCGGCACCTATGTGCGCCGCAGCTGACGGAAAAAGGCGCGGCTTCTGATACGGGGCCGCGCCTTTGGGCATTTGGAAGAAATTTTAAAATTTGGTTATGTGGAGAGAAATTTGGACGATAGAAACAATGTGTGCACGGAATTCGCGCAAATAAAGTGGAAAAAGATGCAGGGAGGCACGGCAGAAAGCGAGGACCTTGACATGGACTTAAAGACGATTACGTTGGAAAACGGCTGGACGGCCGTTGTGGCGGACAAGCCGTCCGGCACGAGCGGCACGGGAGCGGCGGGATTTGCCGCAGAGCTGGACCGGGTGGCTCAGGCTGCCTCCGGAGGGGCCGGGACGCAGGCGGTCTATGAAGGGCTGTCTGCGGACGCCAAGGCGGTGCTGGAGCGGCTGAAGGCGGGAGAAAAGGATATCACTTTGGAAGAGTGGTCCGTGATCCGCCGGGAGCTGCGGGACGCAGGGCTGATTACGCCGGGTGAATTTGCGGACTCAGACCCCAATATGGTCGTCGTGGGGTATGTGGACGTGAACGGTGATAAGGTTCAGTATCCCTATGCCGCCGATGCCGTTGTGAGCAGTGGGGAAACCGACTTCCCTTGGGGAATTGAGTGGCAGGGTGATCCTTTGCAGTATTTGGGGCGGTGGCTGGAATTTGTGCGGAGCCAACGGGACAACCTGAACCTGCTGGCCCTGAGGGGCGGTCCGGTATATGACACGTCCCACCTGACCCGCAGAATTGAGGCCAACGAAAAGGTAGCCGGTCTGGTGAAGAGCCTGCTGGAGTGCTGCTGAGCTTTGCCGCGGCTGGAAGAGCGCAGTGTGATATAAAAATGGGCCGTCTCCCACCCGAAAGGGTGGGGGACGGCCCTTGACTTTCTGGAAAGCCGGTTGTAAAATAGGTAGAAATTCTAAGTAAAGGAAATGATTTCCCCATGGCAAAAATCGACATTGTGTCCGGCTTTTTAGGGGCCGGCAAGACCACCCTCATCAAGAAGCTGCTGGCTGAGGCATTCCAGGGCGAGAAGCTGGTGCTCATCGAGAACGAGTTCGGCGAGATCAGCGTGGACGGCGGCTTCCTCAAGGACACCGGCGTGGAGATCTCCGAGATGTCCTCCGGCTGCATCTGCTGCTCCCTGGTGGGCGACTTCGGCAAGGCGCTCCAGGAGGTGGAGGAGCGCTTCCACCCGGACCGCATCCTCATCGAACCCTCCGGCGTGGGCAAGCTGTCCGACGTGGTGGTGGCGGTGCAGAACACCGCCAAGGACGTGCCCGCCCTGCGGCTCAACTCCTTCGTCACCGTGGCGGACGCCTCCAAGGTGAAGATGTATATGAAGAACTTCGGCGAGTTCTACAACAACCAGGTGGAGAGCGCGGGCACCATCATCCTCTCCCGCACCCAAAACCTGACCCAGGAGAAGCTAGAGGCGGCGGTGGAGCTGCTCAAGGGGAAGAACCCCAACGCCGTCATCCTCACCACCCCCTGGGACAAGCTGGACGGCAAAACAATTTTGTCCGCCATTGAGAAGACCTCCCTGGAGGAGGAGCTGCTGGCCCACATCCGGGCGGAACACGAGGCCCAGGAGGCCGCCCACGCCCATCACCATCATGACCACGATGAGCACGGCCACCACCACGATCACGACGGGCATGAGCACCATCACGAGCATGGGGAACACCACCACGACCAGGAGCACGGCCACGGGTGCTGCCACGATCACGAGCATGAGGAGCATGACCATGGGTGCTGCCATGATCACGAGCATGAGCACTGCCATCATGAGCATGAACACGGTGAGCACGGGCATCACCATGACCACGGCGATGGGTGCGCCTGCGGCTGTCACGACCATGGCCACGAGGGCCACCACCACGCCGACGAGGTGTTCGCCAGCTGGGGGAAGGAGACCGTCAAGCCCTTCACGAAGGAGGAGCTGGAGCGCATCCTGGCCGAGCTGGACCTGGGCGAGTGCGGCGCGATCCTCCGGGCCAAGGGCATTGTCCCGGAGGGGGACGGCAGTTGGCTCCACTTCGACTACGTCCCCGAGGAACACCAGGTGCGCGCCGGTCCGGCGGACTACACCGGCCGGCTGTGCGTCATCGGCGCGGATTTGAAGGAAGACAAGCTGGCCGCGCTGTTCGGCCTGTAAGGAGCGGGGGCCGCCCATGGATATCCCAGTATACCTGTTCGCCGGCTTTCTGGACGGCGGCAAGACCACCTTCATCAACGGCATCCTTCAGGACGGCTTCGCCCTGCGGGACCGCACCCTGCTGATCTGCTGCGAGGAGGGGACGGAGGAGTACGACCCCAAGGTGCTGCGCAACGTCACGGTGGTGAACGTGGGGGAGGAGACGGAGCTGACCCCCGCCTTCCTCAAGCAGCTGGAGAAGAAGCACCGCCCCCGGCAGGTTTTGATCGAGTTCAACGGCATGTGGTCCCTGGGCAGGCTGTATCAGGAGGCCCTGCCGGACAACTGGGTGCTCTACCAGATCATGACCATGGTGGAGGCGGGCACCTTCGACGTGTACGCTAAGAACCTGGGCCAGATGATGATGGAGAAGCTGACCAACGCGGATCTGATCGTATTCAACCGCTGTGATGAGGCCCTGCGGGCCTCCCTGCGCCAGCGCAACCTGAAAATGGTGAACCGCCGGGCCAACATCTATTTGGAAAACCTGGACGGCACCAGCGAGGACTACGCCGACGACACCGTGTGCCCCTTTGACCTGGCACAGGATGTCATCGACATACCCGACGACGATTTTGGCGTGTGGTATGTGGACGTGATGGAGCATCCGGAGCGGTACGAGGGCAAGACGATCCGGGCCAGAACGGTGGTGTGCCACCTGCCCCAATACCCCAAGAACGTGATCCTGGGCCGGTTTGCCATGACCTGCTGTGAGAACGACATCACCTTCCTGGGCCTGGTGGCCGCGGGGGAGGGCTTTGACGCCTACGAGAGCCGCTCCTGGGCCCACGTCACCGGCGTGGTGCGGCTGGAGCCCCATAAGGCCTATGAGGGGGACGACGGCCCGGTGCTCCACGTCACCAGCCTCAGCCCGGCGGAAAAACCCAGGCAGGAAGTGCTGACATTTTAAGAACCGGAAAAGGCCGCCCCGGCTGGGGCGGCCTTTTAACATGAAAATTTCCCCGCCCGCATAAAGTAATATCAAATGCAACATGGGAGGGGTCCATATGAACGAGACCAAAGTCATTTACCTGCGCCGAAAAGTGATCGCCGCCGGAGCCTGCGCCTTGGCGGCCGTGATGATGTTCTGGGTGGTGAACCACCCGGCGGTGGTGGGGGCGTCCGCCGCCACCCGGCAGCTGCCCATCTACTGCGTGCAGAAGGACTACAAGGTGCTGTCCATCAGCTTCGACGCGGCCTGGGGTGATGCTATTTTGCGGCACTGCCTTCGGGGAGGCGGACGGCTTGCCGCCCTGGCCCGGCGCCGGACTGGCTGAATATGGATTGCCGGTTGACAAATGTCGAAATGGGGTGTATGCTGACTGTCTCAGGAATAAATTTGAACCTTTTCGTCCATATGGAGGCAGCCAGCGGTTTTTGACGGGGAAAATTTTTGTTGCAATTTCTTAAATGGAGTGGTATTATGTATGAGATAACCACAATAGGGCCTTTTTGCTGTCGGACGAATTGCCTGATTTGGAAATGCCTGTGTGATGATTTATTCGACCATTTTCCTGAAATAAAGGCGAATCAAGATATTTTTGCATTGAAAAAGTGATGGGCTTGCACTGTGAGCCATATAGTTGACAGTAAAGAGGGGATACATCAGATTTGCCGCTTACCGTTGGGCGCTGCCTCCGTTGTCCGGGGGCAGGGCTTTGGCAGCAGCCCTATTGGGTTATGTTTGATCTTGCGTTATTTCTTTGTAAATAGCGAAAGCACCTTGAAAGGAGGTGATAACCATGGGCGAGAAGCGGGGATTCCTCAATCGCGCGAGGCTTCAGCGCTGCTTTGTGGTGCGGGGCCCTCCGATGGGGGAGTAGGGTGCGCTGAATCCATAAAACAGCGATCGCACATGAAAACAACCAGATGAACCAGAATACAACAAATCAGATAGGAGTTATGCAATCATGAAAAAGCAATTTCTCGCCAAGCTGCTGGTGCTGGCCATGGTTCTGACCATGGTGCCCGTCACCATCTTGGCTGCCAGCGCTGCTACCAGCACCGCTGACAATAACGACTACAGCTACAGCGTCGCCGCCGACACCATTCCCGAGGAGCTGCCTGAGAGCGGCGTGATCGAGGCTCTGCCCCAGGGCGGCGTCTCCAACGCCGTGATTAGCGCCACCATCGTGGAGGCTCTGCCCATCGACGACGACGGCAACATCGTCCTGAAGCTCGTCACCACCGACGCCAAGAAGGTCTCCGTGTCCCTGCCCATCTCCGCGCTGACGGAGAAGAGCGACGTTGAGAACGGCCTGTCCTTCGAGTGCTCCCAGGTCAAGATCACCATCCCCGGCTCCCAGCTGGCGAAGGCGATGAAGGACGGCAAGACCCTGTCTATCGTCGTTGAGACCTCCGCGAATGCGGATGAGCTGCCCACCGTCACCGTGTACGTTGACTGGAAGGTCGTTAACATCAAGGGTATCACCTTCGATAAGGTGTAATCCAGTACTTTAACCCGGAGGAGGGGGCTTCGGCCCCCTCCTTCACCAAACTCCCCGGCAAAACGGCGGAGAGCTTGGTGAGGGAATCCAAAAAGGGGTGACGTGAAATGGCCCGTAAAGGCAGCGGAATGGCCCATAAAGGTAATCTGCCCGCTTCGGTCCGGACGGCGTGGCGGTGGGGCGGCCTGGCGCTGGGCGCGGTGCTGTTCTTCCTGGCGCAGTGCCTGTGCGCGGCGTCCACATCAAGGGCGACGGCTGTCCTGCTGATCCTGCTGGCCCTGTCGGCGGCATTTTTGTTTTATGAACGCCTTCGGGACCGGCTCAAGCCGCCCATGCTGGCCCTGACGCTGGTGGTGGTGATGGACGGGCTGAGCACCGCCTACGCGGTGTCGGGAAAATTTGCGCTGAACGAGTTTTTGAAAGTGCTGTGCGCCTTCTGCCTGGCGCTGCTCCTGCTGGCGCTCACCGGCAGGGAGAAGCCGGAGCGGCGGGTGGCGGAGGTGCTGGCGGCCTGCTGTGCCATCGCGGGGCTGGTGAGCATCGACCTGCTGTCCACCCGATGGATCAGCACGCCGGTGCTGGCGCTTTTGGGGCAGTTCACCCCGGACTTCGGCAGCCTGAGCGTGGTGGAAGAGGGGGTGCGCATGACATCCCTGTTCATCAACCCCAACGTGTTCGCGGGGTGCATGGGCCTGGGCGTGCTGCTGAGCCTGGGGCTGGCCGCCACCGCGGAAAAGACGGAGGAGCGGGCGGTGTATCTGGTCTGCCTGTCCGTCAACGCCCTGGCGTTTATTCTGGCCTTCAGCATGGGGGCGTGTGCGGCCATTGTGCCGGCGTTTCTGGTGTTCCTGGCCCTGACCGGGAAGGAGGAGCGGGTCGGCCTGTTGATTCTGATGGTGGAGACGCTGGCCGTGACGGTGCTGGCCGCCTTCCCCATCTCCGTGACCTCCATGACCGCGTGGGACGGTGTGCGGCCCATCCCCCTGCTGTGTACGGTGGGCGGGGCGGCGGCGCTGTGCGCACTGGACCTGCTGGCGGGGCGGCGTCTGGCCGTCAAGCTGGCGGGGCACGGCAAGGGCGTGCTATGCCTTGCGGGTGGAATCCTGGCGGCACTGGTGATATTCGTGATTGCCGCGTGTAATCTGACCACCGGTGTGACCCTCCAGGGGGGGGAGTCCCTGCGCCGCTCCGCCTATCCGGAGCCGGGGGCCTACACCCTGACGGCGGAGGGGAGCGGCGATCCCACCGTCATCATTGAGAGCCAGAACCGGGCGGACACCATGATGCACACCAGCTCGGAGCTGTACCGGGGCCCGCTGTCCCAGGCGGCGTTCACCGTGCCGGAGGACAGCATGGTGGTCTGGTTCAGCTTCCGGACACAGGAGGAAACCCGGCTGGACAGGGTGGAATTCACGGGGGAGAGCGGCTCCAGCGGGGTGCCGCTGGGCTACCGCCTGCTCCCCGGCTTTATCGCCAATCGCCTCCAGGGCCTGTGGGCCAACCAGAATGCCATCCAGCGGTTCGTGTTCTTTGAGGACGGGATAAAGCTGTTCCAGCGCAGCCCCATCATCGGCCTGGGGCTGGGCGCCTTTGAAAACGGCGTGCGGAGCGTGCAGACCTTCCGCTATAACACCAAATACGCCCACAACCACTATATCCAGACCCTGGCGGAGACTGGGATCATCGGCCTGGTGCTGTTCCTGGGCCTGCTGGCGGTGTCGGCGGTGTCGGTGTGGCGGGCGCGGAAGAAACCCTTTGCCCCCGCCTTGGGCGCGGCGCTGGTGTTTATGGCGGCACATGGGGCGGTGGAACTGGTCTTTTCCGGGTTCGCCTACCTGCCCATTGCCTTTGGCGTGTTTGCCATCATCAACCTGTACTGCGGGGACGCGCTCCCCCTCCCCGCCCAGGCGAAGAAGCCCGCCGTCCGCAACGGCCTGGTGCTGGGGATTCTGGCGCTGGAGGCGGTGTTCGGCGTGCTGCTGGGCTGCAACATCTCAGCCCAGAACATTGCACGCAGAGCCACCACTCTGGGCGAGCTGGAGCAGGCGGCCAGGCTGGACCCCTTTGAGAAGGCGGACTATATGCTCTCCTACGTGGTCTCGGCCGCCCGGCCTGGGGTGAGCGAGCAGGAGCAGCAGAAGGCGGACGAGTACGCCCTCCTGCTGGGGAAGATCGACTCCAACACCATTCCCATCTATCTGGCGGAATACTACCTGAAAACGGACCGGGCGGAGGAAGCGCTGGTCCAGGCGGAGCGGTATGTGCGCTACGTCTCCGCGGACGGCGACGTCTGGCAGGACACCTTTGACCTGCTGGAGAAGTACGAGCAGGACACAGAGACCTACCGGGCGGGGGTGACGCGCATCGCGGCGCTGATGGACGCCTGGAATGAGGAGAACATGGGTTATATCGGCGTGAGCGCCCAAACTAAGGCGTTCATAGAGCGGATGAGGACCTGAAATAAACCACCAGAGAGAGATTTATGATTAGAGAAAACCAACAGATGCTCAACCGGCTGCATGTGCTCAGCGACGGGGTTGTGCTGTATGTCTCGCTGCCCATCGCGTTTTGGATCCGTTTTTACCTGCTGTCCGGCGGCGTGGTCTCCGTGCCGCTGGCCGACTATCTGGCCCTGGGTGTGCTGCTTACCATCGCCCAATTGTTCACCTATGCCGCCTTTGGGCTGTACCAGTCCTTCCGAAAGGCCCGGCTGCGCCAGGAGCTGGAGCGGCTGTGGCTGGCCAGCGCACTGGTGATGGCGGTGCTGCTCAGCTTCCTGTTTGTGCAGCACTACATCGACTTCTCCCGGCTGACCCTGGTCATCTGGTTCTTCCTGAGCACCGGCGTGCTGAGCTTCAAGCGGGTGGCACTCCGCCGCGTCCTGCGCCATTTCCGGCAGATGGGTTATAACCAGAAGCACGTGCTCATCATCGGCGGCGACGAGATGGCCCAGGCCTATTGGGAAACGGTGCGGGCGGACCGTGAGTTGGGCTATGCGGCCATGGGCTACGTATCCGCATATCCGGAAAAGCGCATGGACGGGCTGAGGCGGCTGGGCGGCTATGAGCAGCTGGGGCGGATTTTGGACCAGCGGCGGCCGGACGAGGCGGTGTGCGCCATCGCCCCGGAGGACTACGGGCGGATGCCGGAGATCATCGCGGAGTGCGAGAAGTCGGGGACCAAGCTGTCCATCATCCCCTTCTACGCCAAATACATGTCATCCAACCCTCAGTTTGATGAGCTGGAGGGCATCCCGCTGCTGAATTTCCGGCGCATTCCCCTGGACAACTGGGCCAACGCCTTCTGCAAGCGGGCCATGGATATTGCCGGATCGCTGGCGCTCATTCTCCTGACCTCGCCGGTCATGCTGCTGTGCGCCGTTGGAGTGAAGCTGTCCTCGCCGGGGCCCGTCATTTTCAAGCAGGAGCGGGTGGGGCGGAACAAGAAGCGCTTTTATATGTACAAGTTCCGCTCCATGCGGGTGAACAGCGGAGAGAAGACGGGGTGGAGCAAGAACCACGACGACAGAAAAACCTGGTTCGGGGCGTTTCTGCGCAAGTGTTCGCTGGACGAGCTGCCCCAGTTTTTCAACGTGCTGAAGGGGGACATGAGCCTGGTGGGGCCCCGGCCGGAGATCCCCTACTACGTGGAGCAGTTCAAGGAGGATGTGCCGCTGTACATGGTGAAGCACCAGGTGCGCCCCGGCATCACGGGGTGGGCCCAGGTGAACGGGCTGCGGGGCGACACGTCCATCAAGGCCCGGGTGGAGCACGACGTGTACTACATCGAGCATTGGAGCCTGCTGTTCGACATCGAAATTCTGCTGACCACGGTGTTCCGGGGGAAGTTTGTCAACAGCGAGGCTCTGAACTGAGGAGGGGAGACGCGCATGGCTCGGAAGGTGCTGTTCACCGCCTCTACGTATTCCCACATTGTGAACTTCCATCTGCCCTACCTGCGCCGCTTCCGGGAGGAGGGGTGGACGGTCCACGCCGCCTGCGGGGGCAAGGCCATGCCCATCCCCTATGCGGACGAGGTGACGGATCTGCCCTTTGAAAAGTCCATGGGTTCGCCGAAGAACTTCCAGGCGGCGGCGGCCCTGCGGCAGAGGGTCCGGGCGGAGGGCTACGACCTCATCAGTACCCACACGTCGCTGGCGGCGTTCTTCACCCGGCTGGCGCTGCGGGGGCTGAACAAGCGCCCGGTGGTGACCAATATGGTCCACGGCTATCTCTTTGACGACGAGACGCCTTGGCTCAAGCGAAATTTACTGCTGACAGCGGAGCGGCTGGCGGCCCCGGTGACGGACCTGGTGCTGACCATGAACCGGTGGGACCATGAGGCGGCGGTCCGGTGCAGGCTGGGAAAAAAAGTGGTACATATTCCGGGGATTGGGGTGGATTTCTCCCGGTTCGACACGGTGGAGCCGGACGCGCGCCGCCGGCTCAGGCAGGAGCTGGGGATTGCGCAGGACGCCTTTGTGCTGATGTACGCGGCGGAGTTTTCCGCGAGGAAAAGCCAGGCCGTCCTGATCCGCGCCATGGAGCGGATGCCGGAGCATGTTGTGCTGGTGCTGGCGGGGGACGGCGTGCTGCGCCCGGAGTGTCAGGCGCTGGCCCGGCAGCTGGGGGTGGACCGGCGGGTGGTGTTTCCCGGCCATGTGAGTGATATGCCCGCCTGCTGCGCCATGGCGGACGCCGCCGTCTCGGCCAGCCGGATTGAGGGTCTGCCCTTCAACGTCATGGAGGCGATGTACGCCGGGCTGCCCGTGGTGGCCAGCGAAGTGAAAGGGCACAGCGATCTCATCAGAGAGGGCGAGACAGGGCTGCTGTACCCCTACGGCGACGCGGAGGCCTGCGCGGAACAGGTCCTGCGGCTGCTGAACTCGGAGAAGCTGCGGCAGACCCTGGCCGGACAGGCCAAGGAGAACGCGGCACAGTACGGCCTGGAGCGGGTCTTTCCCGTTGTCTGGCAGGAGTACGCCGGACTGTCGGCCGGGGAAGTCCTTGCGCAGCGATAGTGTCCTTGAAACGGAATATCTTGATTGCCGCCCCGCAGATGGCTGACCACATCTGCGGGGCGGCTTTTTATGCGTCCGGCAAAGGGTCCACGGCTGCTTTGTGCATAATCGGGAGGACAAGCAAATAAAATGAAGTATCAAATGGTAGGAGGCTTTGCCATGCAGCATACCAAGCCGCGCCCTGCTGTCCAAGAGGCGTCTCAAGCGGCCACGGCCTACCGGGTGGTGCGCCGCTTCTGCGGGGAGCGCCGCCCCCGGGAGCTGGTCCGGGACCTGATGAGGGCGCACCCGCAAGAGCCGGGCGCCACGGAAAGGAGGGGCCGCGATGGCCCGGACGAAGCGAAACACAGCGCTCCCAGCCCCGACCCGGGCCGTCTGGCGGGCCGCGCTTTACACCCGCCTGTCCCGGGAGGACGGGGATAAACCGGAGAGCGACAGCATTTCCAATCAGCGGGCCCTGCTGGAGGGCTTTGCCGCTCAGCAGCCGGACCTGCTGGTGGTGGGCCATTACAGCGACGACGGCTTTACCGGGACGAATTTCCAGCGCCCGGACTATCAGCGGATGATGGCCGACATTGAAGCGGGAAAGATCAACTGTGTGATTGTGAAGGACCTCTCCCGGTTCGGGCGGGATTACATCAATTCGGGGCAGTATCTGGAGCGGTGGTTCCCGGAGCACGGAGTGCGCTTTTTGGCGGTCAATGACCACATCGACAGTGAAAAGGGCCCCTATGACATGCTGCTGCCCTTTAAAAACGTATTTAATGAGCAGTATGCCCGCGACATCTCCCACAAGGTCAAAAGCGCCATGCAGGCCAAGCAGCGGCAGGGGCAGTTCATTGGAGCCTTTGCCTCCTACGGCTACCGGAAGGACCCGGAGGACCACAACAGGCTGCTGGTCGATCCCTGCGCCGCCGCCGTGGTCCAGCGGGTGTTTGACCTGTATGAGCAGGGGAACGGGAAAATCAGAATCGCCAAGCAGTTGAACGTGGAGGGGATCCCCTGCCCCAGCGAGTACAAAAAGCTGAACGGGGAGCGGTATCACAACGGCCGGCGGCTGGACAAAACCACCTATTGGACCTATGCCACCATCCACCGGATGCTGAAAAACCAGATGTACATCGGGAACATGGAGCAGGGCCGCGCCCCCCGGCAGACGATGCACGGCAGGGCGAAGCAGCTGGACCGCAGCCGGTGGACCGTGGTGGAGGGGACCCATGAGCCCATCATCTCCCGGCGGCAGTGGGACCGGGTGCAGGCGCTGCTGGCAAAGGACACCAGGGCCCCCGCTCTTGAGAAAACCGTCAGCCCGTTTGCGGGCTTCCTCCGCTGCGGCGACTGCGGGCGGGCGATGAGCAAAACAAATCATCCGGGCGGCGACTGCTACTGCTGCGGGTCCTATAAGCGCTACGGCGCAGGGGCCTGCACCCGCCACGGAATCTCCCGGCGGGTGCTGGAACGCACCCTGCTGGACGACTTGAATCGGGTGATCGGGGCGGCAGGTGATTTGAAGACCCTGGCGGAGGAAGCGGCGCCCAGGCAAAGGCTCCGGAACCTGGAGCGGGAGCGGGACCGGATAAAGGGAAATCTGGAGCGGGTCTACCATCTGAAAAAGGGCGTTTATGAGGATTACCGCTCAGGTCTGCTGACTCAGGCGGACTATCTTCGCTATAAAGAGGATTACAGCCGTCAGGAGGACGCGCTGTCGCTCCAGCTGGCTCAGCTGGAGCGGGATCAGGAGGAGGGAGCCCCCGTGCCGCGCCCCTGGACCGCCGCTCTGCTGAAGCATGGGAAGCTCACTGAGCTGGACCGCACCACAATGGCGGAGGCCGTAAAGGAAATCCTGGTTTTTCAGGACGGCCATATTGAGATTACATACCTGTTTTCCGATGAGCTGGGCATTTTGAACCACCCGGATGAAGACCGCTGAGCCGCGGCTTCATCCGGGTTTTCTCGCCGTCCGGCGCAAAATAGCATTACCATGGGGCAACGAGGACACCCAGCAGCTCATTGATATCCTGGGCAAGTACAATATTAAGGCCACCTTTTTCGTGGTGGGGGAGTGGGTGGACAAATATCCGGAGTCGGTGAAGGCGCTGGCCGATGCCGGCCACGAGGTGATGAGCCACTCCAACACCCACGCCCACTTCAACAGCCTCTCATCGGATGAGATCATCGCCGACCTGACCGCCTGCGGGGACAAAATCGAGGCGGTCACAGGGGTGAAACCCACCCTGTTCCGCTGTCCCTACGGCGAGTACGACGACCACGTCATCAACGCGGTGCGCTCTATGGGCATCGAGCCCATCCAGTGGGATGTAGAACGTTCCGCAACAGCTTCAAGCCGTTGGGGCGCAAGGGGTCCGGTGGAGTATCACAGCGCAAAAAAGGACGGCTTCCAGCGTAGGAAGCCGTCTTTTTTGTTTGACCGTCAGATGAACCAGACCGGGATTTGGAATACGTTCTCCCGCAGCTTTCCGGGCTGGGGACACAGGCAGATGAGCGCGCCATCCCCCCGCTTTTTGTCGGGCACCTGATCCAGCACCGTGAACGCAGAAGTCTGGTCCGCCGTAACTTTGGCACTTTTCTTGATCTCAATGGGGTGAAGGATACCGTTCTCCTCAATAATTAAATCCACCTCGCTCTCGGTATTGACCTCCACACCGTCAACCCGAGCTTTCTTTTTGTCTTTTCCCCGATAGTAGGACACACAGTAGCGGTAGTCGATCCCCTGATTGGAATAGGATTTCAGGATCTCCGAGATGACAAAAGTCTCAAACAAGGCCCCGCTCATAGCGCCATTTGCTAAGGTTTCTGGGGTGAGCCAGCGGGTCAGGTAGGAGGCCAGCCCGGTGTCCCGGAAATAGACCTTGGGCGTTTTGATGGCCCGTTTCAGCACCGAAGGTGTGTAGGGCTCCAGCAGGTAGACAATGCCGGTAGCCTCCAGCAGGGACAGCCACCGCTTCACCGTGTTGGCGTCCTTGCTGATTTCGTCGGCAATGTTGGAGTAGTTCAGCATCTGCCCTGTCCTTGCCGCCACCGCCACCATGAAGCGGCGAAAATCGTCCAGGTCTTGAACCGCCGACAACTTGCGCACGTCCCGCTCGAGATAGGTTTTCACGTAGCTGGAGAAGAAAGCTGACCACTCCACATCCTGGTTTTGCAGCTCCGGGTAGCCGCCGCGGTGAATGATCTCCCAGATGTTTTCAGGCGCCTTGGCTGTCTGGTTCCGCCGGGCGATATAGTCCAGGGTGGGGACAAAGGGTTCGTTGAACGCATCCCCGGAAATCTCCCGCAGGGACAGCCCGGACAGCTCCACGACGCACACCCGTCCGGACAGGGACTCTGACGCGCTCTCCATCAGCTCCAGGGGCTGGGAGCCGGACAGCAGAAACCGCCCCCGCTCGTCGCTCTCGTCACACTTCATCTTGAGATAGCGGAACAGGCCGGGGGTGCGCTGAACCTCGTCCAGAAAGACCGGGGGCGGATTGAGCATGAAGAACATATCGGGATTTTCTTTTGCCTGATCTTCCACAAACGGGTCATCCAAAGGTACGTACTTATATGAGGGGAAAAGCCGTTTTAGCATGGTCGATTTGCCGGTCTGCCGGGCCCCCGTGAGCAGGACGCACTTGAAGGTTTTGGAGGCGTGCTCCACGTATTGCTCAATGGCTCGAGGAATATAATTCATAGACAGCCCTCCTTGTACGGCTAATTCGGAATTTGATTCTATATTAGCCAGTATATGACCTAAGTTCCCATTCGTCAAGAAAATTATGTCGAAGGCATAGAAGCTTTGGGCCGTTGGCAGAGCGTCCGGCACATCCGCTGGCGTTTTTGGGCCGTATTTTTTCTATGAAATAGCCTCCGGCGTAAGAAAGGACAGTCTTTCTTACGCCGGAGGCTTTTATATGCCACGTAAACGGCAATGGGTGCCGCAGAGTACCGTTCACCCAATAGCCAGGCTCATTCCAGCCTGGTTAGATCTTATTCATAACGTATAGACGGCTTTCCACAGTTGTGTTGAGCCGGAAATCCCAGAGCACACGCATATCTGATGTGGTTCCGTCGTGCATTTGCCCTATGACTTCATCAGGAGTATCAAATTCCGCCTTTTGATAAAATAAGCAGAGCAGGGTATAGCCCCCTTCTGGATAACGGTCCTCAATTTCCGTATACCGGATTCGAAGTACATAACAGCCGGTGCTGCTATTCTTGCAGTAGCCGCATATTTTATATGGATGAGTTTCCCCATCCTCCTCAATGACCGCATCCTCCGTAATAGTAATCGTATGCCCGTGATCGTAGGTCCGGTATGTTCCAAACCAGTAATCCTTTTCTGCCTGAAACATAGAAGGCTCTCCGTCAACAAAGCTGCTCTCCGAAATGCTTTCGAGATTCCAAATCGTATAGGAGTCCCCACTGGCATGGGCGTAGATGGAGGACGTACCGCCAAGATAGTAGTCCATAACAGTCATCGCGATAGTGTCATGCCAGGTAGTCTCCCCGTTGGCAGCGGTCGTGCTATATTGCTCAATCCCGCTTATCCTGCCAAATACTGTGATCCAATCGCCTTTGATAATCGGAATATCATCATAAGCCCGTGCCGCAATAAAAAATGGATTGGTGAGGTCGCCGCGCTTGATCAGCATCACAGTTTCCAGCCCCGTGCGTTCTACGTAATCCACTTGACCGCTCATGGCAATGTTATAACCTGTGAGGCCATATGCATTTCGCAGTGCGTCATTATAAATCGCGTCAATATTATAGCCATGACTTCCGGTGACGGCCAGGTTGACGCCCTCTTTGATACACGAAAGTCGGAAATCCTGACGTTCCTCAGACATCCCGGCCTCATTGTACCACCTGCTGTCAAAGGTTTCGAGCATTTCATCCCGTGCGCTCATGATATCATCCATGGCATCATAATATTCGTCATCGTACGGATCGACCCAATCCGATTCGTCAGGGAACTCAGGCGCAGACTGTGTTTCGTTGGAACCTACCGGGGGCTCCTGCCCGGTTGAAGCTTCCGTACTGCATGCGTTGAACGCCAACAGTACGGCCAATGCCATCAGTGCGCTCAGTATTTTTTATTTTACTATTCATAATTACGGCCTCCAATACTTCAAGGGTAAATCAGCCAATCCCTGTGGTATTCTTATCCAGCTCAGACCGCATCATTTCCCGTATCTTTTCTTTAAAGGCATCTGTATTCCAGTCCTCCTGCTTCAGCTCTCCCCGCGCAATCAGCTCCAAAACGGTAATGTACGTCCGGCCCAGCGCGGCGGTAATCAACGCGGCGGTGCCTCCGCTCACAACGGCGCCTAAAACAGTGCCCACGCCGGGAATCAGCTTTATCGCCCCGGACACAATCGATTTGCCCGCAATGGTGGCGGCTGGAACCCCAATCAGCGCGGTCGCAATGCCTATAATGGTAGCTTTTTCAAGCTTCATGCCAAATACCGCGGTCAGGTGAGTGCACATTGCAATTTCATTTGCAATCAAAAGCGGCGCGTCCGAAAACGGAAGGGGAGACGCCCCCGTGGCCGCGGCGCTGCCGATATAGCCCATCAAATACTTCTGAGCTGTTTTTACCTTAAGGTCAATGCTGATACCCTGGGCATTGACGAACGCTTTCTTTGCGCTGTCGGGAATGATCTGAAATGTGGCCTTCACCAGCTCCTCCAGACCAAAAGCGGGGTGTCCGGTGGGATCTTCCTCGTCCGCCTTGGCTAACAGCACATAGCAGCCCTTATACCAGCTCTGGCCGCCAATCGCGTCCTCAATGGTATCCCGCAAGACGTTGGCTACACCTTTCCGGAAGGCCTGCGTAATGATAACTATGACCGGTACTCCAACCTCTCCAAGGGAGCACAGCGCTTTGATCCACTCCAACTCCGTGTCCTCCACGCGGTTTGTCCCGCTGTTAACACAGTACCAGATGGCGTGAATGAGCTCGTCTTGGTTTCCCTTCTTCCATTTCTCCTGAATCAGATCCTGAATCTCGCACAGGGTTTCGCTTTGGGCGTTTGCGCTGAGTTCCAGGCCCTTGGTGTCATAAATGCGCAGAGGCAGTTCATCGTCCTCATAGCAGCGAGTGCTTTTGGTAACCGGCTGCCCAACCCCAGTCCCGGCGTCTTCACTGCGGAACACAGCGTTGATCAATGTGCTTTTTCCCGCCCCGGTTTTGCCTGTCACAAGCAAATTGACGTGTCCCATGTCCTGCACCGCCTGCTCCCACTGTTTTAAAACCTTCGAAAAAATATCCTGTTCACTGTAGGTATACACTTCATCCATATCTGCCACGCTCCTTTTCTCTGTCAAAAGTGAATGTGTTTGAGGTGTTTTTCAGCAAGACGCGCGGGGATTTTCCATATTGCCCAAATTGCGGACATTGTACCGATGAATTTCATCAGCCGTACGGTATTTGAGGCGTGTTTTCTCTTTTTCGACACCGACGATTTGATTCTCATGATGACATCCCTTCTGGTAAAAAGTTTTTCCACCTGAAATGTGGTATAAAGTCATTTTGATCTCATATCGTATTATAACACGGGCGTTTTGAATTTACAATATAAAAAACGCTGTGAGGGATCGCCATGGAAATGGAAATTGATTACGCTGCCATTGGAGACAGAATCAAGAAATACCGCCTGGAACGCGGCCTTACACAAGAAAATGTTTCGGAGCGGGCTGACCTGACGCCGGCCCATTATAGCCACATCGAACGGGGGCACACCAAGCCAAGCCTGCCTACGCTGATCCACATTGCCAATGTGCTGAACGTCTCCATTGACGATCTGCTCTGCGATAATCTGGGCAAATCCACCCATGTACGGGTGAAGGACATCAACGAGCTGTTGGCTGACTGCTCCAGCGCGGAAACAAAGGCACTTGTAGATGTATTGACCGCCGCGAAAAAGGCCCTAAGAGACGTGCAAAATAAAACGGAGTAGGAAGCAGGGGCAGCGCGTCAGCACAGCCCCTGCCCTTTTACGAAAATCCCTTTGCTTTCCGGTAAAATGTACTGGACTTCATATTCAGCCGCCGCATGGCCTCCGTTGCCGTGATCCTTCCTTCCCGCCATTGGGACACGATCTTGGGAAACTCTGGACGCTCAACAGGCTTCCGGCCCTTGTAAACACCCTTGTCCTTGGCAATGGCGATCCCCTCACGTTGGCGCTGAAGAATGTACTCCCGTTCCAGTTCGGCCACCGCCCCGAAAATGGTCAGCATAAACTTGCCTGTGGGCGTGGTGGTGTCAATGGCCTCCTTCTGGGAGACAAACTCCACCTGCTTGCCGGCCAACTGCTCCACCAAATCCAGCAGGTCGCGGGTGTTCCGGGCAAAGCGACTGATGGACTCCACGATCACCGTATCGCCCTGCCGTACATAGGTGAGCATTTTCCGCAGTTCCGGCCTGTCCGCGTTTTTGCCGCTGGCCCGGTCTATGTAGAGTTGGTCAACCCCCAGGCTTTTCATCAAGACCTCCTGCCGGATGGTGTTCTGCTCCTGGGTGCTCACCCGGACATATCCAATTTTCAAAATGCAACGGCCCCCCTTTCTTTTTTCCCAATAGGGTCGGTTTCAGAAATGGCACATGCCAAAACCCTGAAACCGACCCTATTGGGATATTTTTTGACTGTACCGTTGTGGTACACCCTATTGGGACGACTCAGAGCACCCCGAAGTCCGCCATGACCTCTCGAATGCAGCTCTCCCGGAACTGATCGTCGTGAATCAGCTCTTCCAAGTCCATGGCGTCATACCCAGCATCCACCAGCAATCGAAGCTCGGCCTCTGGCACTCCGTGACGCTGGCCGTATTCCATCAGCGCCTCCAAATAATCGTTATGCTCCGGCTCAACAGGTGCTGTTTGGCTGTGCCAAATCCAGTCGCAGAAATAACGCGGCCTCCATAGGTGCGTGTCATCAAACCTGGTGACAGTGCGCTGTCCCTGGGCGTCAACCGTCATGATGTCACCTTGGGTAATGGGAATGTCAGTTTGACGCAGACTGGATAACCTCAAATCATCCAAAGTCATGTCCAGGATTTCGCCTGTGGACGCATAGAGATAGCAACCCAGGCGGGGCAGGAAGCGAATGGTCAGCGGGTTATTCCCCCGGACGAAGTACATGGTGTTTTCAGCATCCAACACTGTGATTGTGAACGTGCCGTCCAATGACTCGGCCATCCGGGCTAAAGCGTCTGGGCACAGCCTACCGCCCCGCTCTAAAAGCTGCACCGCCACATAGCTGTCCGTCTCAATTTTTGTGGCGGTTAGACGTTGGGTATGCCGAAGCTGTGCATCATTGCAGAGTACCCCGTTATGAGCCAAGGCAAAAGATCGCTTTCCGGCCTGACCGGGGAATGGGTGGTTGTTGTAGTTTTTGGAGGCCGCGCCCTGGGTGGTCATACGGGTATGCCCCATGAGATACCGGGCCTCCGGGGCAATCCGCCAGCGCATTTTGCCTGCGGGCCTGGGAGCTTTCTGAATTCGTATGGCCCCGCTTTGTACATAGGCAACACCGCTGGCATCAGTGCCGCGTATTTGTGCGGCATTGGCAAGCTCCCGGAACAGGGCCAGCCGCTGGCTTGGGATGAGCTTGCTCTGAAAATCCAGCACTCCGAAGATGGCGCACATGGTTACACCTCCTCGGCAGCGGCTACGGGTTCGCTGACATAAAGCCGCCGCTCTTTGAGGTACTGCACCAGCTCCGGGGCTGTACAGCCCGCCGCAAAGTCCGTCCAGGTCAGATCCTGCATCTCCTGATCGGTCAAATAAAGGGCCACATCACAGATGCGGTCAACCATCTGCAATGTGGCAAGGAGGGTGTTGAGCTTTAACGTGCCCCGGAACATCCGGAACTCGATAGTGTTATAATTGGTCAGGTTCACGCACTTATACCGCTGATAGTGCTCCTTTTTGGCGTTATCCAGCACCGCCTTGGGATCGTCTTTCCGGCCATACCGCGCCGCCCACTGTTCCATCTGAGAACGAGAGCGGCGGCTGAACCGCAGCAGCTCGTTCCAGTGGTTTTCTACGAAAAACAGAATACGGGCAATGACTTCCTCCCGCTCCTCATCTGCGTCGCCAAAGGCGGAACGATTGACATGAACGTGTAAGCCACAGGTACAGGCTTTGTGGCTGGTGTAGCCCATGCGCAGGGCCTCGGACACCACGTCGCCCCAGGGCATCTCGGCCATGTGATAGGCCAGCGTCATGGGATGGGTGACGATCTCCATACCGTCATCCAAAGAACCGTCGTGCTTGATGTAAATGTGCTCATGGCCGCTTCTATTAGCAACGTCCAGTAGTTGGCAGGCCCTGTCATTCCGTTCTCCGGCCCCGTCAATCTCCAGCTCCACGCCGAAAAAGCGCCCCCCATCTCCGTAGAAAATAGGGTCGGGCTTGTAGTAATAATTGTGGATTTCCCGGTCTGCGCTCCTCAGCAGGTAGCAGTCATGGCACAGAGGGTCTTCGTCATCTGTATCATCGCTGAGATAATAGGCGCTGTCCATCGGAATTACTGCACCGCAGCGGGTGCAGCTGGTATAGTGCCGCTCGTAGCAGTGCTCACACAGGGGGGTATCCTCGTCTCCGGCGTTATCGTCCCGCCAGATGCGCTCCCCGCAGACGTGGCACACACGTGTCTCCGTGTCCAAGCAGTGGGGGCAAAGCTCCTCATCCTCAAATGTCGTGCGCTCGTGTATCGGGTGAGGCTGCCCGCAAATGGAGCACACGAAGGTTTCTTCTGTCATTGATTTTCCTCCTTGGTCAAATAGTCGATGGCCGCGCAGAGCAGCGCGGCCACAGCAGCAACGAGGACACTCAGGAGCTTATCCTGGATGCCCTTCCCTCCATCCGTCATCACCCCAGCTTGCAGACCTTCTGGAGCATCTGATCTACAAGCTCCAGGATGATGCCCCGGATGACCAGCAAAAGCGTTTTCAGCATGTTTTTTCTCCGTCCTTTCTTCAAAATGATAGAACACCGGAAGCTGCGTTCAGGTGAAAACCATCGGCAGCTTCCGGTGTTCTATCAAAATAATATGTGTTTGAAAAGGGCTGGGAGGGCAAACAAGGCGCTAAATAACCAAAAGGGGGAATTTATCATGCGTGACGAAGAATATATCGAAAATCTGGAGCGGCGCAAGGAAGATCAGATGCCCATCGTGCTGACCCCGGCGGAGGTCATGGACATTTTGGATGTGGGGAAGAACACGATGTACCGGCTGCTGAACACGGGTGAGCTGCGCGCAGTCCGTATCGGGCGGAGCTGGAGGATTACCGGCGATGCCCTGGAAGAGTACCTTTTGATGAAATGACAGGGTGACAGGATGACGGGGCAAATGAAAAAGTTCTCTCAGAAGCCGATTTTGTGGCTTGTGAATACTTTTTTCAATGCCCTGTCATCCTGTCATCTCAAAATTTTGGGGCTGTGACTATGAATGATTGACAGATGTGATATCATAGAATTATGTCATTTTTACACAGATTGGAGCGATGTTTATGGAGAATAGTCTTTGGGAGATCATCACCTGTCACACGCCCATCATAGAAAACGCGCTCAACCTCGTAGAGCCCGGTTCAGATGAGGCCAGAAAATTGGGTGAGTGGGGTGAACTGTTTGAAATTCCTAAGGATAAGGGACTATCTGCAATGGCTATCATGCAGTATGTTTGTAATATTCTACTGGAATTTCCACAATTTGAATTGGGCCCCGCAAGTGATACATCAGCGGGAATGTTGATGAAGTACAATGATGATGAATTCCCCTTGGAAAACGGCATTGTTTATGAGATACTATATCCAAATTTGTACTGTGTACTTGCATTAGACGCGATTGGTCAGAGATGTCCCGCTGAGCCCCCCAAAACTTTGACCGCCCTTTTGGGGTTGAGCTGCGATGAGAAAACAAAACTTATTGAAGCGAGCCGTTTCTTATCAAAATACTTTCCTGAGGAGTTGAAAAATCTTTTTAGGGTGGTCAAAAGCAACGGTGCAAATAAGAATCCACCATACGAAATCAACACACAATTTCCAGCATTACTATCCGCCATATTAAAACACGCCCGAACTTCACCTTTGAGTGCAAAAGAATCAACGGCAAATTCCATCATCCTATCCAAGCGGTTTTACGATACCTGCATAGATGCTATCGCCCCTAATGGCATCTGGTCCAAGCGCAGTTTTGCGGAATACTACTTGTTCGAGCGGGTGTTTCGTCTGAACGCGAAGTTTACGCTTTTCTGGGCTGAGTACAATACCTCGCAAAAAAATAAGACCGCGCTCTCTCCGAAAATACTGTCAGACTTTTTCTTTCACTCCCCGTTGGTCTTATTTCCGCAAATCGCGCAGCATCGGAAGCCCTCATTGGGCAAGGGAAAACTGTTGTTTCTATTCTACAATCAACATGCTGATTATAAGAAACAGACAGAATTTCTACATTTTCTAATCCAATTGTCCTCCTATTGGTTTCCTATAGTTCTCAGCATTTTACGCGATTACATGAAGTATCACAACATTACGTCATTCAGCGATGTTGAGCGGTTTTTCTTCCCTGAAAATCAAAATGAGATCGAATTTTCCAGTTTTCAGCAGACATATACTCCAGCCACAACAGAGTTTCCTGACGGCGGAAGTGAACAGGAATCCCCGGGGAACAGGCAAACCAAGCGCAAGCTGCCGCGACCGTTGACAGACGCTTATTCGCAAAATTGGTCAGCCTTTAGACCATGCTTTGACCACCATTCTAAGGCGTTTGCGCCCAAAAGCTTGGCAGACTGGAGAGATGAAGCAATCCCTGAACATGCTACAGCGGCAGACCACTATGCCATGAACGAAATAAAGCAGACTTTGTATTAACGAGATTCCCGTGGAACTGGGCATAAGCTCATTCCACGGGAATCTTATTGTCTGACTTTATGCGCACGGGCTTGTATTATTTTGCACAATAATATGCGCGGCGGGATAACTGACGATTCGAGGGGTCAAGTGCTATAATTGCGCCATCAGCCGCAGCAAACGTGCGCAGGCACGAGCGCGGCAAAAAGGAGGACACTGTCATGTTAAATTTCTCTTACAAACCAACACCCCTGATGGAGCAAATCGACAGGCGGCTAAACAAGAACCATCATCCCCAAGCCTTTGCCGTTGCCGACTTTGGCGACGGCCCGATGCTGACCTACCGGGGGCGGCATAGCAGAGTAAGCCTGCTGTCCGTCTCGCTTGTCCACGGCGAACAGCACATTGAGCTCTCCCAGCTCTCCAAGCCTCCGTATCTCATTGCACTGGTTCAGGAGAAGCCGGATCAGCCTATCCTTACGGTGCTCTATCACTCGGATCCATACCCTGTGCTGGAGCAAAACACGGAGCGCCGGCTAATGGGACAGGTATTCGCTTACGGGCAGTCACAGGACGGAAGCATGCGTACTGTTGCTCACGCTGTGTATCTCCCCGAGCACTCCGCCGTTTTCGCCGCTGCGGACAGGTGTAATTCGCTGCTCCTGGAGAGCCACCCGGAGCTATGCGGCCATCTGTGCGCCTGCGGGGAGATCATTGACAGGCTGCTCGGCCAGTAGAAAGAACGGGGGTGATTGTATGAACGATTATCCGCATGATGTTCAACAATTGGCCGGGCGGGATGCCGCGCCAAAAAACTCCATCTTCTCTCAGTTCGCCGCCCCTATCTCAGAAGTACCGGATGTGCTGCCCGCCAATCTGATGCCATACCGGCACTTGGACCCTGTACTGGATGACCCGTCCGCCACCGGGCCTGACTGGGATACAATTTTTGGCCGGGATCTGGAGCTTACCGACACCAAAGAGGGCCTGCGGAGTCAAAAAGTCAACCGAAACATCGCGGAAATAGCCAGTGCCATCCGTAATCGGTGTGAGTTTCTGCATATCGCCGGGCATCTGGCCGTGTTTGAACCGCCGTGCTGGAAAATCTTAGGGCACGGGGAAGCCCTTCGGTTTGTGAAAAGGGCGGCGGAAGAGCTGTTTCCCAGTGACGCAAAGTATTTGAACTGCCGACAGTACGAGGAGATCGTATCTCATCTGCGGCTTGATTTCAAAACCCCGTGCCAGAAAGAGATCCCGACTCCGGATTACCGCTATCTGTGCTGCCGGGATTATATGTATGATTGGCGCACGGGCAGGTGCCTGCCCCACAACAGCAAATACCAGTACTTCTCCTACCTCGACATAGACGCGGAATCCATTGGGTCCTGCGACGGCGCGCACTGGGAGATGTTTCTGGATGACATGACCGGGGGAGATAGCATACTGCGCCAGCGCATCCTGGAGATGCTCGGCGTCATTCTCTCCGGCTACCCCAGCAAATCGTTCTTCTTCCTGACGGGGGAGAGCGGGACGGGGAAAAGCCAGCTCGTGAACTTTTTGCGAGATGTGCTGGGCACAAGCGCCTGCGTCGCGCTGAACGACATTTCACAGCTGGGACAGAAATGGACGACAGGCTCCGTCTTTGGCAAGCTGCTCTGCCTTTGCGGGGATGTGCCCGACGCCCCGTTGGACAGCAGGACCATTGGCACAATCAAGCAGCTGACCGGTGACGACCTGATTCGGGGGGAGTTCAAATACAAGGACGCCTTTATGTTTGACAACATGGCAAAGCTGCTGTTTGTCTCCAACTACCCGCTCCGGATTCCAAATCCGGAGCGGGAACAGGCCCTGCTGGAGCGACTGGTGGTTATCCCCTGCCGAAACCCTGTGGCAAGGGAATGTCAAATTCCAAATCTTCACGAACTGCTCTACGAGGAGGCGGGTTACATCGTTGATCTGGCCATGAGAGCGCTGGCCGATCTGGATGACAGAAATGGGGTTTTTACCTCACTGCCCGAAGATTTTGGCTGGGAACCAGCACAGGTTTCCAATATGGATCGTGCTATCATGGAGTTTGTCCATAAATATTGTGTGCGGGAAGAAGGGGCTTCCTGCTGGGTAAGCGAGGTGTTTCAAGCATTCCAAGCTCACTTTCCCGAGGAAAACCTCCGGGACTCGCAGTTCAGTAAGGCGCTCTTACGCCTGTTCCCGGAGGTGAAAAAGGTGCGCAGCAGCAGCGGGAGAAAGTACAACGGCCTGTGTCTGGCGGAAACCGACTATGGAAACCCGTCATAGTCCCTCAACCCAGCCGCATATTATTCCAATGAGACTTTGATAAGGAGGGACAACCCTTGTACATCCAACATATGCATCCCACCGCTGAAACACCGGAGGCAACGACGGAAGCGCTGTCCGCCCTCTACCGTGCCTGCGTCCGCAAGCTGCACGCGGCAGCCTGCCCACCCCAGCGCGGGACTCCCGCGCCCAATGCCCAATAGCGTCTAAGCCCTAAAGAGAAAGGAGGTATCCGCCTTGGACGCAATCTATGCCCGTCAGTCTGTGGACAAGGCGGACAGCCTCTCTATTCAGGGACAGATCGACCTGTGCCACAGAGAAACAGGAGAGGAGGTAAAAATCTATCAGGACAAAGGCTTCTCCGGCAAAAACACCAATCGTCCGGCGTTCCAGCAGCTGATTGAGGACGTGGAAAAAGGCATCATCCAGAAGATCGTGGTCTACCGCCTGGACCGCTTTTCCCGCTCCATCGCCGATTTCGGGCGGCTCTGGGAGATCCTGAAACGGCATGGAGTGGAGTTTGTCTCTATCAACGAGACCTTTGACACCTCCACCCCCATGGGCCGGGCCATGCTGAACATCATCATGGTCTTTGCCCAGCTGGAGCGGGAAACCACCGCCGAGCGGGTGCGGGACAACTACTACCAGCGGGCCAAGCTGGGCTCCTGGCCGGGTGGTCCCGCTCCCTACGGCTTCACCATCGGACGGCTGCCCGGAGCGGACGGCCACCTGGCCCCCGGCCTGGTCCCTACGGAAAACATTGCCGTTGTGGAGCGTATCTTCTCCGCCTACGCGCTACAGGCGGCCACCCTGGGCAGCGTGGCCCGTTCGCTGAACGCAGACGGTATCCCTGCCCCCCGGCGGGCCACCTGGGATAATGTAACACTGTCCCGCTTATTACATAGCCCGCTGTACGTGATGGCGGACGAGGACATCTATCTCTATTATAAGGCAAAGGGTCTGCAATTTGCAAATACTTTAGAGGAATTTGACGGAATTCACGCCGGAATGATTATTGGCAAGCGGGACCGCAGTGCAAACAAGTATCAAGATCTGAAAGACCAGCACTTTTCCCTGGCAAGTCACTCCGGCATCATTCCCTCAAAGCTGTGGCTTGCCTGTCAATATAAGCTGGACGAAAACCGCCAGCTGGGCAATGCGGGGCGGGGCAAGCACACTTGGTTGTCTGGATTGATGAAGTGCGCAAGCTGTGGGTACAGCGTCAAAGTCAACCGGGACAAAGAGAAATTCTACCTGTTTTGCAGCGGGCGTTCCAACATGGGCGTGTGCAGTCAGTCTATCCACGTTGATTTGCGTGGCCTGGAACGCTCGGTGGCCGCAGAGCTGGAGCGCCTGCTGGCTCAGTGCCCAGACGAGGCGGTCCAATCCCAGGAGGGACAGGAGCTGGCCCAGGAGCTATCCGCCATCGACCAGAAGATCGAGCGCCTCATGTCCGCCCTGGCCGAGAGCAGCGACGTGTCCATGCCCTACGTCAACCGCACCATCGCCCGGCTGGAGGAGCAGCGTCAGGCCCTCTTGGACGAGCAGTCCAAACGCCAAGCCCGGCCCCGTCCCAAGCTGGAGCACCTGAGATTTGAGCCGCTGGAGTTTGAGCAGAAAAAGCTGGTGGCCGCTCAGTTCATCCAGGAGATCCGCCTGGCGGACGACACCGCCACCGTCCTATGGAAGGTATAACGCGCAGAGTCGAACCAAAAATTCGACTCTGCGTGTTTTTCAACTTTTTTCGCCATGAATTCATCAAGGAAAGTGACAGCCTGGACTGGAAAGACCTGTCCGCGTCGGAGATCACCAAGCGGGTGACCTCCAAGGTTCAGCCTGGCTCCATCGTGCTGTTCCACAACGCCGCCCTCCACACGCCGGAGGCTCTGCCCGGCATCATTGAAGCAATGCTGCAGCAGGGCTATACCTTCGTGCCCATCTCTCAGCTCATCCTGCCTGGGACCTGCGGACAGGATTATACCATCGACCACACCGGGCGGCAGTGCCCCGGCGGGGCGTGACAGAGACGATATCGCAGAGGCCGTTTTCGTCGGTCTCTGCGATATTTGTGCAAAGGGGTTGAAATTTCAGGCAGAGTATTGTATAATATACACAAAGAAGAGAGGGGGCAGATCATGACAGCCATATACGGCGCGGCGGGGGAGGACGGACGGCGGCTGGCCTGGCCGCTGCTGAAGCAGGCGGTCCGCCTGTGCTGGGGCTGGACCACCCTGCCTCCGGTGGAGCGCTCCCCACGGGGCAAGCCGTTGTTCACGGGTCTGGACGGCAGGTGGTTTTCCCTGTCCCACAGCGGCGGGCTGGCCCTGTGCGCCCTGTCCGAGAGTCCGGTGGGGGTGGATGTGGAGCTGATCCGCCCCCGGCGGGAAAAGCTCCCCCAGTGGGCGCTGAGCGAGGGGGAGCTGGCCGCTTTTGACGGCACCTGGGAGGACTTTTACCGCCGGTGGACGCTGAAGGAGAGCTGGTGCAAGCTGGGGGATACGCCTCTCTATCCGCCCCGGTCGGTGGAGACGCCCCCCCCCTGCCCCCATCAAAGCTACGCCGGGGAGGGCTGGCAGGCGGCGGTGTGCTGCCATGACGCGCCCCCCGCGGGAATCATCTGGTTGGAAATAGACAGCGAAAAGGAGGGTTCTGTATGAGCAAACAGATCATCACCATCAGCCGAGAATTCGGTTCCGGCGGCCGGTCGGTGGGCCACCGGGTGGCCCAGCTGCTGGACGTGCCCTACTACGACAAGGAGCTGGTGAAGCAGGTGGCGGTGGAGACCGGCTTTGACGAGAAGTTTATCGAACAGGAGGGGGAGTACGCCTCCCCCTGGCAGAGCCTGCTGTCCTACGCCTTTTCGGGGAACGGCTCCCGGCAGCACATGAACGGCCTGTCCACCGCCGATTTCCTCTGGGTCATCCAGTGCCGGGTGATTCTGGAGCTGGTGGAAAAGGGCCCCTGCGTCATCGTGGGCCGCTGCGCCGACTACATCCTCCGGGAGCGGGAGGATGTGCTCAACGTGTTCATCCACGCCCCCATCGGCTTCCGGGCGGACCGGGTGGTGCGGCTGTACGGCGAGTCCGACGTGGCCCCGGAAAAGCGGCTGGAGGAGAAGGACAAGCGCCGCCGGGCCTACTACAAGCACTACGCCGACCGGGACTGGGGCATGAGCCAGAACTACCACCTGTCCCTGGACTCCAGCCTGGTGGGGGTGGAGCGGTGCGCCCAGCTCATCCTGGACGTGGTCCGCAACCCAGAGAGGCCGGAGTGACTGCACCTCTTCTGAGATGAAAAGACCGCCCTCCCCGGTGGGGAGGGCGGTTTCCTGTCTCAGTGATAGGCCCGGTAGAGGAAGGCCGCGATCTGGGCCCGGCTGCAGATGCCGCCGGGGTTAAAGGTGACCTCGGTGTCGCCGGTGGTGACTCCCCGCTCCAGCGCCCAGCCCACCGCTTGGGCGTAGGGGGCGTCGGAGGGCACGTCGGTGAAGGCGGAGGCCTGGGCGGAGGGCCGCTCAAACGCACACCAGATGTACTGCACCGCATCCGCCCGGGTGCAGGCCTGATTGGGGTCAAATTCTGCCTGATCGATCATGCCCATGCTGTCCGCCCAGAGGATGGCGGCGCGGTATGCCTCGGCCACCTCCGGGATGGTGAGCTGTCCCTCGGCCTCCGGCCTCCTCGCAGCCCGCCACAGGAAGGTGAGGATCTGGGCCTGGGTGCAGTCCTGGCCGGGGGAGAAGGTGGTCTTAGTGGTGCCGTTGGTAATCCCCTGCTCCACCGCCCAGGCCACGTAGTCCACATAGTAGGCGTCCGCCGCCACGTCGGTGAAGGCCGGAGCGGAGCCGATGCCGGTGCCCTCAGGCGGCGTGGTGGAGGGCGGCTCCACGGTGATGGTTGGCACCTCAGCGCCGTCGGAGGGCGGCGCGACGGTGATGGTGACGGGAGGCCGGTCCACGTAGTCCTCCTCGCTGATGACCAGGTAGCCGTCAGTAAACAGCTCCTGTTGGCTTTCCCTGTAGGTGTAGACCGCCCGGCACTGCCCCTTGGAGACCACGCAGGTCCGGCCGCTGTCGCCGCTGGTCCCTCCGGCGAGGAACAGCTTGTCGTCCGCGCCGATCATGCCGCTGTCGCAGTTGGTCACGTCCACCAGATAGTTCCGGCCGTCCCCCATCCGGACCACGTTCCACATATGACCGCCGCCCCCCATCGTACCGCTGACGGTATAGCACGTCACGTCCCCGGTGAAGTCGGACAGATCGCACAGGTACTTGAAGGCCTTGGCGTAGCCCTCGCACACCACGTTGGTGTCCGGGTCGCCGTCAAAGACGTACACCAGCTGCCAGGGGTCGCCGTAGGGCGCGTCGCTCTCGTAGGTGTCCACGTCGTAGGAGGTCAGGCGGCAGATCTCCTCCCGGTAGGCGATCAGCTTTTCGTAATCGGACCGGTCCTTGTACTTGGCCACAATGGCCTTGGCATTGTCCGTCGCCTTTTTCGCCTCAGACACCCTGGCGGCGCTGACGGTGCTGCTGTCGCTGCCTCGGTAGGACGGGGCGGCCTGGAGGTAGACGGTGAGGTCCTCAATGCTGACCCAGCCGCCCTGGCGGACGGAGCTGTAGCCCCAGGTGAACTGGCTGTCGATCCAGTACAGCTCGTAGGGGCAGTCGGCCAGCAGGGCGTAGAAGATGGCGTTCATGTGGACGGACTGGTTGAATTTGTCCTCCAGCTTTTTCAGCACGTCCTCCCCGCTGCCCTCCTTGATGCCCAGCTCCTCCAGGGACCAGGAGAGGGCGCTCTGCTTCGGAATGCGGATGGTGGTGCCGGTCCTGGTGCCGTTGGCGATCTTGGCCGCCTCCGTCCGGAGCGTCTGGTACACGGCCAGGTCCGTGCCGGTGAGGCGGGAGCCTGCGGAGCGGTCGGTCGGGGCGGCGTGGGCCGTCCCCGGCAGCAGCGCGGCCGTCAGCATCAGCGCCAGCAGCGCGGCCGTCCATCGTTTTTTCATGTGGTGTTCCCCTTTGTCGTTTCTCGGTTGGATTGTGTGCCGTTTCATTCTACCAGATCGGGCAGGAAATGACAAGGGAGTAAAGGGGCCTTGCGACCAAAAAGCCGGGAGGGAAATGTTACCGCTTCAGCCGCCGGATCACCGCCTGCTCCAGCCGGTCGCCGTATTTCATAGCCAGCAGGAACGCGGCCAGCCCGGCCGCGCCCAGCAGGACCATGCCGTACAGGGGGATGGTCACGGTGGCGCTGCCCACCGCGCAGGCCACCAGCAGCCCCCAGGGCCGGGCCAGCACCACCAGCAGGAAGAAGCGCCGGAAGGAGATGTCCGTCAGCCCGGCCAGGATGCACAATAGGTCGTCGGGGAAGAAGGGGAACAGGAAGGCAAGGGCCAGAAAGGTGTCCCGCTTGCGCCGGATCAGGTCCAGGTATTTGTCTGACAGCTTTTCGCTGACGAATTTCCCGGCAAACTGCTGGCCCAGTGCCCGGGCCAGGGCGAAGACCAGGGCGGAGCCCAGGCTCACCGCCCCCCAGGTCAGCAGGAAGGAGGGCCACAGCCCGAACAGATACGCCCCCGCCGCCGCGGTGATATTGCTGGGGATGGGCGCTATGACCACCGACACCAGCTGCACGCCGAAGTAGGCCAGGTGGGACCAGGGGGCGCAGCGGGCGATGTATTCCCCCATTCGCTCCGGGGAGCCTGCGGCCTCAAAAAAGCCGGTGGCGTACAGCGCCCACACGCAGCCGCCCAGGATGGCGGCGGTGAGAATCCACAGCGTGATTTTGCCTCGTTTGTCTTCCATGGGGCACGATCCTCTCTCAATCGAAAATTGTTTCTGATGCTATTATAGCGATAAATCAAAAAATGGCAACAAAGGTCCCCTTAGGAAATTTTGAAGATTTCCTTTAGGCATTGCACATCATAGAGTAAATGTGCAAAAAGACTGAAATTTATCTTTTACTTTATGTCATAAATATGTTATAGTAATGTCAATCAACTGGGAAAGGGCGGTGAGTTCGGTGGCCGGCAAGGACAAGTACAAATTTGAGAGCAAAATTCACGTCTACCGGGCCTCCCGGCGCATGACCCAGCAGGAGCTGGCCGATCTGGTGGGCGTGTCCCGCCAGACCATCATGCAGCTGGAGCGCAGCCGCTACAATCCCTCTATGCTGCTTGTGTACTCCATTGCTCAGGTGTTTGGCGTGACCATTGAGGAGCTGTTCGACTTTTCGGAGGTGTGACCTATGGATTATCAGGACTATTATGAGAAAGCCTTTGAGATCAGCAATCCACTTTACGATAACCCCGTCTACCAGACGGTGCTGGAGCTGCTGAACAGTGAGTGGCTCGTCTGGATCAACTGGGTGCTGTGCTTTGTCACCCTTATTGCATTTGCAGTTTACTGTCTGTCAAAGGAAGGGCGGGACGAGCATGGACGGGCCATCATCGGAACGGCCTGCATGTATGGGACGGCAGCGCTGGTCATTCTGATGAACGTCCTCGGATTGTTCTCCCAGACGGCCATAACAAATCTGGCCATATTTACCAATTGCCTGCGCATCGTCTGTAACGGCTATTTTCTCACTGTGCTAATCTCCATCGCCATTTTGCGAAAGATCCGGTAAATTGTTTCGCCCGCCTGTGAAGAGAGTTCTCTCAAAGGGCGGGCGAATTTATTTCTTCCCAAAAGAAAGAAATACTTGACATATAGGCTGGAATATATTATACTGCCCATTGTAGAAAGGCGGCAGGGCAATGCCAAAATCAGAGCCGCCTGAGAAAGGAGCATCCGCATGAATATTTGGAAGGTTGCCGAAGCCGCGTTTATCCTCTTGATGCTGGTTAGCCTGTGCTATCTGGAGAAGAAGGACCCGGAGCGGGCCCGCATGGTGCTGGCCAACACCGCCATCTGGTCGCTGGGGGCTATGCTCCCCCTTGCGCTGATTGAGACGCTGGCCTCCTTCGGGATCCATCTGCTTGACGTCTCCTGGGCCTTCACCCCGCTGGACGGCATGAGCCTAATCGCCATGATGGCCCTGCTGGTGCTGTCCGGAAAGAAGCTGCTCGGCTTCATCCCGGCAAAGAACTGAAAAAACCCCCCGGAGCGGCGCTCCGGGGGGTTTCTTGATATTCAGTCGGTGACGTAGGGCAGCAGGGCCACGTGACGGGCGCGCTTGATGGCGTCGGTCAGCTGGCGCTGGTGCATGGCGCAGGTGCCGGTGGTGCGGCGGGGCAGGATCTTGGACCGCTCGGACAGATACCGCTTCAGCTTCTGGGCGTCCTTGTAGTCGATCTGTTCCACCTTGTCAACGCAGAACGCGCACACCTTGCGGCGCTTGCGATTGCCGCGGGGCTTCGCATTATCCATAGCCATAATTGGCAGACCTCCTTATGTTGAGATGGCCCTTTCCTCAGAAGGGCAGTTCGCCGTCGTCGTCGGCCAAGTCGGAGAACTGGTCGCCGCCGGACGGGATACCGTAGTCGGCGGGGGCGGAGGGAGCGGCCGGCCGGCCGCCGTAGCCGCCGCCGGAGTAGCTTCCGCCACGGTCTCCATAGCTGCCGCCATAGCTTCCGCCGCCGTCGCCGTCCCGCTTGGAGTCGCCGAAATAGACATTGTCGGCCACCACCTCGGCGGCGGTGCGGCGGTTGCCGTCCTTATCGGTCCAATCGCGGATCTGGAGACGGCCCTCCACCACGGCCATGCGGCCCTTGGCGAAATAACGGCTGACGAATTCGCCCGTGCCGCGCCATGCCACCACGTCGATCCAGTCGGTTTGGCGCTCGCCGGTGTTTTTGTCCTTGAAGTCACGATCCACCGCCAGGCGGAAGCTGGCGACGGGGGTGCCGGACTGGGTGTGGCGCAGCTCCGGGTCACGGGCCAGGCGGCCCATGATGACGATATGATTGAGCATGTTTTTCTTCCTCTCAGGCGTCCTTTGCCACGATGATGGAACGCATGACGCTGACGTTAATGCGCATCAGACGGTCCAGCTCGGCGGGGAACGCGGGGTCGGAGGAGAAGGTCATCAGGACGTAGTAGCCCTCCTCCAGGTCGTTGATGGGGTAGGCCAGACGGCGCTTGCCCCACTCGTCCACCTCGGTCACGGTGCCGTGACCCTCAGCCAGGTCCTTGAAGCGGGCCACCAGGGCGGCGGTCTCCTCCTCGCCCAGGCTGGGGTTGAGGACGTAGAGCACCTCGTAATTTCCACTCACTTTAGCCATTGTGTTTGCACCTCCTTATGGTCTTATGGCCTCCGGTCTCGCCGGAGGCAAGGATGGTTTGCCGCAATTTTATCAGGCGGCAGACTAACCTATGATACAGGATGATTTCCAAAATGTCAAGGGCTTGGCCGTTGTTTTGCGGCGGTTTTTTCCGTTATTCTGGGTTTTCCGGGGGCGGCTCCCCTTCTCCCGGCCTGGAACGTTGGGGCATTCCCCAAAGGAGGCGGAACACCAGCCGCTCCACCGGTTCCAGGACGATGCACAGCCGTTCCCGCTCCCCGTCCACGAAGCCGCGCAGCTCGGCCAGCTCCTCCGGGGTGAGGGTGTGCTGGCTGAATTTCGCCTTCTGGGCCAGCTCCACCGCCCGCTCGCTGACCCGCCCGCCCCAGCGCTCCATGCGCCTCAGGCAGCGGTAGCCGTACAGGGCGGCGCGGTTGCGGTCCGGGTCGGACAGCTTTTTTTCCCGGAACCGCTTGGGCAGGTACTGGACCAGCCACAGCAGGACAAACACCCCAACTGCCGCCGCCAGCCCCTTGAGCAGCTCCACAGGTATGGTGAAGGCCGGGCCGCCGCCCTCCGTGGGCGGCGTGTCCCCGTCCTCCCCCTGGGGGCCGCCGGTGGGCTGCTGGGTGGCCTCCGGGCCCTGGGAGGGCGCGGGGGTGGGCGTTGGCGCAGGCTCGGGGGCCTCGCTCTCCGGCAGAGGCTCGGAGGACGCCTCCACAGGGTCAACAACCCCCTGCTCATACCACGTGAAAGCCGCGGCGGGGGTGACCTCCACCGGATACCAGCCGAAGCCGGACACCCACACCTCCACCCAGGCGTGGGCCGCCCGGTCGGGGACGTCCGCCTGTTTCCCCGGCACGCACTCCGCCGTGAAGCCGCTGACATACCGGGCGGGCACGCCCAGGGAGCGCAGCATCAGGGTGGCGGCGGAGGCAAAGTGCATGCAGTAGCCCCGGCGGCCTTCTGAGAGGAACCAGACCACCGGGTCTATCCCATCCGGGGCGGCGGGGGTCTCCGGGTCGTACTCGCACAGCTCGTCCAACAGGGCGGCGATGTCATAGGCAGCCTGAACAGGGTCGTAGCCTTCCCCGTACCGGGCCGCGCTGGAGGCTCCGCTTTCCACGCAGAGGCGGGCCAAATACTGCCCCAGCTCCGATTCCACGTCTAATAAATAGTGGGCAAGCACGTACTCCTCCCGGTAAGCGTCGGCCTCCGGAGGCGCATAAAAGATAATGCCCAAAGGGGACAGCTCGTTGATAAACTCGGTGATGCTGGCGCCGAAAGGGTGCAGGTCGGTGAAGGTCATGGTGTGGGTCCACTGCCCCCTGAGCCGGGCCAGGTACGCATCCTCCACCGGCAGCATCCCCGCCGCCTCCCAATCCTGATCCGCCAGGTAGTAGGGGGCGTACACACAGGCCCCCACCGCCCCCACGTTGTCCACCGTGGCGGTGTATTCCCCGCCGTGCGGAAGAGTCAGGGAGGGAAAAATCAGAGGGAAAACGCTGTCGTCCGGGTCGGGCAGGGCGTTCTGATACTCCTGCCAGGTCCCGGCGGGGAGAGCCGACCACCGCCCGTCTTCATAGACGGCCAGGGAGGAGCCCCGGAGGTACAGCCGCCCATGGTAATCGGTGGTCACCCGCAGCACCGTCCGCCCGGAGTAGCGCAGGGGCCCGGCGCCGGCCAGATCCGCCTCCTCCGCCGCCCCCACGTAGGTGACGGTGGATTGAAGGGGGCCGTCGAACAGGGTGAAGAAGTCGGACAGACGGTTTCCAACGCCGTTCAGCTCCGTCTCGGCGCGCAGGGCCCAGGCGGGGCGGGTATAGCCCTCCCTGGGGAAGAGCAGGGTGACGGCAGTGAGCACCACGGCCACGCAGGGCAGCACCGCCAGGGTGAGCAGGCCCCGGCGGTCGGGGGCGGCCCACTTGCACAGATCGCACAGCAGCATGGCGCACCAGCACAGGGCCAGCGCCATGAAGGGAGGCCAGCCGGGGTAGAGGTCGGCCAGCAGGCCGGGGAGCAGAGGGGGCAGGGTGAGCAGCAGCACGATCCACCACCGCCTTGCCCGCACCACCGCCCAGCCCAGCGCCAGGGCCAGCAGCGCCAGAAACAGGGTGAAGAACAGTCCGGCGGCGTTCCCCTCCTTGGCCAGGGTGAGGCCGGATTCATAGGGGAAAGCGCGTCCCCAGCTTACCCGCTGGGCGAACAGGTCGGCAACGGTGCGGACGGTCACCGCCCCGCCCTGCACCACGCTGTCCCAGTTGAGGAAGGCAAGCAGGCCCCACAGGGCGGCCAGCCCGCCCGCGGCCAGGCCCCGGTACCGGGGCAGCGACCACGCGCCCAGGCTGATCAGGGCAAACAGCACCGCCAGAAACAGGAAGCCTCCCGCCTGGCCGGCGCACAGGTCCAGGGGGGTGGGGTCAAGGTCCACGAACTGCCTGAGCGGCTCGCCGCCGTACAGGGACAGGAAGGACAGGGCGAAGCCCGCCGTGGCGCACAGCAGCAGGATGCCGTCCCCCAGCGCGGTGAGGGGGGAGGACCGGGCGTCACGCTCAGCCATGGCCGTCGCCTCCCTCCGGTGTGATGTGGATGCGGAACGACGCGCCGCCGGCGCCCCGGAGCAGCTCCGGCTGGTCGTCCAGAGCGGGGCCCACCGGGGGCGCAAAGGAGCCCAGCAGGTCGTGCAGGCAGTCGATCTGCTGCTTTTCGTCGGAGACGGTGCGCAGCTGCGGCTGACCGTCCCCGTCCAGCCACAGCATGGCGTGGGGCCGCTGGACGGCCAGCAGGGCGCGGCTCATGCCCAGCGCCCGGTCCAGCAGCCGGTCCAGCGTTTCAGGCGGTCCAAAGCGGTCCAGGGTGAGCAGGGGCAGGGGGACCAGGGTGTCCGCCCGCTCCCGGACGATGAGCTCGTCCCACTTGGAGGACAGCTTCCAATGCACCGCCCGCATGGGGTCGCCGGGGCGGTAGTCCCGCAGGTCGCACTCCTCCCCCGGGCCCATGCGGGCGGCGCTGACGGGGGAGGGACGAGCGCCCAGGCCCTCCGGGATGGAGGGGGGCTCCATGTGGACGGGGATGGGCCGGACCAGCATCCGGGCGGGGTGAGGCAGCGCCACCCCCAGGGAGAACAGGCCCAGATAATCGTACACCCAGGCCCGGTCCGCCCGCAGCTCCAGCAGGCCGCAGTGGGCGGCGGAGACGGTCAGCTCCACCGGACGGCGGCGGGCCACCCCGGACAGCACCAGCTTCCGGCGCTCCTTCTGGCCGGTGAGCAGGTTTTCCCCGGTGAGGCGGACAGTGAGCCGGGACAGGGGCAGGCCGTTGGGGGACTCTACAGAGGCCAGCCACCGGCCGTCCCCGCCCCGCTCCAGGGCGGGCGGGGCGGCGGACAGCTCCAGCCTGCACCCCAGCATGCCCGGCAGGGACAGCGCCAGCGACAGCAGGGGCAGGGCAACACACAGGGCCAGCAGGAACTGGGCCAGGTAGTTTTCGTTGGTGATATGAAACAGCAGCACCCCGAGAAGGGCGAGGCCGTATAATACGCGGCGGAGGATCATGGCTCAGCGCAGGCGGGGGGCCCGGGTGGCGTTGAGGACCTCCAAGGCGATGTCCACGGCCCGCTGGGGGCCTCCCGCTGCCCCGGCGGGGAGAACCAGCCGGTGGGCGATGGCGTCCGCCCAGACGAACTTCACGTCCTCCGGGATCACGTAGTCCCGCCCCCGGAGAAAGGCGGAGGACCGGCACAGATTGGCCACCGAGATGGCCGCGCGGGGACTTGCCCCTTGGGCCAGCCCCGGATGATCGCGGGTGGCCCGGACCAGCCGGAGGATGTAGTCCAGCACGGCGTCGTCCACAAACACCCGGTCCACCTGGTCCCGGAGGGCGGCCAGCTGTTCCCGGTCCGCAGCCTGCCGCACCGTGTCCATCAGGCTGCCCCGCATCTTGCGCTGGAGCAGCTCCATCTCGTCCGCCGGAGCGGGGTAGCCCATGGTCAGGCGCAGGGCGAAGCGGTCCAGCTGGGAGTCGGGCAGCAGCTGGGTGCCGGAGGCCCCGGTGGGGTTCTGGGTGGCGATAACCAAAAAGGGGTCTGGGATGGGGTGGGACACGCCGTCCACCGTCACCCGGCCCTCCTCCATGGCCTCCAGCAGGGCGGATTGGGTGCGGCTGGTGGCCCGGTTCAGCTCGTCGGCCAGGAACAGGTTGCACAGCAGCGCGCCGGGCTGGTACTCCATCTGGCCCGTAGCCTTGTTGTAGAGGGAGAAGCCGGTGAGGTCGGAGGGCATCACGTCGGGGGTGAACTGCACCCGGCTGTATTTTAGGCCCAGGGCTTTGGAGAAGGCGATGGCCATGGTGGTCTTGCCCACGCCGGGGATGTCCTCCAGCAGGACGTGCCCCCGGGCCAGCACCGCCATGAGGGTCTTGGCCACGATTTCGTCCTTGCCCACCACGGCCTTTTTTACCTCGCCCACCACCTGGACGGCCAGTTGATTGTCGTGCATCGCTGTCACTTCCTTGGGAAAAGTCGGGTATTATTATACCAAAAAAAGCGGGGCTTGAACAGCCCCCTTTATTTCGTCCGCATGCCCGTCTCATAAAAGGAGGTATAATGCGGTGATAGCAAAGGAAGAAATAAGGGCGCGGATGTCAGAAATAAAGGACCCCAGACACTGGAGCTATGCGAAATATCCGTTGGCGGATATCAAAAGTCCATTCATGAAAAGACATGAGACGGACGTGAAAAAATCTCCCGCCCCCATTGGCAGGGCGCGGAAGGTGTGGTATAATAAACTAAATAACCACCACAGCCGTCCCAATCCCAAATACAAAGGAGCTGCCGATATGAACGAAAAAGTACACGTAGTGGACCACCCCCTCCTGTCCCACAAGCTCACCATCCTGCGGGACAAGAACACCTCCACCAAGGACTTCCGAGAGATCGTATCTGAGATCGGGATGCTGCTCACCTATGAGGCCACCCGGGACCTCCCCCTGACCACCAAGGAGATCGAAACCCCCATCTGCAAGATGGAGGCTCCCACCCTGAAGGGCAAGAAGTTCGCCGTGGTGCCCATACTCCGGGCGGGCCTGGGCCTGGTGGACGGCGTGCTGCGCATGGTGCCCTCCGCCCGTGTGGGCCACCTGGGCATGTACCGGGATGAGGAGACTATGGTCCCCGTGCAGTATTTCTGCAAGATGCCCCGGGACATCGCCGAGCGGGATGTGCTCATCGTGGACCCCATGCTGGCCACCGGCGGCAGCGCCGACGCCGCCATCCAGATCATCAAGGGCTACGGCTGCCGGAACATCAAGCTGATGGTGCTGGTGGCGGCTCCCAAGGGCATCCAGGTGGTGCAGGACAGCCACCCCGACGTGGAGATTTACTGCGGCGCGGTGGACCAGGGGCTCAACGAAAACAGCTACATCGTCCCCGGCCTGGGAGACGCGGGCGACCGCATTTTCGGCACGAAGTAAGACAAACAGGAGCCCGCCGGATAACCGGCGGGCTCCTTCTTTGCCTGCATTCTATTTGTTCTGCCTATACAGCTTTTTGAGCTGCTTTTCCGTGTATTCCGTTCCGTAATACATGTTAATGAACCGCGCCGATCTGTTCCAGCTCCAGTGGTACTGGTCCCTGTACCGGACCAGGGTGGGGAGGATGTACTCGTCCATGATGATCGCCGTCATGTGCAGGGCTCCTTTCACGCCGTGTACCATCTGTCGGGCGACCGGTTCCGACGTTGTTTGATGGATTCTATTGTAGCACCGTTTCCACCGGAATATCAAGACAGGCACTCAAATTTTGGGTAAGCCAGGCGAAAAGAAGGGGGAACAGGTCTCCCCGTTCCCCCTTAAGCAGACTTAATTCTGCGGCGCTTACTTCTTGAACTGCTCCACCAGCTCGGCCACCTTGTCCACGCAGCCGCCGCAGTGGGTGCCGGCACCGGTGGCTTCCTGGACGGCCTCCAGGGTGGTGTGGCCGGCCTCGACGGCGGCCTTGATGTCACCTGCGGTGACGCCGCCGCAGAAGCATACGGTCTCGTTGAGATCCATCAGATATACCCTCCGGACGACTTACTTAAAGTACCGCTCCAGCAGGCCCTTCAGCGCCTTGCCGTGGCGGGCCTCGTCCCGGGCCATCTCGTGGACGGTGTCGTGGATGGCGTCCAGGTTGTTCTTCTTGGCGCAGGCGGCCAGGTCAAACTTGCCCTTGGTGGCGCCGAACTCGCAGTCCACCCGCCAGGCCAGGTTCTTGGCGGTGTCGGTGGTCATGTTGGGCTCCAGCTCCTCGCCCAGCAGCTCGGCGAACTTGGCGGCGTGCTCGGCCTCCTCATAGGCGGCCTTCTCTGCCAAAACGACAAACGCCGTTCCCGGCGTTTGTCGTTTCAGCGCCGGGTTGCTCACATGCCCCAGGGCAGTTGCACAAGTGCAAGTTTTCACATGGAATATTTGGATAAAAGTTGCACTCGAAATTACACATTTCGGGAGGCAACAACATGGGAAAGCAAAATGACGCGGGAGTATTCCAGTTGGAAAGTGGGCTGTGGGCTTTTCGTTATACGTTCACCCGTGACGGGAAACGCATATCGAAACAGGGTAGCAAGGACGAAAACGGCTGTCCGCTGAAAACAAAACGGGCTGCAATCAGGGCGCGGCAAAAGGCGGTGGATGATGAACAGAACGCCCGCAAGCCAAAGCCCACGGTCAGAAAGACGGTGGCGGAGGTCTATCAAGAGTATTGCGAAAAGGGGCGGAGCGGCAAAGCATACAATACCATTCGCAAGCAAGAAAGCCTGTGGGTCAATCACCTGTGCGCCGCTTTTGGTAAACGGTACATTGATGAAATCAGCGCGGCGGAGGTTGTAGACTACTTGACCGAACTGTACTATAACCGGGGGCTGTCCTATCGCTATGTAGAAAGTTTCTTGAAAATGTTCTACCTGATTTTCGGTCAGGCGTATTCCCGTAACTATCTGGCTGTGGATAGCTACAATAAGCTGTGTGCCAACAAGGACACGAAAATCCACATGCCAAAGCTGAAAACCGATGATGATATTGATATTGTGGCGTTCAGCCGGGAGGAACTTGTGATTTTGGATGATTATTTCCGGGGGACGAACGCGGAAACGGCTTACATGCTGGGGCGGTTCTGCGGGCTGCGTATCAATGAGTGTTTCGGGCTGAAATGGGAAAATGTAGATGTGGAGGGCGGCACGATTTTGATTGACCGTCAAATGCAATACCAGGATGGGCTTATCAAGCTGGTGCCGCTGAAAACCCGCAACGCCAGACGGACGATCTACATGTGCGACAAATTGAAAGTGTATTTCAAGGAATTGGCGCGGCGGCGGTCAGAGGATGAAATTCAATTTGCCGCGCTGCGGGAACAGAATCGGCGGCAGATTGAGGACTTGGGCGGCAAGCAGATTTTTTCCACGGAGCTTGTCAACTGTCTGCCTAACGGGAAAATCCAGACGGTAAACTCCATGAAATACCCCACGCGGGAAATCAAGGCCCGGTTTCATATTGACTTCAAATATCACCACCTGCGGCACACCTACGGCACGTTGATGGCGGAAATGAATACGCCCACCCATTTACTATGCAATCAGATGGGGCACGGGAATATACAGGTGACGCAACGGTATTATATCGCCGTGTCAAAGTCGGGGGTCAATATCCTGCAAGGCAATTTGAACATGCTCTAAGAACTTCCTACAAGAAAGCAGATAGAAACGGAAAGTTTCTATCTGCTTTCATCATCCTTTATCAAGTTTCGTATCTCTCGGAAATGTCTTTCAAGAACTTTTGCATATCCTCCACCACATCGGGGGGATTGATAATCTTGGCCCTTTTCCGAAAACCACACACCCATGAAAAGAATTGGTCGCTTATCTCTACATCGGCGGTCACTACAAAATGCCGCTCCCCGTCTGGCCTGTAAAATACATCGGGGGCCGTTCCAAACCGTTCTATTGCGGTGTCCAACAGAGGATTGATAAAGCGCACACTGACGCGCTTTTGCTGGCCTCCATACATGGAGAACGTGCGGCGGGTGTATGTTTCCATGTCGATAGCTGCAAAGGCTTCTGCGCCCTCTCTTGGCTCGTCCAGGGCCTTTACTTCTTTCATGCGGTCAACACGATATGTCCGCATATCCTGGGCCGTATCGTCATAGGCCAGCAGATAATAATTGCCCTCGTTAATCAGCAGCTTATAGGGGCTGACCTTGTAGGCGGTTCCCCTGCGGCGTTCCACTTGGGATTTGTCATTTTGTAGGGTGTACTTCAAATATTTGAAACTGATTTTCTGCGGGGGCTTGGGTTTGCCATTCTCTTTGGCAGACATGGCAGCTTGGATAATGCCGATAATCAACAGAATATCTTTGCGGGTGGTCTTTACCCGGTCGCATAGAAAAACTTCCCGTTGTAATTCCTCGGCCTGGTAGCCGCTGCAAAATTCGGCTATCGTGGAAACAAGCTCTTTCGCCTTGGAGGCGGAAATAAACTTTGCTGCATGAACACATTCCGCCAGTAGCCGTAAATCATCAAATTCAAATTGTCGGGATAATAGGCGGTATTTTCCGCCTTGGCCCCCAGCTATGTCCATGCCGAACACATCACGGAGGGCGGCAATATCGCGGTAAATGGCGCGGCGTTCTGATTCAATACCACATTCGTTTTTAAGATAGTCGGTAATGTCCCCGGCTGTGACGGGGTGGTTTTCGTCTGAATTTTCCAAAAAGAATTTAGCTACATAAAGCGTTTTCACTTTTTGATTTTCCGATTTTGCCATTCCGGGGCCTCCCCTCCCTGTACTTTATATGGTACATCATACCCCCAAACCGCCGATATGTCAATGAACGGGGGCCGCTCATGCAGAGCGGTCCCCGTTTATCATGCCGATATACTTATAAACCGTTGTGCGGCTCAAATTGCACACCCGCGCTAACTCGCTGACGTTCAGACTTCCAGCGGCAAAGGCGGGATAATGGCGGAAGAAGATGGGCGGTATATCCTCGGCGGTGGTCTGTGGCCTCCCGATTTGTTTCCCTTTGGCTTTTGCATTTGCCATTCCAGATCGGACGCGGGCGCGTATCATGGAAAGTTCTAACTGACTGAATACCCCAGCCATTTGCAAAAATGCCTCGCTCATGGGGTCGGCCTGTCCGTTACGGCAATCAAGGGTGATACTGCCTATAATTTGCAATCGCAGGTGTTTTGTGCTCACCGTGTCGATAATCTCACATAGCTGCTGTGTGCTGCGGGCCAGCCGGGGGACTTCCAGCGTGATAATACTGTCCCCGGCCTGGGCCTGTTCCAGCATGGCCCGCTGCTGGCTCTTGATTTTGCTGTCCCCGTGTTCGTACTCCAAAAATATCTGTTCTGCTCCCGCCGCTTTCAATTCGCGGACTTGCCTGTTTATGTCCTGTTTGCTCTCATTGGTGGAGCAACGCGCATATCCGTATATCATATTATGTCCCCCTTTACGGGGGCGGGGATTGCTCCCCGCCCTGTGTATGTTACCCGGCAACTACCATTTGCGCGTCACAGTCTAAACAAGCGATATTGACCGTTTTCGTGGCCCGGACAGAATTTCCGCAACAGGGGCAAATATACTTTCTCGTGCTGGACGGTCGGCGCGGCGGGGTCGTTCCTGTGCCGCTGTGCATCCCCGTCCCGGTGACTTGAAAACCGCTGTATTCGTTTCTGTTAATCAGAATGTCGGTCAAGCCATTTTCAAGGATGAAGTCTAACAGGGCTTCGCCGGGGGCGGTATGTGACCAACCGTATTTGTCGCTGTGGGTAACAATCAGGCCGTGGGCCTCGGCTGCGGCCTTAAACTTTTTGTTGTGGTATGTGTTCCCACGGCTGCAATCCTGTATCCCGTTCTCATAATTGAAATAGTGTACCATTTCATGTAACAGGGTGGCAGCTACTTCTTCGATGGGCCGTGCCAGCGTTCCCGCGCCGATGTTGATTTCGTGCGTATCGCCAACGGCGGAAACCCATGTATTGTCACGCAGGGAAAAGTGACCGTATGCGCGGGGTGTGGACTGAATGGTGATGGTGGGCCTTGAAAGCGTACCTTCAAAAAATTCGGCGTTCAGCATGTCGAACATTTTATTGAGATACCCGGCTACCCGATTATAGCTTGTCAACTGTTTCATTTCTGATTTTCTCCTTTATATCTTGATTTTTGGGAGAGGGCAAGCTATAATGTTTCTTGCCCTCTCCATGTTCGGCGGGGGTGGGGCCTCTTGCGTGGTGCTTTGGTCGGCTGTCACGCAAGGGCCTTTTCTCATGCGCTGATAGAAAAGCGGCGGCTGGAAACGGCTTTCGTATAGGCTTTGTAAACGTCCGGCATAACCTTTTTGAAAGACGTGGTATCGAACCGATTAGAGATAACGGAAGTCCAGCGGACGATATACTGTCCAGCGGTCAATTCCTCTGTTTCCTGTTCCAGCATTTCAGCCTTGATACTGTCGCGGATGGCTTCGGCCTCGGCCTTGGCTTCTTCAATGACGGCCTCCCATTCGTTGAGGGCTTCAATCTTGGCTACCAATTCATTTCTGCTCATGTTCAAATCTCCTTTTGTTTTATTGGGGTGTTCCCCTTAACTGATTATTATTTTACACTATTTTCTGTGTAAATGCAATTCGCAATTTACACAAAATTCTGTGTAAATCTTTGTTGATATTTTACATTGATTTCTGTGTAAATCTGTGCTACAATAAGGACAATGGAAAAGGGCCGCAATTTTTCAGCGGCCCCCGAATGGGAGGAAATACAATGGGTATCAAATACAAGATTGACATTATCGCCGCTCTGAAAAAAGCGGGGTACAATACCAGCACTTTACGAAAAGATAAATTGCTGTCGGAGGGCGTGATACAGGCCCTTAGAGAAAGCAAGTATATTTCTTTGCAGAATGTTTCCAAAATCTGTGAACTGCTGGACTGCCAACCGGGGGACTTGCTGGAATACGTCAAAGAGGGGTAGTGTTCACAAAAAGGCTGCTTTGTTTTCGTGGACAAAATCGCCCCTAATACCGGGGATATTTGCCCCGTTTCCGCCCTTGTGCAAGTGTTCACAAAACCATCTGTTTTATTGAACAGGCTCCGCGCCGCTGCGCAGCCTGTCAGAATGGAGGATTGCCCCATGTTTTCAGATACAGACTTGCCCCTTGCCCTTATCATGGAAGAAATTCTTGGATGGGAAAAGAAAGAAGATAGCGACACGGAAAAAGAAGATTCTGCAAGTTAGCAACATCTTTCTACAAGAAATAAGAAGTCGGCGGGAGATTGTTACATCTTCCACCGACTTTTAATTTGTGTAGTTCAAAACGACCAGTTCACTTTACTGTTATGTTGATTTTCTTTGCTGCGCTCTGTATTGACTTTCCTAATTGTTCGGCTATTCCCTATTCATACCGCTTAAACTCAATACCTGGGGCCTGTCCCCGCTGCAATCTATATAGATAATGGGAAATGGCGTTGTTTTGCTCCTTATTTTCTCTGTTCCCTGCCATAAAAGCAAGGATAGGGGCGATTTCACTAAACACGGCTACGCCTCCTTTCTCCACATGGGGGTGTTATCTATGTAAACAGGCGGCAGCTCTGCGCCGTTCTTTCCCGGAGCGGCTTGCCTGATATGCCTTTTTAGGTTTCAATACCTCGGCGGCGTGGGTGGGAAATTACAGGGTGAAAATTCTTGTCCTTAATTACCACTTTATGACGAAAAATATCTAAGTATCATAAAATGGTAATTAAGGACAAGAATTTTTGATGTGTATTTTTCAAGTGTGATACACCTAATCAGATATTTTCCAGCACATACCGCTTTACGCCCACCTCTTTTATCACGCCCTTTCTAAGTCGGGTTATTACGTTCTTGGAGTAGCCCCAGGCGTTCAAATCCGCTGTTGTAAACTCCTGTCTATCATCCTCCAAACGTGAACGGATAGCGGCCCAATCCTTTTTTGATTTTGCCGTCATTCTGGCCTGTGCTAATTCGGTTTTCTGTTCTCTGTTCCGTTCCCCCAGGGCCTTGCCGCTGTCGATGTATTCCACATCTTCACTGTCGAACATTACCGTAAATTCATAATCACCATCAGGCGTTACCCCTTGGAGGGGGAAGTCTCCACGGCAACCGCCCAGCACCCAGGATTGAACCTATTGATAATCTTCGGCGACATACGTCATGCGGCACACTTCGCCGCGCTGATATTGACAGTACATAGCGGGGCGAACCTTGTCCCATAGTTTAGCGTTCTTTTCACGCAAATAATCGTTGTACGCCGTTTCTATTCCATAGGCCCATAGGCTCCAATCCAGGGTAATGCCTCTGTACCTGTTACCGCCCTTTACACTCTCTTTTGTATAGCACCATGTAAATTCAGCGGCCCCGGTCTGATGTCTGCCCGCGCCAAAGGTAGCAACCTTTTTTGCACCATCCACAAGATTTAAGCGGCGTAGTGTTTCCTTTGCTGTTGAACAATCATCCGATGCAAAGAACGCAAACAATTCTTTTTCGTCCTGTTCATCAACAAAAACCAATTTGTCAATGTGCCTGTGATAGAGCGCGTCATATTCAAGGGCTGTGCGCTGTCCCATTGTCAGCCTCAAAACGTTGTTCGCCGCTGCGCCCTTGAATATCGCTTTTTCCCTGATTTTCTTATAATCTTTGCCCCATATAGCCCTAAAAAAATTGTCTCGTTTGTATTTGCCAGCACCCCATAAAATTCTGTGGTGTGCATTACCGCTCTGTTCTTCTTCGTCTAAAGCGTTGTCAGCACTTACATTTTCATGTTCCCATTGAATAGGCAAGCCCCGGAACGTTAGAGGCTCGGCGGTTGATAAATTTGTATCTACACTTTCAAAATCGAGCGGGAGCGGGAGTGTCGGATTATCGGCTGGCATTTTCGCTTGCCGCTCCGCCTGTATTCTCTCGCCTAATTCCTTTAGCTGCTGCTGAATTTCCGCTTGCCGCTGCGCTTCTTCTTCACTAACAATTCTATCAAGCCCCATAATGGCCCGCCAGCGATTATTACGCAATTCGGGGTCTTCTTTGTTGCACACGCTTTCCCATTTACTAAAACATTGCTGTTTGCTAAATTTATGTTTTGTATATGGTTTACTCCACCAGAAAAATACTTCGCCGCCCAGATCGGCACCAAAGACACAGTAAATGTCTATCCCTGTGTAATACCATTGTGAATAGGTGCAGTCCGTCGAAATAGTTTTAAGGTCTGCAAAAATCTCTTTTTGCTTTTCGTCCATCTTTGCAAAAAGTTCAGATTCTTTTAATTCCGCAATTTCTACATGTTTACGCGGTGCGCGTGGTGCTTTGGGTGTTTTGTTGGCCTTTTTGGTGCGCTTGACTTTTGCTTCTCTTTTTTCAAAATGGCAAAAGTCAAAATTATCCCGTATCAGTTCATAAAGTTCTTGTGTTTTATCAGTTAAGCCTTTGGTAATATCCCATTCTTGCTGTTCGTAAATAAGGCGCGGAGTATCACAGAAGAAATCGACTTTAATTCTTCCGTCTTTTGTGATTGCTCCCGTCTTACAAATATAGCTTTGAGCGCCACTACTCACCAATAAGTTAATGATGGCAAATAGCCGTGTTGCTTTCTCCTTATTTATGGCAAAGTACATGTGATATCCGCCGCTTTTTGACATTGTTATATAATCTGCGGCTTTTTTGGCATTGATGAAAAACGGTGCTTCTGTGTCTATGGGCTGTTTTTTGCCGTTTTCATCCTTCATTTTGTCAAAGTCTATAACAAATATAAACAAATCATTATACTTTGCGTTCTCTAAGTAAAGACTTGGACTTAAACTTGGACAATCTCCATGTGTGTGTTTATAATATGCTGCCATATCCGCCACAATTTCAAAGGTTTGATGATAGTGTAAATAATAGTCTCTTTCATTACCGTTTTTATTCGCTGGTACTAAGTTATCCCAACTGTCTACATAGTAAACCATTTTATTTTGCTGTGCAAGGCAAAAACAATCGTTATAACCTTGCTGCTTTTCCGCCAGTAACGGAACCGCTGGTGTTTCCATGATAAAATCCCTCCTTATAGATTTTGACAAGTCACAGATAACGTGTTACTGGCACTAAGCGGAACCGTGGAGGAACGAGCGGCGCGGCTCCATCATGGAAAACGGCCCCGCTGTTCAATCTGCGACTTGTCAAAACCTATAAGAATATTTCAGTGATTGTGTTTCCTTATTTTGTAATTCTATTATACCTCAAAAAATTTTTTGCAGCAAGGAACGCGAATAACGCTCGATTTTTCGATATTCTAAAACATTCTTGCAGCTTTCATGTAAAAACATGTTGCCGCCACACAAAAAGACGTTGCAGCTTCCTGGAAGATATTGCTTTCACGCCCTGTTTTCTTTCCCTGGCTTGGCGGCTGGCAAAATTGTATCTACACTTTCAATTTCGAGCGGGGGCGGGACTACCCCATACCTCAACGGGGCAGCAGCCCGTTCCCCACCGGGGGGATGGATTTGGGAAAATCGCATTTTGATTTTTCAATGCTGGTTTTCTCGGCGGATTTCCCGACCGACACAAAATCACGGCGGAAACGGCCGAAAACGGCGGACGCGGCGGAGGTACTCCTCATAACAAAAAGCAAGCGTGGCTTTCCAGTAGCCGCGCTTGCTATCTTTGTTCAAAATATCTTGAGAAGTCATGTATCACGTTAGATATTAGCGATAACTCTTTTACTTCATACTCATTTAGTGCTTTCATAATCCGCGCAATCTCTAAATCGCGTTCTGTGGCGGGAGAATTGCCGCTAATGCTTTTCTTTTCGGCGGAGGCTCCTAACAAATAGTCAATAGACACATTGAGGGTAACACCTAAATTGAAAAGTGTATTCAATGCGGGGGCCTTGCGTCCGGCCTCTATTTCCCAAAGGTAGTTTCTGGATATTCCTATTTGTTCCGATAGCGTTTCCAGCGTCAAGTTAAGCCGTTTTCGCTCTGCTTTGATTTTGCTGCCCATAAGCGATAAATCCATTGTGTTACCCCTCAAATGTCTTATTGATAGATTTTACAACACACAGCCAGAAATTAAACATGCTAATTGATAGAAAAGTGAAAATATTTCTTGCAATTGGCCATAAATTAGAGTATAATAATCTCACTGTACGGCTGGTGGCAAGACCATGACAAAGACACGGGAAAATGACCCGCCAAGTGCGGGAGAAAGAAAGGAAATTATTATGGAAGAAAAGGTAATAGTAAAAAGCACTCCTTCTGCCCTTTTAGGTACATTGGCACGTTGTTTTGCAGTGCCTGTAGTAGTTCTTATCGTTACCATCGTGTTTTACTACGCATATGCTCTGCCTCAAGTACAACAACATATGTACACTTTGAACATTAGTCTCCCCCTTTTCCTTGTATCAACCCTTATTTTCGACAGTACTGCGACGCGTTCAATAGCAATTTCGGTCTTTGTTTATTTTGGTATTGTTGCTTTAATCTGGGGTATCGTAAACTTCTTGAAGAACAAAGACAACGCTTTAACGGTGACTAATAAGCGCATCTATGGTCGTAGTAGCTTTGGAAAGCAAGTTGATTTGCCGCTAAATTCAATTAGTTCTGTCTCATCTTCGGGCAAAACGACACTTCATTTTTTAACGTCATCTGGAAAAGTTTCCTTTGGAAATATGGAAAACAGTGACGAAATATTTCAGATTGTTAGTAAAATGCTTGTTGAGCGGCAAGGATAACACAATTATAGACAACTGGACGGAACCAATCCTTTCCTGTACCGTTTCAATAGGTTATACTAATAATAGAGGGGCGGCACATCAACGTGCCGCCCCTCTTGCGTTTATTCCCCTATCAGCCCCGTTCTTCCAGAATTTCCATTCTGTCCGCTTCATAATCCCTTTTGGCTTCCTGGTCATTCTCATACCTGATTGCTTCCAAGGTATAATACAATTCTTCATCGGTCATGCTTTCCAACTCGGCCTTTTCCTTTTCGCGCTCGGCCTCTGCGTCCTCCGGGTAGCGAGACAGCAGCAGAGCAATCGTGTTGCGGCGTTCATCGTTCATGTTCATAGTCAATTCTCCTTTTCAAATTTTTGTTGAGTGTATTTCAAAAAGCTGATTGCTTTTTGTTACTGATTAACGGCCCTTGTAAAGTTGATATGCTCGGCGGAAATTTCATCCCTCGGCGACAGTGCTGCGCTCGGCGGGGACATTGGCGGTCTTGTCCTTGTCCAAATCCGCAAAGAACTGCTTGTAATCGTCATAGTTGGGGAACTTATCGAGGAACCAGGCCAGCACCGCACGATAGGGGTTTTCCTGAGCTTTGGCAGATTTCTTCTCGTCCTCAAATTTGTCCAGCAGTTGGGGATTGTGCACAGAGATAAACAACTCCATGTTGACATAGGTCAGGTTGCGATAGGTACGCTTATTCGTGTTTCGCGTGATGGTCTTAGTTGCCATCTTAGCACCGGGGAAGTCCTGGCGGTAGGCTTTCCACATTTCATATTCGGGAGTGCCAAAAATGCGGGCCTGCTTCTGAAAAGCCTTGGTGACGCGGGCGGTAGTCTCGTCAATGGTAATGATAGCGTTCTTCTTCATGGTGATAATCTCCTTTTCATTTTTGATTTTGTTTTTCCAAGAGGCTGTGTCTCTCGCTCTTTCTGGATTTAGTATAGCATGGGGCAAAGAAAAAGCTGTACTTTAACAACGACATGTGCTATAATGAAGAAAAGAAAAAAGCAGACTTATAAAAAGTCTGCAAAATCCAGAAAGAAACGGCGATTTTAGCGGCGGAGGTAGATTATTTTTGGTTCGGCGGCTTGAAAACTTGTAAAAAGATGTTACATCTTGCCTCGAACTTCTTATTTCTCGCGGCAAAGTCGTAAATTCTTATCAAAAGTTGTCCATTTTATCTAATTTCTTTGCGATTAGGCGGTAAAACGCTTAATATGAGTGCAATTCTATTCAAGTTGCACATGTGAAAGTCAAACAAGTGAATACCGGGCGGGAGTTGCACACTGACTTGCACATTGGTACAAAAAAGAGGGGAACAGGTCTCCCCGTTCCCCTCAAAAAACGCTGAAATTGTGGCAAAAATCTTACTTGAAGTATCTCTCCAAAAGTCCTTTGAGGGCTTTTCCGTGGCGGGCCTCGTCGCGGGCCATCTCGTGGACGGTGTCGTGGATGGCGTCCAGGTTGTTCTTCTTGGCGCACAGGGCCAGGTCGAACTTGCCCTTGGTGGCGCCGAACTCGCAGTCCACGCGCCAGGCCAGGTTCTTCTTGGTGTCGGCGGTCATGTTGGGCTCCAGGTCCTCGCCCAGCAGCTCGGCGAACTTGGCGGCGTGCTCGGCCTCCTCATAGGCGGCCTTCTCCCAGTACAGGCCGATCTCGGGATAGCCCTGGCGATGGGCGATGCGGGCCATGCACAGGTACATGCCCACCTCGGCGCACTCGCCGTTGAAGTTGGCCATGAGCTGCTCAAAGATGTACTTCTTGTCCTCGTCGCTGATGTCGGGGTTGTTCTTCACGGTCTTGGCATAGATGCCGAACTCGTGCTCGGCGGCCAGCTTCATCTCGCCGGTCTGCTCCACGAACTTGGAGCCGGGGACGTGGCAGGCGGGGCACTCAGCGGGGGGATTCTCGCCTTCGTAGACGTAACCGCAGACAGGGCAGATCCATTTTTTCATGATAGTATTCCTCCAATGTTTAAGTTTGAGCGTCGGACTGCCGGTCCAAGCAGTACCGGCACAGGCCGCGGACGATGAACTCACAGCCCTCCGCCCGGAATCCATATTGCACGCCGGCGGCGTCCAGCCAGTCCTGATCCGGAGTCTGCCCGGGCAGGTCGATAATGGCGCCGCAGCCGTTGCAAATAAAGTGAGAGTGGGGCTCCGTCACCCCGTCGTAGCGCTCCTGGCCGTTCACCGTTCCCACCCGCCGGATCAGCCTCCGGTCGCATAGAAGGTTCAGGTTGCGGTATACGGTGCCCAGGCTCAGGTCGGGGAATTCAGCCCGTATCCGATGATAGACCCAGTCCGCCGAAGGATGGCAGTCGGTTTGCCGCAGCAGGGCCAGCATGGCGTCCCGCTTTTTGCTCTGTCGGACGTTGTTCATGAGCGCTCCTTTACGAATTGTTGATAATAGGAATGATTACTGCTAATAAAATAGCATACTTTGTTTTCTTTGTAAAGGGGCTTTTCTCAAAAAATCGGAAAATTTTCAGCTCTGTTTGCGGGAATCGGCGGGGTGTGGTATAATAGCGGGCAAAGGAATTTGACTTTGGCCGTATGGCGGGAAGGGGCCCTGCGATGCTGAACAAGCTGCGCTGGAAATTTGTGGCCATCCTCATGACGCTGCTGGGGCTGGCGCTGGGAGCGGCGCTGGCGGTGCAGACCGTCTCCAGTCTCCGGCAGTACCGGGAGGAGACGGACCGGGTGCTGACGGCGGCGCTGGACCGGACCCAGTCAACGCTGGACCCCCTGCACCGGCCTGTGGAGGGCTTCGCCCAGGACGGGGAGCTGTACACCACCATCCCGGCCTTCTGCGCCGTGCTGGACCGGGAGGGGCGGGTGGTGCTGGCCCTGTCCTTTAACGCCTGGGTGGACGAGGAGGACGTGACCCGCGCAGCGGCGGAGGCCCTGGCCGCCGGGACGGACAGCGGGCAATTGAGGGAGCAGAACCTCCGCTTCCGGATGGAACGCCGGGGGCTGTGGCTGGAAATCGCCTTTGCCGACCTGAGCTGGGAGCAGAGCGCCGGGGGGCGGCAGGTGCTGACCGCCTTGCTGGTGCTGGGGGCGGCGCTGGCAGGGTTCTTTGTGGTGAGCGCCGCCCTGGCCCGATGGCTGGTGCGCCCGGTGGAGGAGAGCTGGAGACAGCAGCAGCAATTTGTGGCCGACGCCTCCCACGAACTGAAAACGCCGCTGACCGTCCTGCTGGCGGACGCGGACATCCTGCTCAGCCACCCCGGCGACACCGTGGGCAGCCGGCGGCGGTGGGTGGAGCATATCCGGGACGAGGGCCTGCGGATGAAGGGTCTGGTGGAGGACCTGCTGTTCCTGGCCCGGGGGGACGCTGCCGGGCAGGCGCGGCCCCAGGGGCGGGCGGACCTGTCCCAGCTGTGCGGCGAATGTGTGATGTCCTTTGAGCCGGTGGCCTTTGAGGCGGGGCTGACGCTGGACAGTGAGCTGGCCCCCGGCGTAACGGTCCACGGCGGCGGGGAGGAGCTGCGCCGCCTGTGCGCCATCCTGCTGGACAACGCCTGCAAATACTGTGAGCCGGGCGGGGCGGTGACCGTCACCCTCGCCGCCGGGGACAAGGCGGTGCTCACCGTCCACAACACCGGCGAGCCCATCCCCGCCCAGGCCCAGCCCCACCTCTTTGAGCGGTTCTATCGGGCGGACGCCGCCCGCACCCGGGAGAAGGGGGGCAGCGGCCTGGGGCTGGCCATCGCCGCGGCCATTGTGGAGCGCCACCGGGGGAAGATCACGGTTCATAGCGCCGAGGGAGAGGGGACGGCCTTCACCGTCACCCTGCCTTTGGGGTAGAAGCGCCGCGCCCCGCCGGCTTTCCGGCGGGGCGCTCCTCATTTTTTGTTGCGGGCGAAGGCGGTGTCCTGATTGTTGGACCCCTTCCGGCTCTGGAGCTCGAATACGTCGTCCAGCGCGGCGATGAGCTTGGACAGCTTGGAGTAGCCGTAGTTGCGGGGGTCAAAATCGGGCTGCTTTTTAATGAGCAGGTTGCCCAGGGCGCCCAAATGGGCATAGCCGTCCTCGTCGGCCAGGTCTTCGATGGACTGGGCGATAAGGTCGCGGACGGACTGGGTAGCGGGCTCCGCGGGCGGCGGGGATTTTTTTTTGCCCGCCTTGCCCGCCGGGGCGGGGGCCTTGACCTCCTCGGCAGCCCGGAGGGCCTCGATGTACACAAATTTGTCGCAGGCCACGATGAAGGGCTTGGGGGTCTTTTTCTCCCCCACGCCGTACACCTTCATCCCCGCCTCCCGGAGGCGGGTGGCCAGGCGGGTGAAGTCGCTGTCGCTGCTCACCAGCACGAAGCCGCCGCAGTTGCCCGAGTACAGGATGTCCATGGCGTCGATGATCATGGCCGAGTCGGTGGCGTTTTTGCCGGTGGTGTAGCTGTACTGCTGGAAGGGGGTGATGGCGTGCTCCAGCAGCAGGGGCTTCCAGCTGGCCATGTTGGGGGCGGTCCAGTCGCCGTAGATGCGCTTGATGGTGGCCGAACCATACACCGCCACCTCCGCCATGATCTCCTTCAGGGCGGTGCGGGGGGCGTTGTCCGCGTCGATGAGGACGGCAAGGCGCAGTTCATTTTCCATGATGGGTTCTCCTTTCGGGGGTGTTCTTTTTCTTACTAAAAGAAAAAGAACCAAAAAGAATTTAAGACCGCTTCCATCCGGGCGGCCATCCGGTGTTTTCGTCCGGCCGCGGGGCGGGCGGTTTCTCTGTCTGGGAAATATAGTATATCATATGCGGGGCGGAAAGGCCAGAGCAAAAAATTTTTGCGCCAGTGCAACGATTTACCCTGCCAGGGCGTGTTATAGGCAGAAGGGGCCCCACAAAGCCGCCCCTTCAGGCTTTGTGGGAGAGGAGGCGCAGGGGAGCGAACGACGTTTTCGCCGCAGGCGGAAACGGAGCTTCGCGGACTTTGCGGCGATGCTATGGACCACTCCAACCGGTTGGAAAATTTGGTGAACAAGCATGAACACACCCTGTACCGCGCCGCTCTGGCCATCCTGGGGGACCCCCAGGATGCGGAGGACGCGGTGCAGGAGACGTATCTGCGCTATCTGGAAAAGCGCCCGGAGCTCCGGGACAGCGACCATGAGAAGGCGTGGCTGTTAAAGGTGACGGCAAACCGCTGCAAGAGCATCCTGCGCACCCGAAGGCGTCACCCGGCGGTGGAGCTGCTGGACGTGTACCCGGCCCCGGACACGGACTGCCGGGAGCTGATGGAAGCCATCCTGGCCCTGCCCGCCAACCAGCGGGCGGCGGTGCACCTGCACTACTATGAGGGCTACACCTCCGAGGAGATCGGGGCCATCCTGGGCCAGCGGCCGGGGACGGTGCGCTCCCATCTGAGCCGGGCCCGGGACGCCCTGCGGCGCTATCTGACGGAAGGGGAAGAAGGAGAATAATATCATGAAAAAATACAAGGAGTATATGGACAGCGTGAAAGCCCCGGACACCCTCCACCGGCGGCTGCGGGAGCTGAAAGCGCCGAAAAAGAAGCCCGCCTCCTGGACCAGGTACGGCTCCATGGCGGCGGCGCTGGCGCTGGTGTGCGGCCTGGGGGGATTTTTGGCCTGGACGGGGGATGTCAACAGCCGGACCAGCCCAATCCCATCCTATCCCATTGGCCATCAGGAATCTGCGGCTGAAATTACCGATGCCTCCCAACCAGATATTGCCATCGTGGAGCCCGGCGATGTGACGGAGCCGGGGGAAAAGACCCTGGGGGGCTATGATGTGACAGGAGGCGGAGTGACGGCCCACTATATCCTGCCCTATATCGAGTACGGCGACACCTATGGGGCGGCCGAGACGGTCATGGACTGGGATATCCCCGCGGGGGCGGTGAAGCGGGAGCTGACCCGGGACGAGATCGCTGCCCTGATGGGCGGCGAGGACGCGGTGGACACCCATCTGGACTGGGGCGGGTACGAGCTGACCGGCTGGGCGGCGTGGTACGAGGACGGCTCCTTCTGGGGCGCGTATCTCTACGGCTGCCGGGGGCCGCTGGACCACTTTGAGTTCGCCGTCACCGCCGGGCAGCTCCCCCCCACCTGCGTCGCCTATGCCAACAGCGTGACCCAGGAGATCCGGGGGCTCACTGTCACCGCCGACGGATATGACGGCAAAGGCGGCTGCGGCCGCCGGATAAGCTTCATGAAGGACGATTACGGCTATCGTTTTGACCTGACCGCCACCGACACCGAGCAGGCGGAGCTGCTGGTCAGCCGCCTGGTGCGCCGCGTGGCGGACAAAGGGCTGGAGCTGTCCGCTGTCGGGGCGGCCCAGGCCGACGGGAGCTACACCTGCTCCGTCTGTGGGCGGACCGTTCAGGAGGGCGCGGAGCATGTCCACAGCAACACCTTCATCGGCGTGGGCGAGCCCTGCTATGAGGACGGCGGGGCCTCCACCGAGCCTTATGATCCGGCGGCGTCCGGGGAAATCTGCGGACTGCCCCTCGCCGACGATCCCATCTGGAGGGAGACACGGGCTCCATCGCCCCCCGCGCAATGCCAGTCCGAGCCGCCCACTCTGCGGGTGCTGTGCTCAGAGGGCTCGGCGGACGGCCGCAGCAGCAATTACGAGTGGACCTATACCGACACTGCCCGCGGTGAAGGCGGCTCCGTCATCGCCTGCGGCCTCCACCCCCTGGACTACCGGGACGCCCCCAGCCTGACCACGGCGGACGAGACGGTGCGGCTGAACTTCCTCGACCTGCCCGACCGGGTGAGCGTGGTGTGCTGGCCGGACAGCCAGTGGGGGAACACCTCCGCCGCCAGCCAGGCCGCTCAGGCCGGCCATGGGGAACATGCCTATGACCTGACGCTGAACGAGGGGGGCTGGGTCTATGAGATCAGCGCCCAGTGGGACGATCTGGGCAGGGCCGCCTACGTGTTCCACCTCACCAAAACCTGACAGGAAACCGCCCCGGCACGGCCGGGGCGGTTTTGTCTTGCGCCTCCGCCGGACATCTGCTATAATATCCCAAAATATAGGACTTTTCCTATGTTAGGATATTCAGTGGAAGGAGGGGTTTGCCATGTCACAGACCGCCAATTACAAGCGCAAGCTGCTCATACTGGCCCGGCTGCTGCTGGAGCGCAGCGACGAGGAGCACCCGGTCTCCCGTCAGGAGATGCAGGAGGAGCTGGCCCGGTGGGATCTGTCCGCCGAGCGCAAGAGCATTTACGACGATATGGAGCAGCTCAGGGAGCTGGGCCTGGACGTGCAGAGCCGCCGGGGCCGCGGCGGCGGGTGGTACATCGGGGAGCGGGATTTTGAGCTGGCGGAGCTGAAGCTGCTGGTGGACGCGGTGCAGTCCAGCCGGTTTCTCACCAAGCGGAAGAGCGACGCGCTCATACGCAAGCTGGAGGGGCTGGCCAGCGTCCATCAGGCCCGCCAGCTCCAGCGGCAGGTGTATGTGGACCGGCGGATCAAGACCATGAACGAGAGCATCTTCTACAACGTGGACAAGCTCCACGGGGCCATTGCCGCCAACCGGGTCATCACCTTCCGCTATTTTGAGTACAACGGCCGGCGGGAGCGGGTGTTCCGCCGGGACGGGGCCCGGTACAAGCTCACCCCCTTCGGCCTGATCTGGGACAGCGAGAACTACTACCTGGCCGGCTGGGACGAGCTGCACAAGGAGCTGCGCCACTACCGGGTGGACAAGATGACCGACATCTCCGTCACCGGCATGAAGGGCGCCTCCCGGGGGGACTGGACGCCGGAGGGCTACGCCCGGCGGCACTTCGGGATGTTCTCCGGCGTACCCTGCCGGCTCCGCCTGCGGTGCGAGAACCGGCTGGCCGGGGTGGTGATCGACCGCTTCGGGCTGGAGGTGTCCCTGGTTCCCGACGGGGAGGGCCGCTTCACCGCCGCCCTGGACGTGGTGGTCAGCCCGCCGCTGTGGGGCTGGCTGTTCGGACTGGGCGCCGGGGTGGAGGTGCTCAGCCCGGACTGGGCGGTGGAGGACTTCCAAAGCCACCTGGAGCGGGTGGCGGCGCTGTACCGCCATCCCTGTGAGGAGCCCGCCGGGGAAGAAGGGCCCAAGGAGGACGCACAGGAGGAATAACCTGGACGTAAAATGGGGAGACTTTTCCAAAACGGGCCGCTTTGGGCCCGGTCAGGAGGGACTTCCTATGGATCGGACGCGGTTGGGACGGGAGTTTTATGAGCTGGGCCTGCGCCTGGGCGGGCTGGGCACGGTGCTGATCGGCAGCGCCGGCGGGTCGCTGGCCAAGGCGCTGGCCCGGACTGCGGGCTGCGGAGCGGCCCTGGCAGGGGGCGAGGCCCGCTTCCACGACGGCGCCTGCGCCGCCTGCGGCGCGTGGCTGGCGGAGTACTACCAGCTTCCCGCCTCCCTGTTTATCCGGCAGGAGGGGGATCAGGTGGAGCTGTTCCTGTCCGACGGGCAGGGAAAGCGCTTTACACCCGCTGAGTGGAGCGGTCCCGCCCCCGCCTGCACGGGGGAGTGGGACCTGCTTGCCGGGGCGGACTGCGCCTGGGCGGCCAACCGGGCCGGGGATTTCCGGGGGGAGCGGGGTCCGGCCTTTGCCAGCGGCCCGGCGGCCCTGACCCTGGCCCTGGAGCGGCTGGGGTACACGGCGGCGGACCGCCCCGTACCCGGCGCGCCCCGGTTCGAGGCGGACCGGGAGGGGTTCACCCTCCAGGTGACGGAGGGGGCCGTAACCCGGACGCTCCGGGGGGCGGACGCGCTGGCGGCGCTGGCGGACTACGTTCCGGAGCCCCAGGCGATGCCCGCCTTCCGGACGGAGGACGGTCAGATCAAGCAGAGCTGAGCAGGCCGGGAGGGGCGTCTGTACTGCGCCCTGTCAAAAGGGCGGGAGAAAACGATAGAATTTTAAGATGGGCGGCAGCTTCCGCTGCAGGAAATCTGTCACGGGAAGGCCCGGTTTCTATGTCCGGATAAAGCCTTTTGCCTTCCACCTGCCCGACTGCCAGCGCAGAACCATGCACACCGCGCGCACGCACTCGTCGCCGGCCAGGGCGATGTACGCCCCTACCGCCAGCAGATTCAGGCTGATGCCAAAGAACCACGTGCCGCCCACCATGCACAGGTACATGAATACCACCGCGACCACCGTGCTGAACAGGGCGTCCCCGCTGGTTTTGAGGGCGCTGCCGAACACCAGGTTCGTCACCCTGCCCACCTCCAGCGCAATGTCGATGGCCAGCAGCTTTCCCACCAGGGCGATCATCTCCGCGTCGTCGGTGAACAGCCCCACCAGGGGCTTGTAATTCAGCGCGAACAGGACCTCCAGCCCCGCCGCCACGCAGATGCCGATGGCGGCGGCCCGCTTGGTGCCCCTTTCACAGGCTTCGTAATCTCCCTCTCCGATCCGCCAGCCCGTCATGATGGCATTGGCCTGGGCCAGCGCCGCCCCTGCGCAGTAGGAAAAGTTGGCAATCTGGGCCGCGTAAGCCCGGGCCGTCACGTTCAGCCCCGCCTCGTCCATCTGGTTCAAAAAGCGGATGGTGAGCGTCATTGCCACGTTGTAAAGGGCGGTCTCCAGGGCGGAGGGCAGGCCGACTTTGATGATCTGGGCAAAAACCGCGCTGTTTTTCAGCCGCTCCGGGTCCTCCTTGGCGTGGATCAGCAGCCTGGACGCCGCGGCCACCATCGCCAGGTTCAGCGCCTTGGAGATGACGGTGGCAATGGCCACCCCCTCCACGCCCCAGTGGAGCACAAACAGGAACACCGCGTTGAGCCCCAGATTGACGGCGTTGCCCAGCAGCGAGGCGATCAGCGACTCCTTCATATGCCCGAAGGCCCGCAGATAGCAGGAGAAAATGGGAATCAGCGCGTTCAGGAAGCAGGCGCCCCCCACGATTCTCAGGTAGGCCTTGGCGTAGTCCATCAGCAGGGGCGCTATCCCCACGACCTCCAGAATCTTCTCCGAAAAAACGCCCAGGAACAGGGAGAGCAGCACACCCAGCGCCAGGTTGAACACCGCCCCCAGCTGCCGCGCCTGGTAGGCCACGCCCACCCGCTTTGCCCCAATGTACTGGGTCATCACCGCGATCATGCCCGAGGAGACCACCCCGAACATGATGATAAACACGCTGATGTAGGTGTTTGCCGTACCCACTGCGCCCACTGCGTCGTCGCCCACAGAGGACAGCATGATGGTATCCACCATGCCCGCCAGCATGTAGCACAAGGTTTCCAGCGCGATGGGGACGCACAGCTGCGAAAAGGATTTCGCAGGCTGCCGTTCATTGTCCTTCATTCCGCAAACACCGCCGTCTCATAGTCTCCCAGGCGACCGGTGAAGCGTTCGCCGCGCACCAGCTCCGGCCTGCCCGCCCACTCCGGCAGCTCCACACAGCCCCGTTTCGTGTGGAACAGCACGGTCATGCGCACATCGCCCAGCTGCCGCTCCACGCGGATGAGTCCGCGCTCGTCGTCGGCGCACTGCCGCAGCAGCTCCCCCTCCGTCAGGGCCGGATACCCGTGCCGGATGCGCAGCAGGGCCTGGTAGTACGCAAACATTTCTTCGTTCCGCCTGTCCTGGTCCCAGAGCATCCCCCGGCGGCAGTCGGGGTCACCGCCGCCCTCCATCGCCGCCTCGTCTCCGTAATAGATCATAGGCATGCCGGGCAGCAGGAGCTGGAGCGCCGCCGCCAGCTTCTGCTTTTCCACGCGGTTTCCGGCGCTGTGCAGGAAACGGGGCGTGTCGTGGCTGTCGATCAGGTTCCACAGATAGCCGTCCAGGGCCCGGTGGAGGTTGCCCCGGAGGAAATCCAAGCGCTCCAAAAACCCGCCGGCGCTCAGGCTCTCCTCCGCGGCCAGCTCCCGCACCGCGTTGTAAAAGGGGTAGTTCATCACGCTGTCCCACTGGCCGCCCTCCAAAAAGCCGCCGGCGTAGTGCCAGATCTCGCCCACGATCAGCGCGTCCTGCTTCACCGCCTTGATCTCCCGCCGGAACCGCCGCCAGAATTCGTGGCTGATCTCGTCCGCCACGTCCAGCCGCCAGCCGTCGATATCGCACTCCCTGATCCAGTAGGCGGCCACATTGATGAAATAATCGGCGGTCTCCTGATTGCGCAGGTTCAGCTTGGGCATTCCGCCGAAATAGCTGAAGGTCTTGTAGCTGGGGCGCTTTCCCTGGGCCATCTCCAGGGGGAAGCTCTGGATATAGTACCAGTCCAGATAGGCCGATTGCTCCTCCCTCTCTTGGATGTCCCGGAAGGCAAAGAAGTCCAGGGATGTGTGGTTGAACACACCGTCCAGCATCACGTACATCCTCAAGGCATGGGCCTTTTCCACCAGCTCCCTCAAATCCTCCTTGGTTCCAAAGGACGGGTCGATGGCGTAATAGTCGTCGATGTCATACTTGTGGCTGGACTTGGAGCGGAACACCGGCGTCATGTAGACCACGTCCACCCCCAGCTCCTTGAGGTACTCCAGGCGGCTGATGACGCCCCGAAGGGACCCTTTCAGATCGGCCTTGTGGTCGATGGGGGCCTGATACCAGGTCTCGGCCGGTACGTCCTGGTCGGTGGCAAACCGGGAAGGAAAAATCTGGTACACCACCTTGTTTTTCGCCCACTGGGGCAGCTCAAACAGCTCCTCCTCCCGGAGGTTCTGGGGGCAGTCGTACATCCTGTCGAGGTCCGTGATGCACCGGTCATAGAAGTCATGGCCGCCGTAATAGGCCACCGTCCCCGCCCGGTCCTCGATCTCGAAAAAGTACCGCAGACAGACCACGTCGATGTCAACCACCGCCTCATAGTAGTCCCGGTAACGGTCCGAATGTGCCAGCTTCATAGCGTACTCCCGCCTGCTGTCCATGAACTTGAGGGGCAGGTATTTGTCCTGGGTGTGGAGAACCACCCTGACCGCGTCCCCCTTCTTGGTCTCCAGCCGGATGAGAAAACGTCCCTTCTCCAAGGCGTAACAGTATCGCCGGTCCGCAAAATGCCGAATGGCCGCGTATTCCACAGCTTTTCGCTCCTTTCTTTACTTCTCTTTTCTGACTTGCATTATACGCTTTTTTAGATTATAATGCTTGCAGTATCACCTTCCCTTTTTAACACAATCCTCTTTTCTGCGGGCCTCGGCCCCCTGGAGGCGCCTATGGAACACGCACCTGTGCACGAGACCAAAATCCACGGAATCCCCAGCTTCCCGTACACCGTCTACCGGGGGTCTATTCCCGCATGGTTTTCCTCCTTTCCCCTGCACTGGCACGACGATTTCGAGCTCATCTACTGCACGGCAGGACAGGTTCAGGTCACCCTGTGGGGGCAGGCGCATACGCTGTGTGCCGGGGACCTGATCGTCGTTCTCCCCCACGGGGTGCACTCCATTGAGCAGGCCGGGGCGGAGAGCGGAACGTATTTCAACATCATGTTTCACCCCTCCCTCTTTGTGGGCGGCGAAAACGACCCGTGTTACGAAAAGTACGTTCTCCCCTTCCTGACCGGGGCGCGGACTATGGATTGTTTCCACCCCGCCGGAGCGCCGTTTAATCAGGACGTGACGCCCTGCATCCTGTCCCTGCTGACCCGCCGGGAGGACGCCTATTCCTCACGGGAGCTGCTGATCAAGTCCAATCTGTTCCTCCTCCTGCACCATATGAACGGGTACAGCACCGCCTCCGGCGACGAAAGCGCCCTGCAATTGTCCTACAGCAGGCTGAAAAACGCCCTCTATTACGTACAGAAATTCTATGACCACCGGGTCTGCGTCCAACGGGCGGCGGAGCAGTGCGGTTTTTCCACCAGCCACTTTATGAAGCTGTTTAAGGAATTCACCGGCATGAGCTTCAACGCCTACCTGGTGAACTATCGCCTGGACCTGGCGGCAAAGCAGCTGTCCGAAACCAATCTGAAGGTGATTGACATCGCGGAGAACTGTGGGTTCCACAACCAGTCCTACTTCACCAGGGCGTTTTTTAAAAAGTACCGCCAAACACCGCTGGCGTATCGGGCCGCCGCCCGGGTTTTGCCGTAAAAAGCATAAGGCTGACGGCCGGGCCCCGCAAATTCTGTGGGGTTTTTCAGTTGCCCGGTTGGGAGAATTATGGTACAATAGAGCAAATTTTGGGGGAGGGGATCAGCCTGCGCCATCTCATCGATTTTGGAGACCTGTCCCGGCAGGAGTGGGACGAGCTGTATGCCAGAGCGGAGCGCATCATGGACGCGCCGGAGGATCACCTGGACGTGTGCCGGGGCAGGGTGATGGCGTCGCTGTTCTACGAGCCCTCCACCCGCACCAATTTCTCCTTCCAGACCGCCATGCTCCGGCTGGGCGGCAAGGTGTTCGGCTTTGCCGACCCCAATTCCTCTTCGGTGGCCAAGGGCGAGACGCTGAAGGACACCATCAAGATGGTGTCCGGCTACGCCGACGTGGTGGTCATGCGCACTCCCTGGGAGGGGGCGGCCAAAGCCGCGTCGCTGTACTCCGACGTGCCAGTGGTGAACGCCGGGGACGGCGGGCACATGCACCCCACCCAGACCACCGCCGACCTAACCACCATCACCCGCCTGCGGGGTTCTGTGGACGGGCTGAACGTGGGGCTGTGCGGCGACCTGAAAAACGGCCGGACGGTGCATTCCTTCATCAAGGCCATGGAGAAATTCAAAAACGTCCGATTTTTCCTCATCGCCCCCCGTGATTTGGCCATCCCGGAATACCTGCGCCAGTTCATGCGGGATCGCGATATTTCTTTTATTGAGGTGTCCGGCCTGGAACCGGTGATCCCCCAGCTGGACGTGCTGTACATGACCCGCATTCAGCGGGAGCGGTTCATCGACCCGCTGGAATACGAGCGCAACAAGGGCATCTACATCCTCACCCGCTCCAAGCTGAGCCGGGCCAAGGAAAATCTGCTGGTGATGCACCCCCTGCCCAGGGTGGACGAGATCGCGGTCGATGTGGACGACGACTCTCGGGCGGTGTACTTCCAGCAGGCCCGGTATGGGATGTTTGCCCGCATGGCCCTGCTGGCCGACCTGGCCAACCAGCCCCGCAAAGTCCCGGAGCCGGTGGAGATCGGCCGCGGCCCGGTGTGCCACAACCCCAGGTGCATCACCCAGACGGAGCACTACCTGCCGTCGCTGGTGAAACAGAACGGAGGGGTGGACTGCTGTGCCTTCTGCGACGCGCCGTTGTAAAAAGTTCGGTTTACCGCGTTTTTTGCCTATTGACAAGACTGCTGGTTTATGCTATCATATCCAAGCTGACATTTGCGGATGCGCCCATTGATGCGGGTGTAGTTCAATGGTAGAATCCCAGCCTTCCAAGCTGGTCGCGTGGGTTCGATTCCCATCACCCGCTCCATACGCGCCTGTAGCTCAGGTGGATAGAGCAACTGCCTTCTAAGCAGTGGGTCAGGGGTTCGAGTCCCTTCAGGCGTGCCAAGGCAGTCGGACGGTTATTCGCCGAAAGCGAATGGCGGTCCATAGCAGCAGATCGGATTGCTTCCGTCCCGTCAGTGCGAATTGTATATGGTGGGTATAGCTCAGTTGGCAGAGCACCGGATTGTGGTTCCGGGTGTCGTGGGTTCGAGCCCCATTACCCACCCCATACCGTGGCTGAGGGCCGGAGCGTCCGCTCCGGCCCTTGCCTCACCTTACAATACTGGGGTGTAGCCAAGTGGTAAGGCACGGGACTTTGACTCCCGCATTCGCTGGTTCGAGTCCAGCCATCCCAGCCAGTTATGACCCAGTAGCTCAGTTGGTAGAGCAACGCCCTTTTAAGGCGAAGGTCCGGGGTTCGAGTCCCCGCTGGGTCACCACGCCGGAGCAAGCTCCATATCGCTTGCTCCGGCGTTTTTTGCAAAAATGCCGGAGTGCGCTCATTGCGCTGCTCCTCCTTTCCAACCGCGACCCGCTTTGCTGGGCTCGCGGTTGGGGCCGCTCTTTGGGCGGATTCGCGGATAGCGATTTTGCCACATTGCGCCATAACGCGCAGATACGAACAATCTTTGTGGTGAGAAATGTATTTGCGATTGAAACAGAGAACGAGCTAAGGTTGTGAGGCCTTGGCTCGTTCTCTGTTAGTTTGAGCTGCAAGGCTTCTCCTTCGGAGATGATGGCTTGTCTGGTATAGAAGGAGAAGAGCAAGATGATTCAACCGGCCCAACCTACGCCAAAAGGGGATTGCCATTTCATCCAATTAAGTATATAATGATAGAATCAATTTTCACAGCCATTTGAGGAGGCATACGCTATGAAAGACCTGCTCCAGCTTTTGGAAGACGACTCCACCCTGACCCACGCCCAGCTGGCCGCCATGACTGGCATGGCCGAGGACGAGGTGTCGGCGGCGGTGGCACAATATGAGAAGGACCACATCATCCTGGGCTATAAGACCATCGTGGACTGGGACCGCACCCAGCAGGAGTCGGTCACCGCACTCATTGAGGTCAGCGTCACCCCCCAGCGGGGGGAGGGCTTCGACCGGGTGGCCCAGCGCATCTACCAGTACGAGGAGGTGGAAAGCCTCTACCTCATGTCCGGCGGGGCCTACGATATGACGGTCACCATCTCCGGGCGGACGCTGAAAGAGGTTGCCCACTTTGTGGGCGAGAAGCTGGCCACCATTGAGGGGGTCACCGGCACCGCCACCCACTTCATCCTGAAAAAATATAAAGAAAAGCACCTGATCTTCCCCGTGCAGGAGGTCCAGGAGGAAAGGTTCGTGTTTGAATAATGGACTATCAAAAGCTCATGTGCGGTCGGGTGCAGGACATTCAGCCCTCCGGCATTCGGAAATACTTCGACCTCCTCCAGGGCATGGAGGGGGGCATCTCCCTGGGCATCGGCGAGCCCGACTTCCCCACCCCCTGGCACATCCGGGACGCGGGCATCTTCTCCCTGGAGAAGGGCTTCACCAAGTACACCCCAAACGCCGGCCTCAGCGACCTGCGGGCTGCCATCACCCGGTACTTAAAGCGCCGGTTTGACCTGGAATACACCCCCATGGGCCAGGTTCTGGTCACCGTGGGCGGCAGCGAGGGTTTGGACCTGGCTTTCCGCTGCCTGCTGGAGCCGGGGGACGAGGTGGTCATCCCAACCCCCTCCTTCGTATGCTACGCCCCTCTGGTGTCCATGATGCACGGCGTACCCGTGATGGTGGAAACCAAGGCGGAGAACGACTTCCGCCTCACCCCGGAGGAGCTGCGTGCCGCCATCACCCCCCGCACCAAGGTGCTGGTGCTCCCCTTCCCCAACAACCCCACCGGCGGCATCATGGGCCGGGCCGACCTGGAGGCGCTGGCGGAGGTGCTCCGGGGGACGGACATCATGGTGGTGTCCGACGAGATTTACGCCGAGCTCACCTACGGCGGGCATCACGTGTCCATGGCCAATCTCCCCGATATGTACGAGCGCACCGTGGTGGTCAACGGCTTCTCCAAGGCCTATTCCATGACGGGCTGGCGGCTGGGCTACGTCTGCGGGCCCAAGCCCCTCATCGCCGCCATGACCAAGCTCCACCAGTACGCCATCATGTCCGCCCCCACCACCAGTCAGTACGCCGCCATCGAGGCGCTGGACCACGGCGACGGCGACATTGAGGCCATGCGGGACGAGTACGACGGCCGCCGCCGCTTCCTGGTGGACGGCTTCCGCAAGCTGGGGCTGAGCTGCTTCGAGCCCCTGGGGGCGTTCTACACCTTCCCCTGCGTCAAGTCCACGGGGCTGACCAGCGAGGAGTTCTGCGACCGGTTCCTGGCGGAGCAGCAGGTGGCTGTCATACCCGGCACCGCCTTCGGCCCCGGCGGCGAGGGCTACGTCCGGGCCTGCTACGCCGCGTCCCTGCACGACCTGGACGAGGCGTTGAAGCGGCTGGAGAAATTTTTGAAAGGCCTTTGAGAATAGGGAGGATACCGAGATGAATATTGTCTGTTTAGATATGGAGGGCGTCCTGGTCCCCGAGATCTGGATCGCCTTTTCCGAGGCCAGCGGCATCCCCGAGCTGCGCCGCACCACCCGGGATGAGCCGGATTACGACAAGCTCATGACCTGGCGGCTGGGCATCTTGAAGGAGCACGGCCTGGGGCTGAAAGAGATTCAGGCCACCATCGCCAAGATCGACCCCCTCCCCGGGGCGAAGGCGTTCCTGGACGAGCTGCGCACCCTCACCCAGGTGGTGATCCTCAGCGACACCTTCGAGCAGTTCGCCAAGCCCCTGATGGAAAAGCTGGACTGGCCCACCCTGTTCTGCAACACCCTGGAGGTGGCCGACAGCGGCGAGATCACCGGGTACAAAATGCGCTGCGAGAAGTCTAAGCTGACCACCGTCAGGGCCCTTCAGTCCTGCGGCTTCGACACCATCGCCGCCGGGGACAGCTTCAACGACCTGGCCATGATCCAGGCCGGCAAGGCGGGCTTCCTGTTCAAGTCCACCGAGGCAATCAAGGCCGACTACCCCGATATCCCCGCCTACGAGGAGTTCGGCGACCTGCTCCGCGCCATCAAGGCCGCGCTGTAACGGAAAGAAGGCCGCACCATGCTCGACCGCGTCAAAAACTCCTTGCTGTTCGCTCTCCTGACCACCATTGGCGCCACATTGGCGTACCTCATCAAGAGGGGTTATCAGGGAGTGGACCTGATCCAATTTCTCGGTCTTGAGTTCGTTTTCGCCTTTGTTTTCCACTTTCTGCTCACCTTATTCCTCGAAAAGCGCAAAACAAAAAAGCAGTAACGCACATCTTCCATTGAAAAGAGGTCTTTGCCATGAACGTGGATTTCTCCAACCTCCCCTTCCGGCCCGCCGACATCCTGCTGCCCCAGGGCTGCGACTACGACAAGTGGGCGGTGGTGGCCTGCGACCAGTACACCTCCCAGCCCGAGTACTGGCAGCGGGTGGAGGAGCGGGTGGGCCGCGCTCCCTCCGCCCTGCGGCTCATCCTGCCCGAGAGCAGCCTGGACGGCCCCCAGGTGGAGATCGACATTATGGACATCAACGCCACCATGTCCCGGTATGTCCGGGAGGAGCGGTTTAAAACCCTCCCCGGCGCCATGGTCTACGTGGAGCGGACGCTGCACAATGGGAAGGTCCGCCGGGGGCTGGTGGGCATGGCGGACCTGACCGCTTACGACTACGAGCCGGGGTCGGACGCGCTGATCCGGGCCACCGAGGGGGTGGTCATGTCCCGCATCCCGCCCCGGGTGGCGGTTCGGAAGAACGCCCCCATCGAGCTGCCCCACGCCATGCTGCTGGCCGACGATCTGGGCCGCACCGTCATCGAGCCCCTGGCTGCCCAGACCGGCGGCATGGAGCTGCTGTACGACTTCGACCTGATGGAGCAGGGCGGGCATGTGAGGGGCTGGCGGCTGACCGGCGGGCAGCTGGCCCAGGTGGCCGGAGCGCTGTCCGCCCTGGCGGACCCCGCCGCCTTCAACGCCAAGTACGGCACGGAAAACCAGCCTGTGATGCTCTTCGCCGTGGGGGACGGCAACCACTCCCTGGCCACCGCCAAGGAGTGCTACGAGCGGCAGAAGCGGCTCATGCCGCCGGAAAAGTGGGATACACTACCCGCCCGGTACGCCCTGTGTGAGCTGGTGAACCTCCACGACAGCAGTTTGGAGTTCGAGCCCATCCACCGGGTGGTGTTCCACACCGACCCCGAGGCCCTGATGGACGCCCTGGTGCGCCGCTATCCCGGCTCCCGCCGGGGGAAGACCCGGGAAGGGGAGGGCCTTCCCCTGCGCTACCTGTTTGCCGGGACGGAGGGGGTGGTCACCGTGCCCGCCTCCGCCGCCCGTCTGCCCGTGGGGGCGCTCCAGAGCTTCCTGGACGACTACCTGATGGACCACGCGGGCCGGGTGGACTACATCCACGGCGAGGACGTGGCCCGGGAGTTCGCCGCCCGGCGGGGCAACATCGCCTTCCTCCTGCCCCCCATGGCCAAGGAAGAGCTGTTCCCATCCGTCATCCACGACGGCGTGCTCCCCCGCAAGACCTTCTCCATGGGCGAGGCCCACGACAAGCGGTTCTATCTGGAAGGGCGGAAAATTCGATAGAGCGCCTTCCGGCCGTGCCGGAGGCATAAGAAAGCCAGCCGAGTCCTCAAGAAACGGCACGGATCGCTCTGGCGCAGTTTTTCACTGTTCCTGCCAGCCCTTGCACACGTCCACCCAGGCGGTGAAGCCGGAATACCGCTCCAGCTCCGGGATGGTCAGCTCAATGGCGCTGTTTCCGCTGCCGCAGGCGGGGAACACCGTCTCAAACCGTTTCAGCGACTCATCCAGATAGACGCTCACACCCTCGTTCACCGCAAAGGGGCACACGCCGCCCACGCTGTGGCCGATGAGCGCGTCCACCTCCTCCGGGGTGAGCATCTTTGCCTTGGTCCCATACCGGGCTTTGTATTTAGGGTTGTCGATTTTGGCGTCTCCGGCGGCCACGATGAGGATGGCTTTGCCGTCCACCAGGAAAGACAGGGTCTTGGCGATGCGGCAGGGCAGGCAGTCCAGCGCCTGAGCCGCCAGCTCCACCGTGGCGCTGGACACGTCAAACTCCCGTACCCGATCTTCCATGCCGAACTGCCGGAAATACGCTTTTACTTTTTCAATTGCCATGATTTCCTCCCGAAAAGAGGGCGGCGGAGTTGACCTCCGCCGCCCTTTTACGTGTTTGAGATAAATTACTTCAGGTTGAAGAACGCATCGCGGCCCTCGTCGCCGCAAGCTCCATAACCCTCGCTTCCGCCTGACGGCGAAAGCTCACTCATTTTGCTGCGGCTCCTCTCCCCACGCGACCCGCTTCGCTGGGCTCGCGCGGGGGCCCCAAAGGGCGTATTAAGAAACTTACTTCAGGTTGAAGAACGCGTCGCGGCCCAGGTAGATGGCGGCGTCGTCCAGCTCCTCCTCGATGCGCAGCAGCTGGTTGTACTTGGCCACGCGGTCGGTGCGGCTGGGAGCACCGGTCTTGATCTGGCCGGCGTTGGTGGCCACGGCGATGTCGGCGATGGTGGCGTCCTCGGTCTCGCCGGAGCGGTGGGACACGATGGCGGTGTAGCCGGCCCGGTTGGCCATCTGGATGGCGTCCAGGGTCTCGGTCAGGGTGCCGATCTGGTTGACCTTGATGAGGATGGAGTTGGCCACGCCCTTGGCGATGCCGTCGGACAGACGGGCCACATTGGTGACAAACAGGTCGTCGCCCACCAGCTGGACCTTGGAGCCAATGGCCTTGGTCAGCATGGCCCAGCCCTCCCAGTCGTCCTCAGCCATGCCGTCCTCCAGGGAGATGATGGGATAGGTGTCGGCGAACTTCTTCCACATGTTCACCAGCTGCTGCTGGGTCATCTTCTTGCCGGACTTGGGCTGGACGTAGCACTTCTCCTCGTCGTTCCACCACTCGGAGGAGGCGGCGTCGATGGCGATCATGAAGTCCTCGCCGGGCTTGTAGCCGGCCTCGGAGATGGCCTGCACGATGACCTTCAGAGCGTCCTCATCCTTCTTCAGGTTGGGGGCGTAGCCGCCCTCGTCGCCCACGCCGGCGGCGGGGGTGCCGTTCTCCTTCAGGGTCTTCTTCAGCTGATGGAACACCTCGGCGCAGCGGCGCAGAGCCTCTTTCCAGGTGGGGGCGCCCACGGGCATGATCATGAACTCCTGGATCTCCACGTTGTTGGTGGCATGAGCGCCGCCGTTGAGGATGTTCATCATGGGGACGGGCAGGGTCTTGGCGTTGACGCCGCCGATATAGTTATACAGGCTGGTGCCCAGGGACTCAGCGGCGGCCTTGGCGGTGGCCAGGGAAGCGCCCAGAATGGCGTTGGCGCCCAGGCGGCCCTTGTTGGGGGTGCCGTCCAGCTCGATCATGGCCTTGTCCACGGCCACCTGGTCCAGAGCGTTCATGCCGATCAGGCACTCGGCGATCTCAGTGTTCACGTTGGCGACGGCTTTCTCCACGCCCTTGCCCAGGTAGCGGCTCTTGTCGCCGTCCCGGAGCTCACAGGCCTCGTGCACGCCGGTGGAAGCGCCGGAGGGAACCGCAGCGCGGCCCACGGTGCCGTCTTCCAGGGTGACCTCCACCTCGACGGTGGGGTTGCCGCGGGAGTCGATAATTTCACGGCCGAGGACGTCAACGATCTCAAGCATCTGTTTCATGGGAATCAAGCTCCTTTCAAAATGTCAAAGGTATATTTCTTCAGAGGCATCTGCCTCGTGGGACACAAACAGGCATATTAGGTTTCAACGCCTTTAATATACGCATGGAGCAGCTGCTCCAATTCCTCAACGGTATAGGTCTTGCCCGGATTCTCGTTGATGATACGAATCAAGTCATATACAGTGGCCTTTTGAACCATAAGCATTTCTTTTTCATTTGACATGGGGCAGTCTCCTTTCCGTCGGACGTTGGCGGACACCTACTTCACGATCAGGGTCTGGCCCGTCATCTCGGCGGGCTGCTTCAAGCCCATCAGGTCCAGCATGGTGGGAGCCAGGTCGGCCAGGCGGCCGTCGCGGAGCTTCACGTCCGCGCCTACCACGCAGCAGGGCACCAGGTTGGTGGTGTGGGCGGTGAAGGGGGAGCCGTCAGGCTCCACCATGTGCTCAGCGTTGCCGTGGTCGGCGGTGATGATGGACACGCCGCCCATTTTCGCCGTAGCGGCGACGACCTGCCCCACGCCGCTGTCCACCGCTTCGGCGGCCTTGACGGCGGCCTCGTACACGCCGGTGTGGCCCACCATGTCGCAGTTGGCGAAGTTGAGGATAATCACGTCGTAAGCGCCGCTCTCAATGCGCTTGACAGCCTCGGCAGTGACCTCGGGCTGGCTCATGTGGGGCTGGAGGTCATAGGTTGCCACCTTGGGGGAGGGGATGAGGCAGCGGTCCTCGCCGGGGAACACGGTCTCCACGCCGCCGTTGAAGAAGAAGGTGACATGGGCGTACTTCTCAGTCTCGGCGATGCGCAGCTGGGTCATGCCCTGCTGGGCGATATACTCGCCGAAGATGTTGTCCAGGCTCTCCTTGGGGAAGGCGATGACCACGTTGGGCATGGAGGCGTCGTAGGACGTGGTGCACACGTAGTTCACCTTAAAGAAGCCCTTCCTCCGCTCGAAGCCCTTGAAGTCGGGGTCCACAAAGGTGCGGGTGATCTCCCGGGCCCGGTCGGGGCGGAAGTTCATGAAGATGATGGAGTCGCCCTCACCGATCTCGGCGTTATCCGCGGTGATGACGGGCACCACAAACTCGTCGGTGACGCCCGCGTCATAGCTGGCCTGCATGGCGCCCACGGGGTCGCCGATGAAGCGCTGTTCGCTCTCGCCGTACACCATGGCCTTGTAGGAGCGCTCCACCCGGTCCCAGTTGGTGTCCCGGTCCATGGCGTAGTAGCGCCCGGAGATGGTGGCGATCTGGGCCCCGTACTGGTCGCAGGTCTCCTTCATCTCGGCCACGAAGCCCTTGCCGGAGGAGGGGGGCACGTCGCGGCCGTCCATGAAGCAGTGGACGAAAATCCTGGGGCAGCCCAGCTGGTGGGCCATCTTCACCGCCGCCTGAATGTGGGTGATGTGGCTGTGCACGCCGCCGTTGGACATCAGGCCGTAGATGTGGACAGCCCTGCCCGCGTCCTTTGCGGCCAGCATGGCGTCTTTATAGGCGGGATTCTCAAAGAAATCGCCGTCCTGGATGGCTTTGGTGATTTTGGGCAGGTCCTGGAACACCACCCGGCCCGCGCCGATGTTGGTGTGGCCCACCTCGCTGTTGCCCATCTGGCCGTCGGGCAGGCCCACGTCCAGGCCGGAGGCGGACAGCTTGCAGGTGGGGTTCTCGGCAAAGATGCGGTCCAGATTGGGGGTGCTGGCGGCCTTGATGGCGTTGTCCCCCGCCGCGGTGGAGGAGGACAGGCCGAAGCCGTCCATGATGATTAAGGTAGTGGGTGTTTTCATAAACATACCTCGTTGTCACGCTCGGATTGGACGCGCTCTTCCCGGCGGCTTCTCTCCGTCTCGGGCAAAACCCATCCGGCGCTTTGCGCCTTCTTGGGCTTTTGCCCTCGCTCCGGTCCATCCGCCGGGGCGCGTCTATCCTCGCGCTTCTTATTCCTGATTGGCTGCGTTGATGATGGCCATGAAGTCCACGGGCTTCAGGGACGCGCCGCCGATGAGCCCGCCGTCGATGTCAGGCTGGGCCAGCAGCTCGGCGGCGTTCTTGGCGTTCATGGAGCCGCCGTACTGGATGGTGACGGCGCGGGCCACGCGGGCGCCGTACTGCTTGCGGATGATGGCGCGGATGTGGGTGCACACTGCGCCCGCCTGCTCGGCGGTGGCGGTCTTGCCGGTGCCGATGGCCCAGATGGGCTCGTAGGCGACGACCACCCGGCGGACCTGGGTCTCGTTCAGGCCGGCCAGGGCAACCTTCACCTGATAGGAGATCAGCTCCTCGGTGACGCCCAGCTCACGCTGCTCCAGGCTCTCGCCCACGCACACGATGGGGCGCAGGCCGGCCTCCAGGGCGGCGTGGACCTTCTTGTTCACGGTGAAGTCGGTCTCGTTATAGTATTGGCGGCGCTCGGAATGGCCGATGATGACGTACTTGGCGCCCACGTCCTTGAGCATCTCCACGGTGACCTCGCCGGTGTACGCGCCGCTGGCCTCATAGTGGCAGGTCTCACCGCCGATGGCCACCCGGGTGTCCTTAAACAGGCGCACCGCGCCGGGGATGTTCACGCCGGGGACGCACAGCACCACCTCACACCACTTATGGCGGCCCAGCTGGGGCTTGATGGCCTCGGCGAAGGCCTTGGTCTCGGTGAGGGTCTTGTTCATCTTCCAGTTGCCGGCGATGATTGTCTTGCGGTACTTGAGGTTCATTTGTTGAACTCCCTTCTTTGATTTAAAAAGGTCAAATTAAGCGTCCAGCAGGCAAGCGACGCCCGGCAGCTCCTTGCCCTCCATGAACTCCAGGGAGGCGCCGCCGCCGGTGGAGATGTGGGTCATCTTGTCGGCGTAGCCCAGCTGCTGCACCGCCGCCGCGCTGTCGCCGCCGCCGATGATGGTGATGGCGTCGGTCTTGCTCAGGGCCTCGGCCACGGCCTTGGTGCCCACGGCGAACTTGTCAAACTCGAACACGCCCATGGGGCCGTTCCAGATGACGGTGCCCGCGTCGGCCACCGCGCCGCAGTACAGCTTCACGGTCTCGGGGCCGATGTCCAGGCCCTGCCAGCCGTCAAGGATCTCGCCGGCCTTGACCACCTGGCTGTTGGCGTCGGGGGCGAACTTGTCTGCAATGACGGTGTCCACAGGCAGCAGCAGCTTCACGCCCTTGTCCGCAGCCTTCTTCACCATGTCGTTGGCGTAGTCCTTCCAGTCCTCCTCCAGCAGGGAGTCGCCCACCTTGCCGCCCTGAGCGGCGGAGAAGGTGTAGGCCATGCCGCCGCCGATGATGATGGTGTCGGCGATCTCCAGCAGGTTGTTGATGACGCCGATCTTGGAGCTCACCTTGGAGCCGCCCAGGATGGCCACCAGGGGGCGCTTGGGGTTGGCCAGCGCGCCGCCGATGAAGTCCAGCTCCTTCTGGATCAGGAAGCCGGAGACGGCGGGCAGATAGTCGGCCACGCCGGCGGTGGAGGCGTGGGCGCGGTGCACCGCGCCGAAGGCATCGGACACGTACACGCCGTCGGAGCCGGCCAGCTCGGCCATCTTCTTGGCCAGCTCGGGGTCGTTCTTGGTCTCGCCCTTTTCGAAGCGGGTGTTCTGGAGCAGCATGATCTCGCCG
>CATKZW010000009.1 GCA_949841465.1 uncultured Oscillospiraceae bacterium
TGCTCGTATTCTTCCCGATTGATGTCGCTTGGATATTGATGCATCCCAACCTCATCTCCCGCCTGTTTTTCCCTTATTATCCGCTTCTTTCTACATCTTGTCAAAAGTTTTTAAACAGGCTCTTAGAGAGAGCGTCCCAAATTTTGTGTAACCTGCCAAAGCAGTGCGAATAGAAGGAAAATATAGGCAGGGGGTCGTGGCGAAACGGAACCACCCCCGTTACCGTCATAATAGCGGCGGTTTGGCCGCAAGTCAAGGTACAGCCGGATCAGTCCGGCAAACGGTCCTCAAAGTAGACCGCCAGCTGGGCGTGGATGATACTCCAATCCTGGCGCCGGCCTGTCCATTTTTTGGTGATGTCCATCATGGCCAGGTTTCAATTCGCCGGATTGCAGCTTTTTCAGAATACCGGCGCATTTATCAGCCGTGCCGAAAAACAACACCCGATCCGGCTTTAAGGTCCCTTGCGCCGTTCTCTCATATGTTTGGATAAACTGCTGGTCAGCTGCGCCCACAGTCCGGGGATTGGCCTCCATTTTGTAGACGTATTCTTTCAGCGGCACGGACTGAGCCAGCCCATCCAGCCGCTCCAGCATGATTCTGGCCTGTTCCGCACCGGTGTTTTGCTGGACGAACTGCTCCAGAGTGGCCCGGACGATGGAAGGGTTGATATGCAGGGTGCGGACCAGATTTGCCTTGGTCTGTTCCCGGTTGTCAGGGGGGAAATTCTTTTTGATAAGCCCCACCTGATACAGATGGTCCAGCATATCCAGCATATCGCTGATGAACTGCTCCGGGGTGTCAGGCGGCAGCTCCGCCGCTGGCACGTCCTGCGTCTGGACCAGCCCATCCAACCTTGCCAGCAGCGCCTTGGCTTTTGTCAGGTCGGTATGTATCAAGTCGGTATGTTCGATCAAATAGTTCAGCGGGTCACGCACACCTTCAAAATAGCCTTTCTGCATTTCATCCGCAAGGTCAGCGATGGACCGCTCCCTGGGGTCCTGAGTAAACGGGTGTTTTAGAACTCCCTCCTGATGAAGCTGCTCCATAAAATCGTATAAATCAGCGGCAAACTGTTCCAGGGTGTCAGGTGCGGCAGAGGGCGCGTCCTGCTCCGGCTGCTGGGCGGTCAGGTCAATGCCTCGCTCCTTGCAAATCTCTTGAAAATGGCGGTCAATGCTGGTGATAAGAATATTGGCGGTCTTGGAGATGGTCTCCAGACTGGCTTTCAGCTCCGGCAGGGTCTTGTCCTTGGACCATGTGGCGATGTAGCCCAGGCTGTTGGCGCTGGTCTTGATGCCGTAATACTGGCAGACGGTATAGGAGACGCTTTCCGCCTCCACTTCCTTCGTGTTTTTATCTTTCGGTTTGGGCGGTTCCTGATCCGTAATCCCAGCAGCGGCGGTGAGCTGCTCCCGCTCACGGTTGTGGAGTATGGCGTGGGTGATCTCATGGACGGCGGCACACACCGTCTGCACCTGGCTCATGCCCTCCCGGATGGTGATGCTCTGATCTTCCAGGCTCAGAAATCCGTCCAGCCCCTCCCGCAGTGGCTTGAACTGCATCGGCACCGGGGAGGTGCGCCGCAGGGCCTCCATAAATACTTCGTACTGCTGCACATCCCCGGTCAGGCTGGAAACAAGGCTGGGAAGGGGCCTGCCCTCGGTCTGGCTCACATCGAATACCTTGACCGGGCGGAACAGGGGAATCTCAATCTCCCGTTCCTCCATGACAACATTCCCGTCATGGTCCAATACCGGCGCTTTGGTGTCCGGGTCCAGCTTCATTTCCTCAATGTGTTTTTTGAAGGGCGTGGGGGCGATGATCGTCAAGCCCTTTTCCCCCTTTTTCACATGGCGGCCAAACTGATTCTTCCACTTATTGAATCCGGCCACATGGGTGGCGTTGGGCATCTGTATATGGATGAGGATGGTATTGTTATAGGAATAGCTGTGAAACCGGGACATGGTGCGGAGATAGTCCGCAAATTTATCGCTCTGGAACAGGTCTTGTATGTTTGCCTCAATCCCGGTCACAATTTCCTTGATCCGTTCCCGATTGCTGGGCTTTTTGTCTGCCACGGCAAAAAATCTCCTTTCATAGAAATGGCCCCGCACAGGAAACCGAAGCGTCCCATGCGGAGCAAAATTCCGCAAGTAGAAGTCTATTTTGGCCCTTCGAGGGTAAAGTCACGTCCTTGGGCGGTTTGGCGTTTTGAAAACCTTGTGCCACAAGGCTTTCCGGCCCTCTATTTGCGGAAGTGCAAAGCTGCTTTGGCTTTCCGCTCCCGGTCCCGTCTGCGGCGCTCCCTGGCGGCGCAGGAAGGGCAGTATTTCACCGAATTGGAGCGGGAGAAAATCGGTGCGCCGCAGATACAGCAGCTTTTGACGGGCCGCGCCGACATAATTTCTCCGTACAGCTCCCGATCCGCTGGCAGGACGGCGGCACGAAAGTATTTGCAGATCAAGGTGCTGGAAATCATCTGCGGACAGGGGCAGGGGTCCCCATCGTCCAGCGGGAGGCAGTTGCCGCCATCACAGTTGGCGCACAGGCGGCGGATGAGCTTTTTCACCCGCCGGAACTGGCTGTCATCCATCCAGGTTATAGCCCGGATTTTGCTTTTGTATCGACATCTGGATGGCGTGATAGTCTAAAAATCCTGATACAGTCCATCCATGATGTATACCGTCCGGCGGGAGTTGTCCATCTTTGTAGACTTCACCGTCTCCACGCTGTCGAGGTTTCTATGGAGTCGTCGAAGTTGCGCAGGCGGTTTCTGGTCTCGCAGACCTTGATAGAACGGCCATCCATGTCCACGTTCTCCCAGCGCAGCCCGCACAACTCTCCCATCCGCAGTCCGGTAAACAGGTCGAAAATGATGCCGAAGGCGGCGGGCTCCGGCGCTCGGCGGGCAGCCAGAACCAGCCGGGTCTGCTCCTCCCGGTCCAGCACCCGCATCTCATGCTTTTCCGCTTTCGGGAGCCGTACCCCTTCCACCAGATTTTCCGCCAGCAGCTTATTCTTCACTGCCTGCCCGAAGGCCAGGTGCATCATATTGCGCAGGTTCGTCAGTGTTTTGGTGGAAAGCCGCCTTTTCTTCTCAGATTCCCCTGTTCCCTCCGCTCGTTGAAAAAGCCCTGCAGGTCCTCGCCGGTCATGGTACTCATATAACGGCTGCCGATCTGAGGCTTGACGTGGCTTCGAATGAGCTGTTCATAGCTGCAATAGGTGGACAGCTTTACCGTGGGCTTCGCGTATTTCTCCAGCCTGCGGTCCATCCACTCCCCTACCGTGATCGGCTCCGCCCTCTGCGGCCCAGCGGCGGGCTTCTCAATGCTGATCTCGGTCTGGCCCGCGCCCAGTGCCGCCATGAACGCTTTGGCGTCGGTCTTGCGGCGAAAGCGTTTGGTCTTTCGCTTGCCGTCCACAAAGTAGCCCTTGGAGCTGCTTGCTGACAATGTGCAGATTCGGGCCGGGGCAACGAGAACACAGGAAAAATATTGAAAAGATTTCTCCGAGTCAAAGGACCCGTTCATCAGCCGCAGCATAGGAATTTTGATCCGTAATGCGGATATCCTCTGCAATGGGGGTGTTGACTTCCATATCCGCATCTCTCCTGTCTCTGTGTGTCTTCTACCATATCCACGGCAGAAAATCCACAGTTTTTTCGCTGTGCGCTTTGCCAAATTTCCGAATCTTTTCGCCATCCGGGTTTACAGCTCCATCCAGATGCCCTCGTCGTGGATGGCGGCCCGCTCCACGGCGCGGTAAAACCGCTGGGCCTCCTCGTTGGCCGCCATCAGCGCGATGAGCTGGCCCGCCCCGGCCAGCTTCATCCGGCGGCGCAGCTCCGCCAGCAGGGCCTGGGCCGTCCCGGCGTGGCGGCTGCTCTTGACCACGCAGATCCAGTCCAGATAGCCGTTCACCGTGCCGTCGAACCGGCTGGCCAGGATGGAGCCGTCGATGCGGCCCACCACCCTGCCGTCCTCCCGGGCCAGCAGGGACACCGCGTTGGCAAACCGGGGGTCGTCGAAGCTGGCCTCCACCCGCCTGCGGTACGCCTCGTCGATGTCCCAGCCATAGAAGGGCTCCTCCTCCCGCAGGCGGCGTTCAAAGTCCATCACCTCCGGGATCAGCTCCCGGGTGTACTCTATGATTTCCATATTCACAGCCTCCCGTTACAGTTCCACCTCATGGCCAACGTTGAAAAACCACAGGTACCGACGCTTGACGGACACTCCCGCCGCCTGGGACAGGGCCCGGGTATATGCGTCCAGCTGGGGGCGGTAGTCCTCGGCCCGGCGGCCCACCGTCTGCTCGTCCACCCGGTCCGTCTTGAAATCCACCACGGTGACCGTGCCGTCCTCCTCCGCAAACCAGCAGTCCACCACGCCCTGGAGGAGCACCTCTTCCCCCGCCTCCGCCTCAGGGTAGTAGTCCGCCGCGGGGGCCAGCAGGGAGAACTTGAACTCCCGCTCCACCCGATTTGACCGGCGCAGCCGGGCCCCCAGCCCGGAGCGGAAAAAGGCCAGGATGTCCGCCGGATTCACCGCCTCCCCCTGCTGGGGGGTGATGTACCGGCCTGTCACCAGGCGGGCGATCTCCTCCGAAATCTCACCCAAATCATGGGTGCGGTCATAGTTGAGGTACTGCATCACCATGTGCAGGGCGGTGCCCCGCTGGGCGGGGGTGAGGGGCCGCTGCCCCTGGAACACCGGCCGGCGCAGGGCGGTCTGGGGGGCGGCGAGGTGGGGGGCGGCAGCTTTCAGCTCCACGCCGTTCTCCGCCGCCTCCGCGTCCTTCTCCCGGCCCTTGAGCTGGGTGGCGGTGAGCTTAGAGGCAATGGCGGCCGACCCCATGTGGGGATAGCGCCAGCTCAGCCGCTCGACCAGGCCGTCGGGGAGGGTTGGACCGGGCGCCTCCTCCGCCCCGCCTCCCAGGCTCTGGGGCCGCTCGAACTCCGCCCCGGACAGCAGGCGGATATCCCAGGGATAACCCTCGTCCGCCGGGGGATCGGGCCGGGGCGTGTCCACATCCGCCCAGAGGGAGGTGCTGTCCCTCCGGCACAGGGCGGGGGCCAGCACCCAGTCCGCCATGGACCGGGCCTCTGCCATCTGCCGGGGGGGCGGCGGGCACTGGGCCTGCCCCGCCAGCGCGGCCAGGCTCCCGCCCCGGCCGTTGACGGAGGTAAGCAAAATCAGCTTGTGCTCCGCACGGGTCATGGCCACGTACAAAAGCCGCATCTCCTCCGCCCGGAGCTGCCGGCGCAGCCGCAGGGCCACCGCGTCCCGTGCGATGGTGGTGTATCGCAGGCCCCGCTGCCGATCGGTGCGCTTGGGCCCCAGCCCCAGCTCGGGGTGGAACAGGATGGTGGACTTGGCGTCCGCCTCGTTGAACTGCCGGTCCAGGCCGCACACCAGCACCACCGGGAACTCCAGCCCCTTGGACTTGTGGATGGACAGGATGCGCACGCCCCCCGTCTCGCTGCCGGGCACGGGCACGCTGAGGCCGTTCTCCGCCATCCGGCTCAGGTGGAGCAGGAAGGCCATCAAGCCCCGGTGCCCGCCGCTCTCGAACCGGCACGCCTCGTCGTACAGGGCCATCAGGTTGGCCCGCCGCCGCTGGCCGTCGGGCAGGGCGGCGAAGACGGCGGGCACGTCCAGCTTCCCGTAGATGTACCACAGCAGGCGGTGGCTGCTCTCCTCCGCCGCCAGCTCCCGCAGCTCACCCAGCAGGGCCAGGAAGGACAGGCAGTCCTCCTCCCCCCTGGCCGCGCCGGCGGCCAGGCAGCCGTACACCGTGCCTCCGCTCCCCGCCCGGAGCAGGGCCAGCCGGTCCGGGGTGAAGCCGAACAGTGGGGAGCGCAGGGCGGCCAGCAGGGCCACGTCCTGCCGGGGGTTGTCCAGCACCTGGAGCAGGGCGACGGCCACGGAAACCTCCGTGGTGCCGAAGAACTCCTGCCCGCCCTCGGCGGACCAGGGAATGGACAGCTCGTCCAGGGCGGCGGCGTAGTACCGCAGCACGGGGTTTGGCGAGCGCAGGAGGATGACGATATCCTCCGCCCGGAGGGGCCTGTCCCCGATGGGCAGGCCGCTGTCCAGCAGCTCCCGGACGCGCCGGGCCGCTGCCCGGGCGGCGAGCAGATCCTTGTCCGTCTTTTCCTCCTCCCCCTCGTCGGCGAGGGCGGACAGGTCCACGCAGTCCAGCTCCACGCAGTACCGGCTGTCGGGGGTGAGGTCGGCACGGCCCGGCCGCAGGGCCGCGTCGTCGGTGTAATCCAGCTCCCCGGCGGCCCTGGTCATCACGTTCCGGAATACAAAATTGACCCCGTCCAGCACCTCCGGCCGGGAGCGGAAGTTGTCCGACAGCAGGATTTTCCGCCCCTGGCCCGGATGGGCCCTGTCCGCCTGGGGAAATGCGTCAAATTTTCCCAGGAAGATGCCCGGCTCCGCCAGCCGGAAGCGGTAGATGGACTGCTTCACGTCCCCCACCATGAACAGGCTGTCCCCCGCCGACAGCGCCCCGAAGATGGCGTTCTGCACGGCGTTGGTGTCCTGGTACTCGTCCACCATGATCTCCCTGAACTGCCTGCCAACGTCCTGTGCCAAATCGCTGGGCCCGCCCTCCGGGCCGGTGAGCAGCCGCGCCGCCAGGTGCTCCCCGTCGGCGAAGTCGATGAGGCGGCGGCGCTGCTTCAGCTTGATAAACGCCGTGTCAAACTCCGCCGTCACCTCCAGCAGGGCGGTCATGGCGGGGCCCACCGCCCGCAGGTCGTCCGCCGCCTGGGCCGCCGTCACGTCGAACCGCTCCCCCAGCTTCTTGAGTTGGGCCTTGCACTGGTCCCGCAGGGCTGTCATCCGGGCCTTCAGCCCCTCGTCAAACTCCCCCCGCTTCATGCCGGGGCGGGGAAATGGGACGGGGAAGCAGGCCGCGGCGCTGTCCCAGCCCTCGCCCAGGGCGGCGCGGAGCTTTTCCAGCCCGTCCAGGGTCTCGTCCAGGGTGGGGCCGTAGTTCTTGTCCAGCAGCCCGTCCCAGGCGACCTCATTGCGCAGGGCGGTCATGGCCTCCAGCCAGTAGTCCGCCAGCTCCCGGCCGTCGGCCAGCAGAGCCCGGCCCCAAGGGGTGTCCTCCGGGCCCGCGCCCTGGGGCAGGACAAAGTCCCGCCGCCGGTCCATCAGCCATTTCACCGGGTCCGGCTGGGCCTGCACCTGCTTGTGGACGTACAGGACCACGTCCTCCAGGGTCTGGTCGTCCCGCTCCCCCGCCAGGGCGTCCACCAGGGCGGCGAAGGGGGCGTCCTCCCCGATATTCGCGTACCGGGCCTCCAGCACCTCCTCCAGGGCGCGGCGGCGCAGCTCCTCCCCCTCCGACTCGTCGCACAGGCGGAAGTCCGGGTCCAGGTCCGCCAGATGCCCCCACTGCCGCAGAAAGTCCAGGCAGAATGCGTCGATGGTGCAGATGGGGGCCTTGTAAACCAGGGTGGCGTTTCGCCGCAGATGCCGGTCCCCCGGCTTTTGGGCCAGGCGGGCGTGGATGGCGGCGGCAATGCGGTCCCGCAGCTCAGCGGCGGCGGCGTTGGTAAAGGTGATGACCAGGAAGCGGTCAATCTCCTCCCCCTGCTCCACATAGCCCATCAGCCGCTCCACCAGCACCCGGGTCTTGCCCGACCCGGCGGCGGCGGACACCAGCAGGTCCCCGCCCCGGTTTTCCACCACGGCCAGCTGTTCCCTTGTCAGCTCAATCGCCATGTCCGTCCTCCTCCTTTCGGGCCAGCCAGTCCCAGAACTCCGCCGCCCTTACCCCGCGCCGGTAGCGTCTGGCGTCCCCGCAGCCCTCCTCAAAGTGGCAGGCCGCCCGGTAGTCACACCAGCGGCAGGGGTTCTTGTCGGCGTTGTGCCAATATGGGTCCGCGTCGATGTTGCCCCTAGCCAGCTCCCCGGCGGCGCGGCGCAGGGCGTCGGTGATGTACCGGTCCAGCAGCTCCATCTGCTCCCCGCTGACCAGGTAATCCGCGCCGCCCCGGCCCGCGCTCACCGGCAGGAAGCGGAAGCCTCCCGCCGTGCGCTCCATGGCGGACAGCACGTCCCGGTCGTCCAGCACCAGCCCCTGGCGGCGCAGCAGCCTGTCCCTGGAGCGCTGGATCTCCTCGTCGGTCATGCCCCGCTCGCCGTCCACCAGGGGGGTGCGGGCGGGGACGTACAGCACCCCGGCGGGGACGATTTCCCCAGGGCCCAGCACCCGCTCCCCCTCCCGGCTCAGGGCAAAGAGGTAGAGCAGCATTTGAAGGCCCCGTCCGTCCTCCACGTCGGCAAAGTCGAAGCTCTTTTTTCCGGTCTTATAGTCCACCACCCGGAGGTAGCGCTTCCCGTTGTGGAGCCATTCGTCCACCCGGTCCACATAGCCGGTGAGGCGCAGGCGCACCCCCTGCTCCACCTCCACCGGGGGCAGGGCCTTCCCCGGCCCGAAGCCCAGCTCGAAGGCAGCGGGGGTGAAGTCGGAGACGGACAGCTCCGCCGCCACGCTCTGCACCACCGCCAAAGCCGCCTGCTTCATCCGCCCGAAGAGGTAACGAAACCGGGCGGGCTCCTCCTCCAGGCCGGCCAGCACCTCCCGCTCGTAGCGGTCGGCGGCCTGCTGGGACAGCCGGCGCACCTCGTCCGCGTCGTCCAGCGGCACGCCGGCCTCCTTTGCCGTGCGCAGGGTGTTCTCCAGCACGTCGTGGACGAAGGTTCCGTAGTCAGAAGGCCGAAATTCGGCCTTCTGCCGGGGCTTGGCCTCCAGGCCGAAGCGCAGGAAGTGGCTGAAATGGCAGGAGTTGACCAGGTCCAGCCGGGTGGCGGACATGGGCGACACCGGCCCGAACAGCCGGTCCACCGCCGGACGGGACAGCCGCCCCCGCCGCCACCGGGAGGCGCTCTGGATGCGGTCCACCCGGTCGGCCAGACCGGGCACCTGCCGCAGGGCGGCGGCCACGCCGCCATCCTGCCCCGCCAGCTCCAGGGCCGCGTCCGGCGCGGACAGCCGGTCCAGGGGATCCCCGCCCCCCAAAACCGGGGCGTCGGGGAAGAGCGCCGCCAGCCGCTCCCAGAGGAAGCAGGGGGCGTGCTGGGCGTCCCCCGCCCCGGCGGCGGAATAGCTGACGTACAGCCGCTGGGAGGGCCGGGCGCAGGTCTCGTAGGCGATGGTCATCTCCCGGCGGAGCTTGTCCTCCTGCCGGGGGGCCAGCTCCACCTCCATGGCGGCCAGCACGTCCCGGTCCTGGTCGGAGAACAGCCCCGGGGAGGGGGCGCAGTCCGGAATGGAATTGCTGTCCGCCCCCAGCAGGAACAGCGCCTTGACCTCCTTGTGGGCCATGCGGGGCGCGTCCCCCACCGTCACCGCGTCCAGGGACACGGGGATGGCCCCCACGTCGTACTGGCTCAGCACCAGGGAGAACAGCCGGGAGAACTCCTCCAGCTCCAGCTCGGTGTCCTCCAGCAGCAGGGCGCACTGCTCCAGGCCGCCCACCAGGATGTCCCACAGCTGGCGGTACTGGGCGGCGGTGTTCCGGTCGCCCCGGGCTTCCAGACTGTCCGCCCGCTGGGCCAGCCGGGTGGGCAGGTCGATATCGTCCAGCAGCTGATAGAGGGCCAGGGCGCGGCCCCTGCCCGTCTTGTCCGTTCCCTTCCGCAGCCGCTCCAGCGGCGCGACGACCCGGCGGCGCAGCTCGTCCAGCCGGGCCACAAAGGCCGCGTCCTCGTCCTCCAGCTTCTGGCCGTAGCCCTCCGGGTGCATGTCCCAGGGCTTCCGGCGGGTCCAGGCGGAACCCTTCAGATCCCAGGTCAGGACGTAGTTTTCCAGCAGGTCCCGCTCCTCGTCCGTGATGCCGGTGAGCCCGGTTTTCAGGTAGCGGAACAGCTCCTCATAGGGATAGTCCTCCGCCGCCGCGGCCAAGGCGGAGGTCACCAGGGCCAGCACCGGCTTTTCCAGCACGTCCTCCATGGCGGACAGGAACACCGGCACGCCGTAGCGGGCGAAGGTGCTCTCGATCAGCTCCCCGTATCCGTCCAGCCGCCGGGCGCACACGGCGATGTCCCGGCAGCGGCAGCCCTCCTCCCGCAGCAGCCGCAGGATCTCGGCGGCGCACCACTCCACCTCCTGGCGGGGCGTGGCGGCTTCGATGCGGGTGAGGCCGCACTCCCCCTGCCAGGGGCTTTCCGGCATGGGCCCGAACAGGTTTTGCGCTAAAAACTCCAGAGAGGGGTGGCGGGGCAGAGGGCGGTCCAGCGTCTCCTCCATCAGGTACACGCCGTTGTCCTTGGCCAGACGGCCCAGCCGCCGCGCGGCCCGGAGGGCGGGCTGAAAGATGCCCGACGGATCGTCACCGGCGCCGCACACAAAGGCCGCCGTCAGCTCCCCCTGGGCCATCAGGGCGGACAGCACCCGCTCCTCCTGGGGGGTGAAGTCGGTGAAGCCGTAGACGTAGAACGCCATCCCCGCCGCCCAGCGGGTGTCCTCCAGCTGAACAGCCAAACGGTCCAGGCGGCCCCGGGGGTCGGCGGCCCCTTCGGCCTCCAGCGCCTGATAGGCGGCGTAGATCAGCCCCAGGTCCCGGAGCTTGTCCCCCTGACGGCCTCCCAGCTCCTCCCCGGCGGCCATCAGCGCCGCAGGCTCCACCCGGTAGGAGCGGCACTCGTCCACCGTGGCCAGCAGGCCCGTGAGAAACGCAGGCTTTCGGGAGGGGGCCCGGTAGGTGGTCAGCGCGTCGGACACCTGACGCAGAGCGGCGTACATCAGCAGCATCCGCCCCCCCGCGTCCAGCATGGGTGCGGCCCCGCCCCCGGCGGCGTCGGTGAGCCGTCCGGCCAGGCGGGTAAACGAGAGCACCTCGCAGGACATGGACGCTCTGCCGTATGCGCCGTCCTGGAAAGCGGCGCACATAGCCCGCTCACTCTCGTGGGAATACTGCTCCGGAACGATCAGCAGACGGCGGCGGGCCGGGGAGCGGCCCATCCGCTCCAGCAGCTCTCCCCGGATGTCCTGCCCGGCCCGGGCGTACAGCAGGTTCAGCATGGCGGGGCCCCCTTTCGCGTTTTTCCTACTATTATAGCAAATCCCGGCTTTGGGGGCAACCGCGCCGAGAGGCAAATTTGCTTCATGCCGGCAGGAGAAATCTGAAAAACGTGGTTGACAAACCTTTCCCGATCTGGTATGATACCTGAGCAAAAGGAAGCAGGAATGGCGCCGCCGTCCTCACCTCCCGCCGCGGGCGAAGGGGTTAACATGGTGAAACGCGCACGGCTTGGCTGTGCGGGCTTCGTTGTGGACGTGGGTGCCTTGCTGCATTCACGTTTTTATTTTTGGAGGTGCGTGACCATAGCTAATACGGCTCATCAGATCAACGAGGAAATCCGCGACCGGGAGGTGCGGCTCATCGGCGCCGACGGCGCTCAGCTGGGCGTCATGTCCGCTCGGGAGGCTCAGGCTCGCGCCGACGAGGCCGGGCTGGACCTGGTCAAAATCTCTCCCACCGCCACCCCGCCCGTGTGCAAGCTCATGGACTACGGCAAGTACCGGTTCGAGCAGGCCAAGCGGGAGAAGGAGGCCAAGAAGAACCAGCACGTGGTGGAGATCAAAGAGGTGCGGATGTCCCCCGGCATCGACATCGGCGATTTCAACACCAAGCTGCGCAATGCCCAGAAGTTTCTGGCCGAGGGCAACCGGGTGAAGGTCACCGTCCGTTTTCGGGGCCGGGAGATGGCCCATACGGACATCGGCAAGAAGCTGCTGCTGGACTTCGCGGACCAGTGCGGCGAATTGGCCGTGCTGGACAAGGAGCCCAAGCTGGAAGGCCGGCATATGAGCATCTTCCTGTCCGCCAAGAGCGCGAAAACCAATAAGCAGTAAGCAGAAAGCGCGGAGCCGTCGTGACCAGCGGGCTAAGACCGCAGCGCAGGGGAAGCCCAGGAGAGCTTTCCCTGAGTTGAAGGGCTTAGAACCGCGTCGCGCAACAGGCGAAGCGTGACATCATCAACTACGAAAAGGAGATAACCGTCATGCCTAAAGTGAAGACCCACAGCGGCGCCAAGAAGCGCTTCAACCTGACCAAGAACGGCAAGGTCAAGCGTGCCCACGCCAACAAGAGCCACCTGCTCAACGGCCACGGTAAGACCCGCAAGCTCAAGAGAAGCCTCCGCAAGGGCGGCTACGCCGATGTGACCAACGCGGCCACCATCAAGCGCATGGTTCCCTACAAATAATCAGGGACGACATCATATTTACTCAACTATAGGAGGCTGAACGACAATGGCAAGAGTCAAGGGCGCAATGATGACGCGCAAGAGAAGGAACAAGATCCTCAAGCTGGCCAAGGGCTATTGGGGCGCCAAGAGCAAGCATTACAAGATGGCCAACGAGCAGGTGATGAAGTCCCTGCAGTACGCCTACGTGGGCCGCCGGCTGAAGAAGCGCGACTTCCGTCAGCTGTGGATCGCCCGCATCAGCGCCGGGTGCAAGATGAACGGCATGAATTACTCCACCTTCATGCACGGCCTGAAGCTGGCGGGCGTGGAGATCAACCGCAAGATGCTGGCCGAGATGGCCGTCAACGACAAGGCCGCCTTCACCCAGCTCACCGAGATGGCGAAGGCTAAGCTGGCCTGAGCGGCACAAGGTACGACATCCAAGAAGCACTGCCGGAGTCTTCTCCGGCGGTGCTTTTTTGTGCTGTCCCTGCCGCCTATCCGCTCAAACCGACCACTCATCCCCATTCGCTGGACTTTTGGATGCCGGTTGGGTATACTACAACCAGCGAGAGGAGGGAGCGCCGGTGAAGGTGGAAGTACAGATCGACCCCAGTCTGGACGAGCCTGTTGTCATCCTGCGCGTCCCCAGCCCCACGGAGGAGGCCGAGGCCCTGGCGGCACGCCTCCGGGGGGAGGCGGTCCCCCAGCCCTTCACCGTCTACCAGGAGCGGGAGGCGGTGCGTGTGAGCCGATCCATGGTGCTGCGGTTCTTCGCCGAGGATAAAGGGGTGTCCTGCCAGACGGGCAAGGGGGTGTTCGCCGTCCGCCAGCGGCTGTATGAGCTGGAGGAGGAGCTGGCGGGCACCCGGTTCGTGCGGGTGTCCAACTCGGAGATCGTCAACCTGGACCGGGTGACCGGCCTGGACCTGACCCTGGCAGGCACCATCCGGATGACCCTGGAGGGCGGGACGGTGTGCTGGGTGTCCCGGCGGTATGTCAAGAAGATCAAACAGGCCCTTGGACTGTGAGAGGAGGCGTGCGCGATGCTGGCAGACGATAAAAAACAGATGCTGATCCGGGCGCTCATTGGGGGGCTGATTGGGGCGGCCCTGCTGCTGGCTTTTGTGTGGGTGCTGGATGCCATGCCCTGGATGAGCCATATCTGGCATTTAAGGAACCCCTTTGCCGTCTGGGGGGAATGGCTCATCGATGGCTTCGGCTGGCCGTCCCACTCGCTGCCCAACCTGTGCCTGTTCTTTCTGGCGGGTGCGGAGGTGGGCATTGCCACCCTCCCCTTTGCCGACAGCGGCAGGTCGCTGGTGGTGCGTTCCCTGACCCATTTCGCGGTGATGTCTGTGACGGTGGGGCTGTGGACGGTGCTCAACTTCGGCGTACGCGAGCTGCCCTTTTTCCTTATTTCTCTGGCGCTGGTGTACACCCTGGTGTGGCTGGGCCGCTGGGTGGGCTGGTACGCGGAGGTGGCCGCCATCCGGGAAAAGCTGGGGCTGGCCCCCGGACCGTCCCTGTTCCACTGGAAGGAGACGCTGCCCTACCTGGGCTTTGCGCTGCTGCTGTGCGACGCGCTGCCCATGACGCTGAGGGTGTTCGACGCCCCCGACGTGCCGGTGCTGGTGGGGCTGCTCCTGCCCTATCTGCTGCTGCCGGTGGGGGGCTTCATGTCGGGGCTGTCCCTGGGGCGGCGGCACGGGTTCTGCCCGCTGTATCCTCTGGCCTGCGCCCTGTTCTACATGCCGGTGGTGTTTCTGCTGATGAATTCCAGCGCACTGTTCCACTGCGCCATTGTGCTGTTCGCGGCGCTTGCGGGCAATCTGACCGGGGCAGCCCGGCACAGGATGAAGCAGAAAAGGAAGGAGTAATAAGCATGCCGGGAACGTTTATCAATTATGTTGTTTACTCCATTGCCGGCAGCCTGGTCTTCTGGTGCATCGCCATCCCTGTGGCAATCATATTCATCGCCTATCTCATCGGCATTGCGGTAATGTGTACAAAGGAACTGTGGAGAATCAGGGAGCAGACCCGGAAGGGAGCGTCGAAGCATGAAAAAACAGACCCGTCTCTATAACATTATCCTGCCCATCTGGGCGCTGATCCTCTTTCCGCAGATCCTGGTGTTCGTCATTCCCGGCAACCTGCTGGTGGACTGCGCCGTGCTGTTTTGCACCCTGCTGGCCCTGCGGCACAGCCAAAAGGGCGCAGTGGTGAAGAAGCTGTGGTGGAAATTCTGGCTGCTGGGCTTCGCCGCCGATGGGGTGGGCATCGTGTGGCTGTTTCTGGGGGCGTTTATCTCCCCTTACGTGCTGGGAGACCTATTTTACGATACCCTGCGATACCTGTTCCACAATCCCTTTGGACATGTTTCAGCCTTCCTGTGGACGCTGGCCGGGGTGGCCCTCGCGGGTGTGTGCATCTACTTCTTCGACATGCGGACCATGAAATCCTGTGACCTGCTCACCGGCCGGGAGAAGCGCATCATTGCCCTGACCATGGCCGCCGCCACCGCCCCTTGGCTGTTCTTCATCCCCACCCGGCTGTAAAGCAGACGCCCCGGAGCCGTCAGGCCCCGGGGCGTTACACGCATTGGGGAAACAGGATTCAGAACTCGGACAGGGTGACGGTACGCCCCCCGTCCAGCCGGGAGGCCTCGGCGGCCAGGGCCATCACGTGGCTCTCCACCGACACGTCCACCCCGGTGAGCCCCTCTGTGCCGCCCCCGGCGATGAGCTTACAGAAGCTGGACATCAGCCCGAAGTCCCCGCCGCCGTGGCCGGAGTACGCGCCGCCCTCCTCCCGCAGGTCGATGACCTCCTCCGGCATCCCAAACCGGCGGAGGCGGAGGACGTTTTCGCTCATGTCCCCCTCCACCTCGCCTAGGGTGCCGGTAACCTTAATCGTACGGCGGCAGTCCTGGGTGAAGGCGGTCATGGTGAAGGTGGCGTGGATGTGGTTGGCGAATTCCAGGTTCACCGTCTGGTGGTCCACCACATCGTTGTCACAGTGGAACACACAGCGGCCGTAGGGCCCCGTGCGCAGGGCGTCCCAGATCTTCTCCTCGGTGGGCTCGCTGGCCAGCACGCCGCAGGGCCACAGCGCCCCCCGGCCCCGTATGCCGGTGCGGGGGTCGGTGATGTAGATCTTCTCCGCGTCGTAGGGGCAGGAGTCTTTGCATTGGCAGCCGTCCAGGCAGCGCCTGGCCGCGCCCTGCGGGGCGTTGTCCGCCTTGAAGTAGTCCAGTGCGCCGAAGCTCTGCACCCGCAGACAGGGCTCCCCCGCCAGCCAGCGCAGTATGTCCATATCGTGGCAGCTCTTGGCCAGGATCATGGGGCTGGTCTCGTCGGACCGCCGCCAGTTGCCCCGGACGAAGCTGTGGGCCTGGTGCCAGTAGGCCACATGCTCCACGGCGTCAATGGTCTCGATTTTGCCGATGTCCCCCCGGCGGAGGATGGCCTCCAGGGCGGAATAGAACCGGGTATACCGCAGCACATGGCACACCACCACGGCTTTGCCCGTCTCGTGGGCCTTGCGCTGGAGGGCGCGGCACTCCTCCAGGCTGGGGGAGATGGGCTTTTCCAGCAGCACGTGGTAGCCCTTGTCCAGGGCGGCCAGAGCGGCGGGGACGTGCTGACGGTCCTGGGTGGCCACGATCATCACGTCGGCCAGCTTCGGCTGGGCCAGCAGCGCCTCATCGGAGGGGAAGCACAGCTCCCCGGGCACGCCGTACCGCTCCCGCAGCATGGTCAGCCGCTCCGGGCGGGTGTCCGCCCCGGCCACGATCTTCATCTCGTCGGGGTGCTGCTCCTGGTAGGGGGCGTAAGCCTCCAGACCCCGGGCCCCGCAGCCGCACACGGCAAAGGTGACAGGCATATGACTCACTCCTTTTACTCAGTCGCTTTTGGACAGGTCGGCGCCGAAGTATTTGACTGCCAGCTCGGACAGGCGGCCGTCCTGGCGCATCTCCTCCAGCGCCGCGTTGATCTCGGCCAGCAGGGAGGCGGTCTCCTCCCCTTTGCGCACGGGGATGGCGGTCTCGTTGAAGTCCGGGTCAATGCAGGCGATCTTCACGTTGGCGTCGGGGTGGGCCCTGAGATAGTCGTAGAAGGTGCCCTCGGCGTTCAGCGTGGCGTCGATCCGCCCGGTGAGCAGTAGCTCAAAGGTCTGGTTCAGATCGTCCACCGCGGTGACCTCCGCGCCGTACTTCTGAGCCACGGCGGCGTAGGTGGAGGTGATGGTGTTGGCGGTGTGTTTGCCCTCCAGGTCCTCCATAGCCTGGATGGAGTCGTCGTCCCCCCGGACGATGACGGCGGTCTTGTCGTAGGCGTAGGGGGTGGAGAAGTCATACTTTTGTTTCCGGTCCTCGTCCACGTTCACGCCGTTGACCATGATGTCGTACCGGCCGGTCTCCAGCCCTGCCAGCAGGCCGTCCCACTCCCCCTCCACAAAGGTGGCCTTCACCCCCAGGTGATCGGCGATGGCCTGGGCCACCTCCACGTCGTAGCCCACCAGCTCACCGCTCTCGTCGTGGTAGGTCCAGGGGGACCAGGTGCCCTCCATGGCCACCACGATCTCCCCCTTGGCCAGGATGGCGGCCAGCAGGTCGCCGCCCATGTCCGTCGCCTGGGGCTTCTCCTGGGCGCAGCCCGCCAGGGCGGCCAGCCACAGCGCGGCGGCGGCAAAGGCTGCCGCAAAGCGTTTCCAACTCATTGCAAAAAACTCCTTTCGATTGGTCCGCAGTCATCCCCGTTTTGGGATGGGGCGGGCGCTCAGCGTTCGCTCCCGCCGGTCTGGAGGAACGCGCGGGTGCGCTCCTCCTTTGGGCGCTCAAAGATTTCCTGGGAGGGCCCGGCCTCCACCACCACGCCGCCCTCCATGAACACCACTTGGCTGGACACGGTGCGGGCGAAGCCCAGCTCGTGGGTGACCACCAGCATGGTCATCCCCTCGTCCGCCAGCCGGCGCATGACGGCCAGCACCTCCCCGGTGAGCTCCGGGTCCAGGGCAGAGGTGGGCTCGTCGAAGTAGATGATCTCCGGCTCTGCGGCGATGGCACGGGCGATGGCCACCCGCTGCTGCTGCCCGCCGGACAGCTGGCTGGGGTAGTGGTCCATCCGGTCGGACAGCCCCACCTTGTCCAGGGCCCGGCGGCCGATTTCCTCCGCCTGGGCTTTTGGCATCTTCCGGGCCACGATCAGCCCCTCCGTCACGTTTTGCAGAGCGGTTTTGTTCAGAAACAGGTTATAGCTCTGGAACACGAAGGCGGTCTTCTTCCGCAGCCGGGCCACGTCCTTCCTGGGCACATGACCCAGCCGGAACCGCTCCCCGTCGAAGCTCAGCGTGCCCTGGTCGGCAGTTTCCAGAAAGTTGACGCACCGCAGGAGGGTGGTCTTGCCCGAGCCGCTGGGCCCCAGGATGGCCACCACGTCCCCCCTGCGGACGGTCAGATCCACCCCCTTGAGCACCTCCAGCGGGCCGAAGGACTTATGTATGTTCTGCACTTCCAGCACCGGTCAACCCTCCTGTCTCTGATACGCGCCCAGCTTCCTCTCCCCGATGCCCTGGAGCCAGGTGAGCACGGTGGAGAACAGCAGGTACACCAGCCCCACCTCGATGTACAGCACCAGCGGCTCGTAAACCGTGGCGTTGATCTGCTCCGCGGCCCGGAACATCTCCACCACGGTGATGTTGGAGGCCAGGGAGGTATCCTTCACCATGGCGATGAGGGAGTTGGACAGCGACGGAAAGGCGGTGCGCATGGCCTGGGGCAGGATGATGCGGCGCATGGTCTGCAAATAGGACATCCCGGCGCAGTACCCCGCCTCCAGCTGCCCGGCGGGGACGGCCTCCAGCGCCGCCCGGACGGTCTCCGCGCAGTAGGCCCCCTCGTTGAGGGAGAACACGATGACGGCGGCGGGAAATGGGTCCAGGGTGACCCCCACCCGGGGCAGGCCGTAGAACACCACAAACAGCTGGACCAGCAGGGGGGTGCCCCGGAAGATCCAGATGTAAAACCGGCACAGCTGGGTGACCACCGGCACCCGCCCGAACTGGGCCAGCGCCGCCGCCACGGCGATGACCATGGCCAGGGCAAAGGCGATGGCGGTCAGCGGGATGGTGACCAGCAGGCCGGGAGCCAGTATTTTGGGAAACGAGTCCACAATGATATGCAGCAGGCGTTCGTCCATGGATGGGGCCGTTCCTTTCGTAATTTGGGTAAAAATGGAGAGGATTTGGAAGCTGAAACCTTGCGGCAGGAAATTCTACCATATCCCTAGGAAAAAAGCAAGGGGTGGAGTCCACTCCACCCCCTGCCATATTTTTTGTTATTCCGCGTAGTAGTTGATGAGGCACCCGGCCAGGATGACGTCCCGCTCCTCCCTGGTCAGGCCGGGCAGGGACAGGGTGAGGCCGGTCTCGCCGCCCTCCCGCAGGACGGTGGCGGTAACCTGCTCCCCGTCCCCCTCCAGCAGGGCGCGGACGCCGGGGATATACACCCGGTCGCCGGGCTGGAGGTTCAGCTCCTTCAAATCCTCGGCGATGAAGGGCAGCATGCCCCAGTTCACCACGTTGGAGCGGTAGCGCTTGGTGGCGTACTCCTCCGCGATGTTGGCGCAGCCCCCCAGCACCCGCTGGCAGGAGGCCGCCTGCTCCCGGGCGGAGCCGTCGCCGGGCTTGAGGGCCATCACCAGGGAGCCCAGACCTGTGCGGGCGGGGTCGTACCCGCCCAGCGCCGCCTTGACCTCGGGGGCGTCCGGATTTTCCCGGCGCAGCTTTTCCACCGCCTGGACCGCCTTGGCACGGGGGACGTACTGTGGGTCCTTCCGGCTCAGGGCGAACTCGGACAGCCGCAGGGGGTTGGAGCGGTAGGAGGAGGTCTCCCCGGAGGGGATCAGCTCGTCGGTGGTGGTCACCGGGTCGTAGATGGCGGCAGCTACCGTGAGCAGCAGGTCGTCCGGCAGGGCGATCTGCTCCGGCCAGTCGGCGATGTTGGGGCCGAACACCAGCTCCGTCTCCGGCTGGGGCCTGCCCACGCCGAAGTAGACACGGGACTTGTAGGCGGAGTCGTCATAGCTCCACTGCTCGTCAGCCCGGTCGGCGGGCACGTCGGGCAGCTCGTCCGCACCGGTGAGCACGCCGCCCATCCGGGCGGTGGCGGCGATGGACCGGGCGTCCATCAGCGCCACGTAGGAGATCTGGCCGTCAACCGGCTTGGAGCCCTCCCGGTTGGGGAAGTTGCGGGTGGAGTGGCGGATGGAGAAGGCACCGTTGGCGGGCACGTCCCCCGCCCCGAAGCAGGGCCCGCAGAAGCAGGAGCGGATGGACGCCCCCGCCGCCATCAGCTGGGCGATGCAGCCGTTTTTGGTCAGCTCCAGGTTGACGGGCATGGAGCCGGGGTAGCAGGACAGCCAGAAGGCGTCCGAGCCGATGGCACAGCCCTTTAAAATCTCGGCGGCCCGCTTCAAATTCTGGTACGTGCCGCCGGAGCAGCCCGCAATCACGCCCTGGTCCACCCGGAACTGTCCGTCCGCGATCTTGTTCACCAGGGACGGGGCGTTCTTCACGCCAAGCTGCTCCGCCGCGTCCACGTCTACCTGGTGGAGCAGGTCGGCCATGTTGGCCTTGAAGTCCTTGATGGTGTAGGCGTTGGAGGGGTGGAAGGGCAGGGCGATCATGGGCTCCACCTTGTCCAGCTCCACCGTCACCACCCCGTCGTAGTACGCGCCGTCGGCGGGGGCCATCTCTTGATAGCTGTCACCCCGGCCCAGCAGGGTGAGGGCGGCCTTGGTCTGCCCGTCGGTCTGCCACACGGAGGACAGGCAGGTGGTCTCCGTGGTCATCACATCGATGCCCGCCCGGTAGTCCATGGACAGGCTGGCCACGCCGGGGCCGAAGAACTCCATGACGGCGTTCTTCACCGCGCCGTTTTTGAAGGTGGCCCCCACCAGGGCCAGGGCCACGTCCTGGGGCCCCACGCCGGGCCGGGGCGCGCCGGTGAGGTAGACGGCGATCACCCTGGGATAGGCGATGTCATAGGTTTTGCGCAGCAGCTGGCGGGCCAGCTCCGGGCCGCCCTCGCCGATGGCCATGCAGCCGTAGGCCCCGTAGCGGGTGTGGGAATCGGAGCCCAGGATCATCCGGCCTGGGGCGGCGTACCGCTCCCGCATATAGGAGTGGATGACGGCCTGGTGGGCGGGGACGAACTCGCCGCCGTACTTCCTGGCGGCGGACAGACCGAAGACATGGTCGTCCTCGTTGATGGTGCCGCCCACGGCGCACAGCGAGTTGTGGCAGTTGGTGAGCACATAGGGCAGGGGGAACTCCTTCATGCCGGAGGCCCGTGCGGTCTGGATGATGCCCACGTAGGTGATGTCGTGGGACGCCATGGCGTCGAAGCGGATGGACAGGCGGCCGGGGCCGCCGGACACGCTGTGGGCGGTGAGGATGGCGTGGGCCATGGTGTTCTCCCGGCCCTCTTTTGTCTCGGCGGGGACGAAACGGCCTTCTTGCCAGCGGACCGGGGACTGATGGATGGTAATCATGTATATCTCCTCCCAAACAGGGCAATTTGCTTTAGCATAGCAAATTGCGGCGGAAAAAGCAAGCCAAGCAGGGGATTTTGCGCCGGTCAAACTGCACAAGAAAATCGAAGAGGGGGAAAGTCTTCCGTTTTCTTTATAGTATCATGCCGTTGTTTTTTGCTATGCTGGCTAAATTTTGGGGGAAAATCTATCTCGCCAATGAAGCTATAGCGCAAACTGCCCCCAGCCGAAAAGGCGGAGCTGGACAAAGCCGCCGCTGAGATGGATGCCGGGGAATATGTGCCGCACAGCGCCATCAACTGGCCTGTGCAACCTGAAGTTGCGGAAGTTCCAGCTCAATTTGGTTGACCAAACGAGAGAAAGCAGCTATCATAAAGACACATCGATGAAACAGAAGACTCGGCCGAGCACAGGAGGTATATCATTATGAAGCTGGGAGAAAAATTACAGCAGCTGCGCAGACAGAGCGGCCTGTCCCAGGAGCAGCTTGCCGCCCGGCTCACCGTGTCCCGGCAGGCGGTGAGCAAGTGGGAGCTGGACGAGACCATGCCGGACACAGACAACGTGGTCCAGCTCAGCCGGATTTTCGGCGTGAGCTGCGACTACCTGCTCCGGGAGGAGGTGGAGGAGCGGGATGCGTCCCCGGCCGTGCAGGAACCGGCTCAGCCTGCGCAGAGCCCGCCCCAGCCCGCCGCCCCCGGAGAGACCCACCTGACCGAGCAGGGGTGGATTCACAACGCCTTTGTACTGTCCCTAGGGCTGTGCGCCGTGGGGCTGGCAGTCGCTTTTATATTCTACCGAATCAATGGCCATACAGTCAGGCCGCTGGTCATTGGCTTTATAATTCAGCTGCTGGGTATAGTGCTGTTCGAGCTTTCCACACCCCGGATGGGTAGCGGCCGGATCTCCGCCCGGATGAGTTTTTACATGACCGCCTGCTGGCTCGTGTTTCCTAATCTGGTATGTCTGATCCTTGGATGGGGATTTGAGCACTTTGGCTGGACGGTCTCACCCCTGCGGGCAGTCACCTATTGGTTCGTCCTGTATCTGCTGCTGTGTCTGGCGGTTACCGCAGTGCTGCTCGTCCTGCGCCGCCAGCGCGCCAAAACGTGAAAAAATTCCTTGCATCAAACCGCACCCGCCTTCCCATCCTATCCGAAGATAGAATGGAAAGGCGGGGGTTTTTTATGCGCTGGCTCTGGTATTTCATCATTTACAGCTTTGCGGGCTTTCTGCTGGAGGTGGCCTTCGCCCGGGCCATCCGCCACCCCAAGCGGGACCGCAAATGCCTGCTTCTCCTGCCCCTGTGCCCGGTGTACGGCCTGGGGGCGTGCCTGATCGTCTGGCTGGCCCCCATGGGAAACGGCCCGTTGTGGGTGGCGCTGTCAGGTGGGCTGGCCGCCACCGGGGCGGAGCTCATCATGGGCGCGTTCTACCGCTTCGCGCTGGGGGTGGAGTTCTGGGACTACTCCGGGATGCCCGGCAGCCTGGGCGGGCTGGTTTGCCCGGTGTTCTCCGCCTGCTGGACGGCGCTGTCCCTGCTGCTGGTGTACGCCGTCCATCCCCTGACCGCGGCTCTGACCGCCCTCATCCCGGCCTGGCTGGGTCCCCCCGCCCTCATTGTGCTGAACGCGGATATCCTGGTGTCCTGCGTCGCCCTGCGCCGGACGGGCACCACGGAGGTCCTGCGGTGGTATGCCCCCGATTGGTAAAACCCACAAAATTACAAGGTAGCTATGAATATTCCGCAGCGCTGCCTTGACAATGGGCCGGTTTCAGCATACAATAAGGGCCAACCTGATACCCCAGGGAGAGAGGGGAGAATCCCATGATCGAATTGAAAAACGTGTCCAAGGTGTTCCCCACCGCCGAGGGCCAGCTCCACGCCCTCACCGACGTGTCCCTGACCATTGGCGACGGCGAGGTGTACGGCATCGTGGGCATGAGCGGCGCGGGCAAGTCCACTTTGGTCCGGTGCATCAACCTGCTGGAGCGGCCCACCTCCGGCCAGGTGGTCATCGACGGGGCCGACCTGTGCGCCATGAAGCAGGCGGAGCTGATCCGGCGGCGGCGGTCCATCAGTATGATCTTCCAGCAGTTCAACCTGCTGATGCAGCGCACCTGTTTGAAAAACATCTGCTTCCCCATGGAAATCGCCAAGGTGAAAAAGGCGGACGCGGAGAAGCGGGCAAGGGAGCTGCTGGAGGTGGTGGGCCTGCCCGACAAGGCGGACGCCTACCCCGCCCAGCTGTCGGGCGGACAGAAGCAGCGCATTGCCATCGCCAGGGCCCTGGCCTGCGACCCGAAAATCCTGCTGTGCGACGAGGCCACCTCCGCCCTGGACCCCAAGACTACCCGGGACATCCTCCGGCTGGTGAAGGACATCAACCAGCGCCTGGGCATCACGGTGGTGGTCATCACCCACGAGATGGCGGTGGTGGAGGAGATCTGCACCCATGTAGCCATCCTGGACCACGGCCATGTGATGGAGACAGGCAGGGTGGAGGAGGTGTTCTCCAACCCCCGGACCGAGGCGGGGCGCAGGCTGGTCTACCCCGACGGCGTGCGCATCGACCAGCTGCCCGCCGCCAACGTCATCCGCATCGCCTTCAACGGCGGGTCAAGCTACGAGCCCCTCATCGCGTCGCTTGCCATCGACTGCGGCGTGAAGGTGAACATACTGGGGGCGGACACCCGCAACGTCAACGGCCAGGCCTTCGGCACCATGCTGCTGGGCCTGCCGGAGGAGCCCGCGGAGGCCGCCAAGGCCATTTCGTACATTAAAAACCAGCCCAACGTGACCATGGAGGAGGTGCGGGATTACCATGGCTGACTGGATCGTCTCCTTTTTCTCCATCGCCGACGCCAAGATGGTCAAGCAGATTACATACCTGGTGGACAGCATCCCCTACGCCATCTGGGAGACCCTGTACTCCACCCTGGCCGCCACCCTGATGGCCCACCTCATCGGCCTGCCCCTGGGCATCCTGCTGGTCACCGGGGCCCAGGACGGCGTGCGGCCCCTGCCCCGGCCGCTGATGCAGGTGCTCAACGTGGTGGTCAACCTGCTGCGGTCCGTCCCTTTCCTGATTCTGATGGTGATGGTCATGCCCCTGTCCCGGATCATCCTGGGCACCACCATCGGCACCCCCGGCATCCTCGTCCCCCTCACCGTGGCCGCCGCCCCCTTCGTGGCCCGGCTGGTGGAGAGCTCCCTGCGGGAGATGGACCGGGGCCTCATTGAGGCTGCCCAGGCCATGGGCTGCACGAACTTACAGATCGTGTGGAAGGTGATGCTCCCGGAGAGCCTGCCCTCCCTGCTGTCCAGCTTTACCACCGCCTTCATCACCATCCTGGGCTACGGCGCCATGGCGGGGGCCATCGGCGGCGGCGGCCTGGGGGCCATGGCCATGATGGACGGCTGGACCCAGCGCCAGAAGGCGGTGCTGTACACCGCCGTGGTGGTGCTGGTCATCCTGGTGCAGATTTTCCAGTCCGTGGGCTCCCACCTGTCGGCGCGGGTGGACAGGCGGGTCAGCCGGACGGCGCGGAAGGGCGCCGCCGGCGGCAGAAAACGGCAGTTGGAGAAGGACAAGCCCATGGGCCCCCCGGGCGCCATGTGACAAGCACGGTTCTTTGTTGGAGCGGACAAAGCCAGGGGGCTTTGCCCGCTCCTTCTCTGTGCAAACTGTCTCATTGACAAATCCGCTTCGATGCGTTAAACTAACGCTATCAACCAATCAAGTTAATATGTTGAAAGGCAATGATGAGGAGAGTACGCGGGGAGATACGTCACAGAGAGCCCGGGCAGCTGGAAACGGGCACGGAAGTCCCCGCCGAACATGGCCTCGGAGCCGCGCGGCTGAGTGAGCGAACTCTTTAGGCCGCGCCGGGAGCGCCCGTCACAGCGCCAGGGTATGTCAGTACCCGGTAAGGCCCGCGCCGCGAGGTGCGGGTGAAGCAAGGTGGTACCACGAAGCGGCCGGGCCGTTCTCGTCCTTGACAGTGATGTCAGGGGCGTTTTTTTGTACCCAAACGCCGGTGGACCCCGCGAAACGCGGTTCACATATATTTTCATCGCAAATCAAAGGAGAGATTATTATGAAAAAGATCAGCAAGCTTCTTGCGCTGGCTCTGACGCTGGCTCTGGCCCTGAGCCTGTGCGCCTGCTCCGGCAGCCCCGCCGCCGACAACAGCCAGCCCGCCCAGGCCTCCCAGCCCGACGGGGAGAGCACCACCCCCTCCGGCGAGGCGGTCACCCTGAAGGTGGGCGCCTCCCCCACGCCCCACGCCGAGATCCTTGAGGTGGCCAAGAAGATCCTGGCCGAGCAGAACATTACCCTGGAAATCGTGAAGTACGACGACTACAACCTGCCCAACGACAACGTGGAGGACGGCCAGCTGGACGCCAACTACTTCCAGCACATCACCTACATGAACGGCTACAACCGGGATGTGGGCACCCACCTGGTGAGCGTGGCCGAGCTGCACTACGAGCCCTTCGGCATCTACGCCGGCAAGACCGCCTCCCTGGCCGACCTGCCCGACGGCGCGGACATCGCCATCCCCAACGATCCCACCAACGGCGGCCGCGCGCTGCTGCTGCTCCAGGAGCAGAACCTCATCAAGCTGGCCGACGGCGTGGGGCTGGAGCCCTCTGTGTCCGACATCGCGGAGAACCCCCACAACTATAAGATCACCGAGCTCACCGCCAACCTGCTGACCACCACCCTCCAGGATGTGGACGTGGCCGTCATCAACGGCAACTACGCCATCGGCGCGGGGCTGAAGGCCGGCGAGGCCCTGGCCATCGAGGCCGCCGACGGCATCGCGGGCACCGCCTATGTGAACGTGCTGGCCGTCAAGGAGGGCCGGGAGAACGACCCCGCCATTCAGGCCCTGATCGACGCGCTGAAGTCCGAGCAGGTCAAGAGCTTCATCGACGAGACCTACGGCGGCGGCGTGGTGGCCGTGTTCTAAAAAACAGCATACTTCGAGACAAAAACGGCGCGTGATTTCCCACGCGCCGTTTTTATCTGTCGAAAAAGTCTGCCGAAAGGCGGGCTTTTTCCCATCCATGAGGGATCATATTTAGGCGGGAGCTAAATCACCCCCTTGACAAAGGCGGAAACCCGGCCTATAATCCTTTTAGTTCAAAATAGAACAAAAAAGGAGGGACTGCATATGTATCAGGTGTTTTGGGACAATATGCTGCTGCTCAAAAAGCTCTACGACGAGGTCCTGGACCCGGTGGCCCAGGGGTGCGGGCTGACCCGGATGGAGCTGGACCTGCTGCTGTTCCTGCACAACAATCCGGGGTACAACACCGCGGCTGCGGCGATCCGCCTGCGCCGCTGGACCAAGTCCCATGTGTCGGCGGCGGTCCACGCCCTGGAGGACAAGGGGCTGCTCTGCGTCAGCCACCCGCCGGGGAACCGCAAGACCCTGCTCCTGGTCCCCCTGCCCGCCGCCGACGATGTCATCCGCCGGGGGGTGGACGCGCAGGACCGTTTTGTGGGGATGTTGAACCGGGGGATGACCCCGGAGGAGCTGGCTCTTGCAGAGCAGCTCATTCAAAAAATTACCCGTAACATCCGGGACATTGAAAAAAAGTGAGGTAATCGATTCCATGTTTACATTTATCATCTGTTTTCTGGCGAGCATCGGCGCGGGCCTGGGCACCGGTTTTGCGGGGATGAGCGCCGCCGCCGTCATCAGCCCCATGCTCATCACCTTCCTGCACATGGAGCCCTACTCAGCGGTGGGCATCGCGCTGGCCAGCGACGTTTTAGCCAGCGCCGTATCCGCCTATACTTACCACAAGAACAAGAACCTGGACGTGAAAAACGGCCTGGTGATGATGGCCTCCGTGCTGGTGTTCACCCTGGTGGGCAGCTGGGCGTCCAGCCTGGTGCCCTCCTCGACGATGGGAGGCTTCTCCACCTTCATGACGCTGCTGCTGGGCATCAAATTCATTGTCAAACCCGTCATGACCACCAAGGAATCCATGGCCGCGGTGGACCCCAAAAAGCGGGTGGTCCAGTCCATCCTGTGCGGCATGCTCATCGGCTTCATCTGCGGCTTCGTGGGCGCGGGCGGCGGCATGATGATGCTGCTGATCCTCACCTCCGTGCTGGGGTACGAGCTGAAAACCGCCGTGGGCACCAGTGTGTTTATCATGGCGTTCACCGCCTTCACCGGCTCCGTCAGCCACTTTATCATCGGCGGCATGCCCGATTTGCGGGTGCTGCTGCTGTGCATGCTGTTCACCCTGCTGTGGGCCAGGATCGCCGCCCGGTTTGCCAACAAGGCCAGCCCCATCGTCCTCAACCGGGCCACCGGCGCGGTGCTGGTGGTGCTGGGCGCGGCCATCCTGATTTTCAACCGGTTTTGACCGATTCTGCCGGCGTGTTCCTTTTGACGCCTTTGACACCTCAAAACGATTCTCCCCTTGCAAAATACCCCACAGGTATTTATAATGGGAGGGATTACAAAAAGAGGTGTCATGGCCGTGAAACAAAAGACCGTCAAACTCTCATCCAACCGGATCATTGCCCTGGGCTTCCTGGCTATCATCCTGGCGGGGGCGCTGCTGCTCATGCTGCCCTTCGCCAACCGAGGCGGGCGCGGCCTGTCCTTTCTGGACAGCCTGTTCACCGCCACCTCCGCCACCTGCGTCACCGGCCTGGTGGTGGCGGACACCTGGACCCAGTTCAACCTGCTGGGCCAGGTCATCCTGCTGCTGCTCATCCAGGTGGGCGGGCTGGGCTATATGACCATGATGCTCCAGGCGTCGCTGATCCTGGGCCGGAAGATCGGCCTGAAGCAGCGTTCGCTGATGATGGAGAGCGTCAGCGCCCAGCGGCTCAGCGACGCGCTCAGCCTCCTGCGGTATATCCTGGGGGGCACCGCCGCCATTGAGGGCATCGGGGCGGTGCTGCTGGCCGTCCGGTTTGTGCCGGAGCTGGGGCTTGCCCGGGGGGTGTGGTACGCGGTGTTCCACAGCGTGTCCGCCTTCTGCAACGCGGGCTTTGACCTGATGGGCTTCCGGGAGCCCTACAGCTCCCTGACCCACTATGTCTACGACCCCCTGGTGAACCTGACCGCCTGCGCCCTGGTGCTGCTGGGGGGGCTGGGCTTCCTGGTGTGGCGGGACGTGTGGGAAAACCGTCTCCGCTTCCGCCGCTACTCCCTGCACAGCAAGCTGATCCTCACCGCCACCGCCATCCTGACGGCGGGCGGCACGGTCCTGTTCTGGCTGGCGGAGCGGGACAACACCCTGGCGGGGATGACTGCCGGGCAGCAGGCGCTGGCGGCCCTGTTCCAGGCGGTGTCCCCCCGGACGGCGGGCTTCAACACCGTGGACCTGGCCGCCCTCACCAGCGGCGGCGGTTTGCTGACCATCATCCTCATGTTTGTAGGCGCGGGCCCCGGCTCCACCGGCGGCGGCGTGAAGATCACCACCGTGGTGGTGTGCCTGCTCACCCTGTCCAGCTACATCCGGGGCAGGCGGGAGGTGGGGGCCTTTAACCGGCGGCTGGACGAGGAGCAGATCCATCGGGCGGCGGCCGCGGTCACGCTGTACATGACCCTGGCCATGACCGGCGGCTTCCTGCTGCTGGCCATCCAGCCCTTCCCCCTCCAGGACGCGCTGTTCGAGGTGTTCTCCGCCATGAGCACCGTGGGGCTGTCCACCGGCATCACCCGGGATCTGGTCCCTGTCAACCGCCTCATCCTCACCGTCATGATGTTCTGCGGGCGCATCGGCAGCCTGTCCATGATGATGGCCCTGGCGGAGCGCACCGCCCCCCGGGTGAAGGACCCGGTGGAGAACATCGCCGTGGGCTGAGCTCACCGCCCGGCCGGGAAGGCGGCCTGCGCCGCCCGCAGCAGCAGCTCCACGCCCCCGGCCCGGTAGCCGCTGGCGCTGTACAGGGCCAGCCCGGCCCCGTCGCACAGCACGGCCAGCGGGGGCAGGTCCGGGTCCCGGCCCAGGTGGCGGGCCACGGCCTCCAGGTCATAGGCCCAGTCGTCCAGCAGGACCCGCGCCCAGGGAAGACGCCCCAGCGCCGCGGCCAGGGTGGGCTGGGACAGACTGTCCCGGCTCCGCACCAGGAACAGGGGCCGGAGGGGCAGCGCGTTCACCTCCCCCGCCCGCTCCATCAGCTCGTTGAGCACATGCTCGGTGGGCTCTCCCCCCTCCTCCAGCCAGAGGGCCAGCACCGGGCCGTCCCCCATCCGGAACAGGTCGGGGATGGACGCCCCGTCCAGCGCTTCCGCAGCCAGGGCGGGCAGGGCCTGACGGCTGAGCAGGTCGTCCGCCGACCAGGGGCGGCGGCCCAGGGGCACGGTCCGCTCCGCGCCCGGGGCCAGGGCGATCTCACAGGCGCGGGCGCACTGATCCCCCGCCGGGAGGCGCACCGGGGTCGTCTGGCGGGACGGTCCGGCGGGCAGGTCCAGGGACAGGCAGCCAGTCCCCCAGCCCCCGCCGCGGGAGAGCCTCTGCCAGCCCGTCCCCGTCCGGCGGGAGAGGGACCAGTCCTGCCCCGCCCGCAGGGGCCGCCCGTCCGGCGCAGTCAGGCGAAGGGTTCCGGTCCGCTCCGGCTCCACCGTCCGGAAGCGGCCGCCGGCCCAGTATTCCGGCATCCCGTCCAGGGGACGGAGCCGGGCGGGGACGCCCAGCGTCCGCAGGGCGGCGATGAACAGCAGGCGGCGGCTTTTTTCATCACACCGTCCGGCTGACAGGGCCTCCGCCGGGGTCCAATACAGATTGCCATAGGCGGGCGCACAGTGGGCGGCGTCCGCCTTAACTTTTGCCCAGAGATCGCCGGGCTCTCCCGCCCAGCCATCCAGCCACCGGGTTATCGGCCCCCGCCAAGGGGTCAGCGGCTCCAGGGAAATCCGGGGGCAGGCGGCATACTGCCAGTAGATATCCTCCGGCGCCCCGGCGGACCGGGGCGGGAGAAGGCTGAAATGATCCTCCAGGGTGTTCCGGGTCACGTCCCGCAGGTCCTTGGCCGACAGGGTGCGGACCAGCCGCTCCCAGTCCTGACCGTCCGCGCCCTCCAGGAAGGGCCGGATTTCCTCCCAATTGCCCCGCGCGGCGGTCCGCAGGTCCTCCCACTCCGGCCGGCCAGGGCGGGAAAAACCCGCCAGCCGCCGCTGCCGCACCTCGGCCCCCCGGCGCAGCGTCTCGGCCCGCGCCGCTTTCATCCCGCCGCTCAGCACAGCGGGGGCGGGGCGGTTGTCTGCCGGGGCGCGGAAATCAAAGTCGGTCCAGGGGGCGTCCCCCGCCGGGGGCGGGGCCAGATGGAGGACAACCCCACCCGGCCCGCACTCCCCCTCCGCCGTCAGGCCGTCCAGCGCCGCCACCACGTGGAGGCTCCCCCGGCCCAGCGCGGCCCTGGCTGTGCCGTCCCCGTCTGCGGTGAGGACGGCAATGGTGTGGAAGCTGGCCTCATTGAGGATTTGGAGGTAAAATTTTGCCCCGGCGGCGGGCTTCCCGTCCGCCAGCGCCCGGAAGGCGTAGTCCGCCGTGTCCGCGTAGCGGGCGGTCTGGTTGAACCAGGACACGTCTCCCTCCCGGCCCAGGGGCGTCCCGTGGACGGGGGAACCGCCCGCCCCAAACACCCGGCTGTGTACCAGCACGGCCCGGGAGGCGGCGGTGTTGAACCATCCCCGGTCCAGCACCGGCTCCGGCTCACAGGCTCCCAGGAACCGCCAGCGGCTGCCGCACAGGGTCTCCACCCAGGCGTGGTTGTCGTCGCAGTGGGACCACCGGGGGGCATATACCTGGCGGGCGGGTATGCCCACGCTGCGCAGGGCGGACACCAGGAAGGCGGACTGCTCTCCGCAGCGCCCGCTGCCGCAGCGAAAGACGGTGAGGGGGCCGGCGGTGCGGTCGTCCTGGGCCTGATAGGACGCATGCTCACAGCACCAGCGGTTGACCTCCAGCACCCGCTCCTCCATGGCGGGCAGGTCCTTGACGCGGGGCCAGAGCGCGTCGTGGAAGAGCGCCCGGTGGAAGGATAAATCCTCGTCGTTCACCCGGGGAAACAGCACGTAGTGGGCGAAAACCTCCCAGTCCAGCGCCCCGCACCAGGGGGCCGTCTCCCGCAGGGAGACGGCGTGCCGGGCGAAGCGGAGAAACAGCTGGGCCGGATAGCAGTCCAGGTCGCTGGTCGGCAGGTGGCTCCGGAGGAACGCCATTGATTCAGCCAGCTCCCCGGTCAGCGGGGCCGTCAGGCTTTCCCAGTCCTCGTATCGAAACGGCATGTGATCGTCTCCTTTTTTGACGTTCAATGGAATTGTCCGTCAACTATTATAGTGTGTCCGAGCAAAAAGTCCAGGCCCATTTTCAAGGGGAAGGCCGCCAAGCGCAAAAAAGGGAAGGCCGCACAAAACCCGCGGCCTTCCCTTGTGTATAGAGGGTGATTGTCAAAGCTCAGTCCGCGAACAGCGGGGTGGACAGGTAGCGGTCGCCAGTGTCGGGCAGCAGGGCCACGATGGTCTTGCCCCTGTTATCCGAGCGCTTGGCCAGCTGGACGGCGGCCCACACCACCGCACCGGAGGAAATGCCCACCAGCACGCCCTCAGCCCGGCCAACCTGCCTGCCGGCGGCAAAGGCGTCCTCGTTTTCCACGGTGATGATCTCGTCGTATACCGCCGTGTTCAGCACATCGGGCACGAAGCCCGCGCCGATGCCCTGGATCTTGTGGGCCCCGGCGGCGCCCCCGCTCAGCACAGGGGAGGAGGCGGGCTCCACCGCCACCACCTTCACGTTGGGGTTTTGGCTCTTGAGGTACTCGCCCACGCCGGTGATGGTGCCGCCAGTGCCCACGCCGGCTACAAAGATATCCACCTTCCCGTCGGTGTCCGCCCAGATCTCCGGACCGGTGGAGGCGCGGTGGGCGGCGGGGTTGGCGGGGTTGACGAACTGGCCGGGGATGAAGCTGCCGGGGATCTCCTTGGCCAGCTCATCCGCCTTGGCGATGGCCCCCTTCATGCCCTTGGCCCCCTCGGTGAGCACCAGCTCCGCGCCATAGGCGCGCATCAGCTGGCGGCGCTCCATGCTCATGGTCTCGGGCATGACGATGATGATGCGGTAGCCCCGGGCGGCGGCCACGGAGGCCAGGCCGATGCCGGTGTTGCCGGAGGTGGGCTCGATGATGACAGAGCCGGGCTTCAGCAGGCCCTTTTCCTCCGCGTCGTCAATCATAGCCTTGGCGATGCGGTCCTTTGCGCTGCCCGCCGGGTTAAAATACTCCAGCTTGGCCAGGACGCGGGCCTCCAGGCCCTCGGCCCGCTCGATGCGGGTCAGCTCCAGCAGGGGGGTGCGGCCGATCAGCTGGTCGGCGGAAGTGTAGATGCCCATGATGAATTCCTCCTCAAAGTTATGTGGGTACGGATTCCCTATAAACCAATTTTTCCCGTGGGTTTATAAGGATTATACACCGGCGGCCCTCCCCTGTCAATGGCAGAATGGGAAAAATCCGGCCGTCCCCTTGATTACCAACTAACCATATCGTATAATAGGTTTATATGGAAGGAGGGGCTGCCCATGCTTATCTCTACCAGGGGGCGCTACGCCCTGCGGGTGATGATCGACCTGGCCGAGCATCAATCGGCCGGGTACATCCCCCTGAAGGAGATCGCCCAGCGCCAGGGCATCTCGGAAAAATATCTGGAGAGCATCATCAAGCTGCTGGTCAAGGCCCGGCTGCTCTCCGGCGTCCGGGGCAAGGGCGGCGGCTACCGGCTCACCCAGCCCCCCGAGCTGTGCACGGTGGACGCCATCCTGCGCCTCACGGAGGACTCACTGGCCCCGGTGTCCTGCCTGGAGGAGGGGGCGGACCCCTGCGCCCGGGCGGCGGAGTGCCGCACCCTGGCCCTGTGGCAGGGGCTGGACAAGGTGATCCGGGACTATCTCACCGGCGTCACCCTGGCCGATCTGATCCGGCCCGGCGAGGACGGCGGCAGCTACGTGATTTGAACCCCGCCTGAGCGAAAAAAACGCCTGAGCCGCACGCAGGGCAGCTCAGGCGGAGTTTTCATACCACTTTGATGTCGGTGTGCTCCAGATACCGGCGGTCGTCCAGCACGTAGGCCCGCAGCCCCCGCTGGGGCAGGCGCTTCACATCCATGCTGGACTCCTCACCCCGGAACTCCTCCCGGATGGGCAGTGCGCCACAGTCAAGCGCACTCAATCATTTTCCTTCAAACGGTTCAAAAGGTATCCAGCAGGGCCAGCACCTCAGGCTTGGTGGCCAGGCCGTCGGAGAAGGCGGTGGCGGACCCGGCGGCGGCGCCCATGCGGTGGGCGGCGGCGTAGTCCCCGGTCTTGAGCCAGCCCGCCAGGAAGCCCGCCACCATGGAATCGCCCGCGCCCACGGAGTTGCGGACCTTGCCGCGGGGTACGCCCAGCCGGTGGCAGCCGCCGGTCTCGTCCAGCAGCAGGGAGCCGTCCCCGGCCATGGACACCAGCACGTTGCGCGCGCCCTTCTTCTGGAGCTGCCTGGCGCAGTCCACGATCTCCTGGTCGGCGGTCAGGGTCCTGCCGAAAATCTCGCCCAGCTCGTGGTTATTGGGCTTGACGAGGAAGGGCTTGTAGGGCAGCACGGCGCACAGCAGGTCCCGGGTGGCGTCCACCACAGTGAGGATGCCCCGGCCCTCCAGCCTGGCCAGGATCTTCTGGTAGACGTCGTCGGGCAGGGATGCGGGGATGGAGCCGGACAGGTCCAGCACGTCCCCGTTCTCCAGGCGGTCCAGCCTGCCGAACAGCTCTTCCAGCGCGGCGGCGGGGATGGCGGGGCCCCGACCGTTGATCTCGGTCTCCTCCCCCGCCTTGATCTTCACGTTGATGCGGGTGAGCCCCTCAGGCAGCCAGATGAAGTCGGTCCGGATCCCGCTGTCCCGCAGGCCGCGGTCCAGCGCCTGTCCGGTGAACCCGGCCAGGAATCCAAGGGCGACGTTTTCGATGCCCAGATTGCGCAGGACGGTGGACACGTTGATCCCCTTGCCGCCGAACTGCACCTCCTCGCTCCGGGTGCGGTTGATGTCCCCGGCCCGGAACCCATCCATACGGACCACGTAGTCCAGGGCGGGGTTGAACGTGACGGTGTAAACCATGGCGAAACCTCCTTTGAGATGATTGAAAATGATTTTTTCTGTGACTTCCGTTTGGATTAACTGCATGGTACACCCAAAAAAGATAATCGTCAATTTTTTATAATAATTTTCGGTCGCAAAAAATCGGACCAGGATTCAGCAATTGTGCGCAAAAATTAAAAATCAATCAAAACAAGTCAGGACGAAGCACATCCTGTCAAGGCGGCCCCATCAACCGCAGGCATTTCCCAGGCCGTCGGGCCGTTTTTACGAAAAACCATTGTCTTTTCCCTCCAACCTATGGTATGATGGGCCAGATCAATTTTGAAGGAGCGGCAAAATAACCATGATAACTGTCACTGACCTGAGCCTCAACTACAGCGGCACCCCGCTGTTCTCCCACGTGGACCTGCAGTTCGACCGGGGCAACTGCTACGGCATCATCGGCGCCAACGGCGCGGGCAAGTCCACCTTTTTGAAGATTCTCTCCGGCGAGCTGGACTCCACCTCCGGCGAGGTGAGCATTCTGCCAAACATCCGCATGTCCGTGCTGAAGCAGGACCAAAACGCCTACGACGCCTACAGCGTGATGGACACCGTCATCATGGGCAACCAGCGGCTGTACGACATCGGCAAGCAGAAGGACGCGCTCTACGCCAAGGAGGAGATGACCGACGAGGACGGCCTGCTGGCCTGCCAGCTGGAGGAGGAGTACGCCGAGCTGGGCGGCTGGGAGGCGGAGAGCAACGCCAGCCGCATTCTCCAGGGCCTGGGCGTGGGCACCGAGCACCACGAGGGGGGCATGGCCACCCTGGACCCCCGCCTGAAGGTGAAGGTGCTGCTGGCCCAGGCGCTGTTCGGCAGCCCGGACCTGCTGATGATGGACGAGCCCACCAACAACCTGGACATCGACGCGGTGAACTGGCTGGAGGACTTCCTGCTGGACTTCGAGGGCACTGTCATCGTGGTGTCCCACGACCGGCACTTCCTCAACACCGTGTGCACCCACATCGTGGACATCGACTACAATAAGATCAAGATGTATGTGGGCAACTACGACTTCTGGTACGAGTCCTCCCAGCTGGTGCAGCAGCTGGTGAAGAACCAAAACAAGCGCAACGAGGAGAAAATCAAGGAATTGCAGGACTTTATCTCCCGCTTCTCCGCCAACAAATCCAAGTCCAAGCAGGCCACCGCCCGGCGCAAGCTGCTGGACAAGCTGACGGTGCAGGAGATGCCCGCCTCCTCCCGGCGGTACCCCTTCGTGGGCTTCACCCCGGACCGGGAGGTGGGCAAGGACATCCTGTTCGTCACCGACGTGAGCAAGACCATCGACGGGGTGAAGGTGCTGGACAAGGTGTCCTTCATCGTGGGCCATGACGAAAAGATCGCCTTCGTGGGGGACAACGAAAACGCCCACACGGCGCTGTTCAAGATTCTGGCCGGGGAGATGGAGCCCGACGAGGGCACCGTCAAATGGGGCCAGACGGCCACGTTTTCCTACTTTCCCAAGGACAACACCCCCTACTTTGAGGACTGTGAGGACGACCTGGTCCAGTGGCTGCGCCAATTCTCCCGTGACCCCCAGGAGCAGTACCTCCGGGGCTTCCTGGGCCGGATGCTGTTCTCCGGGGAGGAGGTCCACAAGCCGGTGAAGGTTTTATCCGGCGGGGAGAAGGTGCGGTGCATGCTGTCCCGGATGATGCTGTCCGGGGCCAACGTGCTCATGCTGGACCAGCCCACCAACCACCTGGACCTGGAGTCCATCGCGGCGCTGAACAAGGGCCTGGAGGCGGTAAAATGCAACGTGCTGGTGGCCTCCCACGACCACCAGCTCATCCAGACCGTATGTAACCGGGTGTTCGACTTCACTGCGGACGGCAAGCTCATCGACAGCAAGACCACCTACGACGAGTATCTGGACCGCCTGCACGAGACGGCCCAGTAGAGTCAGCGCAGTTGAAAATCGAAACAGAAGGGGGGAGCGGCCTTCCCTGTTGGGGACAGTTCATACCAAGGCAGAAACCCTGCCCCTTTCTGCGCGCCCTGGCGGGAACCGTCCCCGCTGGGGAAGGCCGCTCCCCCCTCCACCGGCAACGTGATATTAACTTTTCCATCCCTGGGGGAGGGTTCCCCCTCTATCCGCGCACCGGCTTCGTAACAAAACCAGCCCCGCCGGCAGTCCCGGTCAGAGCTCCGGGGAGTGGAACAGGTCCGGGTCCTGCCAGTAGTCCAGGTCGACGCCCGCCCTGGGAGGGGTGGACTGGGGTCCGGCCTGAATGCGTCCCGCCACCAGGCTGGACAGGTCCTCATAGGGGGGCGGGCGGTAGCGCGGGTCCTCGGCCGCCAGCTCCCGCTCGTCAGGCATCTCGTGCTTCATTGCATATTCCTCCTTTCAAAACAGGGGGCGGAGGACGCAGCCGCCCTCCGCCCCTGCCAACTCAGTAGCCCCGGTTGTTGTTCCGGTTCTCAGGGTTGTTGGAGTCCTTCTTGTTCTGGCTGTTCTGCTGATTGCGGTTCTGGCCGCTCTGCTGGTTCTGATTCTGGCTGTTCTGACGGTTCTTGTTTTCAGTGTTGTTGTAGTTGCGGTTATCCATGATTATCACCTCACGCAGGACAGTATGCCACCGTTTTTGACGGGCTATACGGGCTGGAAAAATTTTTTAAAAAATAGTACCCTTTTATGACACTCTGTGTTATAATACTGTCGAAAAAACGCCGCGGGCGCTCAGGCCCCCGGCCGGGAAAGGTGGATGCCGTATGAAATGTCCGTACTGCACCTATTTGGAGAGCAGGGTGGTGGACTCCCGTCCTGCGGACGAGGGGAGCACCATCCGGCGGCGCCGGGAGTGCCTGTCCTGCCACAAGCGCTTCACCACCTACGAGATTGTGGAAAGTCTGCCCCTGATGGTGGTCAAGCGGGACGGCAGCCGCCAGGCCTTTGACCGGAACAAGCTGCTGGGCAGCATGATGAAGGCCTGCGAGAAGCGCTCGGTGTCCATCGCCACGCTGGAACGGCTGACCGACGAGGTCGAGCAGAGCATGCAGAACGAGATGGAGCGGGAGGTGCCCACCACCGAGATCGGCGAACTGGTGATGGAGAAGCTGAAGGATGTGGACGAGGTGTCCTACGTCCGCTTCGCGTCGGTGTACCGCCAATTCAAAGACCTGCAGACGTTCATGGCCGAGCTGACCAAACTGCTGGAGGAAAAATAGAACCGCAAGCCCGCCGGGAGGAGAACGCCCGGCGGTTTTTTTGTCCAAAGGCGGAACGCACCCCGGCTGCAAAAATCTGTCAGAAGCTGGCACTCTCTCCGGCCGATTGTGAACGGAAAGTGAATTTTTTGGTTTCAGCCCAAAATTTTTGAAATAGGGGGTTGATTTTTTTTGATAGAGGGGGTATTATCATACTCGAAGTTAGCACTCAAGGAAAAAGAGTGCTAACCCGTTTGAAACCGTTTATACGTATATCAACATATAAGGAGGAACCAACTATGAATCTCAAACCCCTGTCTGACCGCGTGATCCTCAAGGCCCTGGAGGCCGAGGAGAAGACCAAGGGCGGCATCATTCTCACCGCCAACGCCAAGGAGAAGCCCGAAATGGCCGAGGTGGTGGCCGTGGGTCCCGGCGGCACGGTGGACGGCAAGGAGGTCGTCATGACCGTAAAGGTGGGCGACAAGGTGCTCACCAGCAAGTATTCCGGCACCGAGGTCAAGGTGGACGGCGAGGAGTACACCATCGTCCGCCAGAACGATATTCTCGCGATTGTCGAGTAATCCACGTTTGTTAACACATCTCAAATATTTGGAGGTAATGCGATATGTCTAAGATCATCTGCTACGGCGAGGAGGCCCGCCACGCTCTGGAGCGGGGCGTCAACCAGCTGGCCGACACCGTCAAGATCACCATGGGCCCCAAGGGCCGCAACGTGGTGCTGGATAAGAAGTTCGGCACCCCCCTCATCACCAACGACGGCGTGACCATCGCCAAGGAGATTGAGCTGGCCGACCCCTTTGAGAACATGGGCGCTCAGATCGTCAAGGAGGTCTCCACCAAGACCAACGACGTGGCCGGCGACGGCACCACCACCGCCACCCTGCTGGCCCAGGCCATCATCCGCGAGGGCCTGAAGAACTTGGCCGCCGGGGCCAACCCCATGGTCATGAAGAAGGGCATCTCCAAGGCCACCGAGGCCGCCATTGAGGCCATCAAGGGCCACTCCAAGCCCGTCTCCGGCACCTCCGACATCGCCCGCGTGGGCGCTATCTCCTCCAGCGACGAGGCCATCGGCTCCCTGATCGCCGAGGCCATGGAGAAGGTCAGCCACGACGGCGTCATCACCGTGGAGGAGTCCAAGACCGCCGAGACCTACAGCGAGGTCGTGGAGGGCATGCAGCTGGACCGGGGCTACATCACCCCCTATATGGTCACCGACACCGAGAAGATGGAGGCCGTGCTGGACGACGCCCTCATCCTGCTCACCGATAAGAAGATCTCCTCCATCCAGGACCTGCTGCCCATCCTGGAGCAGGTGGCCCAGTCCGGCCGCCGTCTGCTCATCGTGGCCGAGGACGTGGAGGGCGACGCCCTGTCCACCCTGCTGGTCAACAAGCTGCGCGGCACCCTGAACGTGTGCTGCATCAAGGCCCCCGGCTTCGGCGACCGCCGCAAGGAGATGCTGGAGGATATCGCCATCCTCACCGGCGGCCAGGTCATCTCCTCCGACCTGGGCATGGAGGTCAAGGAGGCCACCATGGATATGCTGGGCCGCGCCCGCCAGGTGAAGGTCCAGAAGGAGAACACCATCATCGTGGACGGCGAGGGCTCCTCCGACGCCATCTCCGCCCGTGTGGGCCAGATCCGCAAGGCCATTGAGACCACCACCTCCGATTACGACAAGGAGAAGCTCCAGGAGCGCCTGGCCAAGCTGGCCGGCGGTGTGGCCATCATCCGCGTGGGCGCCGCCACCGAGGCCGAGATGAAGGAGAAGAAGCTGCGCATCGAGGACGCGCTGAACGCCACCCGTGCCGCCGTGGAAGAGGGCATCGTGGCCGGCGGCGGCGCCGCCTACGTGGACGCCATCTCCGCCGTGGAGAACCTGGTGAACACCCTGGAGGGCGACGAGAAGACCGGCGCCAACATCGTGGCCAAGGCCCTGGCCGAGCCCATGAAGCAGATCGCCGCCAACGCCGGCATCGACGGCTCCGTGGTGCTGGAGCGGGTGAAGTCCGCCGGCAAGACCGGCTACGGCTTCGACGCCTACAAGGAGGAGTACTGCGACATGATTTCCTCCGGCATCGTGGACCCCACCAAGGTGACCCGTTCCGCCCTGGAGAACGCCGCCTCCGTGGCCGCCGTGCTGCTGACCACCGAGTCCCTGGTGGCCGACAAGCCCGAGCCTCCCGCCCCCGCCGCGGCTCCCGCGCCCGACATGGGGATGTACTAAAATAAAAATTCAGCAAATGGGCGGCAGCGAAAGCTGCCGCCCATTTATTCGGACAAAGCGCATGATAAAATGCCTGCGGCGGCAGGTCGGCTCAAATAAAGCCGTCCTGTCCTGCCGCAGGCGTTTCGATTCTCTGCGTCTATGTCAGCCGATCATCCCCCGGCCATGGTAAACTGATCCACCAGCGACTTCAACCCGGCCGCCTCGGCGGAGAGCTCCTCGCTGGCCGCGGCGCTCTCCTCGGCGGTGGCGCTGTTGGTCTGCACCACGGAGGAAATCTGGTCGATGCCCTCGGTGACCTGTGCCAGGGCGGCAGTCTGGTTTTCCACGGCCTCCACCACCAGGTCCATCTGGCTGGACACGCTGTCCGCGATCTCGCTGGTCCGCTCCAGGGATTCGGTCACCCGCTCCACTGCCCGGCCGCCCTCGAAGACGGAGGCAATGGAGCTCTCAATCAGCTCCTTGGTGGCCTTGGCCGCCTCGTCAGACTTGGAGGCCAGGTTGCGCACCTCATCGGCCACCACCGCGAAGCCCTTTCCGGCGGCGCCCGCCCGGGCGGCCTCCACTGCGGCGTTCAGCGCCAGGATGTTGGTCTGGAACGCAATGGTTTCGATGGCCGCGATGATCTTGGAGATCTCCTCGGAGGATCTGGATATGCTTTCCATAGCCGCGTTCAGCTCCTTGACGTGCTCCACGCTGGTGCGCAGCTGGGCGCCGGACTGAACCACGGACCGGCCCGCCTCCCCTGCGGCGGCCGCGGTCTTTTTGGCGTTGGCGGAGATGTCGTTGATGGTGGCCGCCAGCTCCTCCACGGAGCTGGCCTGCTCCATGGAGCCCTGGCTCAGCGTCTGGGCCCCGACGGACACCTGGCTGCTGGCGGCGGATACCTGCCCGGCGGCGGCGTTGATCTGGCGCAGGGTGCCGCTGAGCTCCAGCTTCATCGTGCGCATGGACAGCAGGATGCTCTGAAATCCCCCCACGTAGGCGTCACGGTGGCTGGACTGGATGTCAAAATTCTTGTTCGCCATCTCGGTGAGCAGATAGTCGATGTCGTTGATGATGGTGTTCAGCCCTGCCACCATCGACGCCGTGGAGCGGGTCAGCTCCGCCGTCTCATCCTGACCGGTGGCCTGGGGGACGGGGGACTTCAAATCGCCCTCCACCAGCAGCTTCATCCGTTCGGCGCACGCCCGCATGGGCACGCTGATGCTGCTGGACAGCTTCAGCGCCACCACGATGGAGGCCGCGATGGAGACCGCGACCACCAGCACGCTGATGAGGATGCCAAAGTATGTATCCGCCAGATAGTTTGACTTGGGCGAGGCCACGGCGAGGCTCCAGCCGTCGGTCCCGCTCACGGGGGCGTAGGCCAGAAAGCGGGGCCCGTCGTCGGCGCGGATGGAGCCGAACCCGTTCTCCCCCCTGCGCATGGCCGCATGGAGGGCGGCATTGCTTTTCAGGGCGGCGTCGCTCAGGGCCTCCCGTTCAATGTTCTGGGTGGTGATGGTGTCCAGCGTGATGTCGGCGATGGTGTCGCCGGACTTGTTGATCATATAGGCCCGGCAGTTCTCACCGATCTTGATGGAGGAGACGATGTCATTCAGAAAGGTCTCCTGGGGCACAAAATACACCACGCCCACAATCCGGCCGTCGCGGCTTCCGCCCTCATAGAGGGGCGCGGCCACTATGATGGACAGCTCTCCTGTAATTTTGCTGACCAGCGGCTCGGACACATAGATATTGCCCTGCATGGCCTGCTTCACATACTCCCGGTCCGAGTAATCGTTGCCGTCGAAAATGCTGTAGCCGTTGACGCCGATGACGTTGCCCCGCCGGAAGCCGTGCATGGCGACGCGCTCGTCGATGATGGCGCGCTTCTCCTCCAGCTCCACGCCGTCATCGGACAGCTGCGGAATACAGCCGGTGTCTATGGCCACGTTCTTGTAGGCCGTCAGTTCCTGCTCAATGCGCTGTGCCGCCAGCACCGCCGTCTCGCTCATCAGCTGGTCCACCGTGGCGACGGTGCTCCGGTAGCTGAGCGCGCTGCTGGCCGCCCCCACGGCGATCAGCGCGGTTAAAACGGTTGCCATCAAGCATACTGTGATTTTTGTACGAATGCTTTTCATCTCTCTTCACCTCAAAATGATTGTTTCCGGAGCCAATGTCTCCTCAACAGGGGAGCTTACACCTATTATAGAGTCTGGAAAGTTGACCTGTCAACAGCTTTTATCTGCGCTTTTCATAATCACCGGTTTCCGGGATGGTATGCGGGCCTTTTTTGTCAAAGGCATCTTTTCTTCCCAAGCGGCGGCGCGGGCGGCCCCATCGTCATATTCCGCCGGCGCGATCGGCCGCCGTCCGGGCCTTTCGCGCAATCTCTGCTTGCAATCTCCTGCGGGTTCTGTTATAATCGACATGGAACAACAAAAATGCGGCAGCCCCCGGGTGTGTCACCACCCGAGGGCCTGCGCAGGTGGCTACAACACCTACACAACGGCCATTCGGCCGCACCGCAGGCTCATTATACGACAAACCGTCTCTTTTCGCAAGGGGCGTTTTGGCCGTTTGCAAAATAATGTCCTTGTGGTTGTGTGCAATGGGGAGCTTATGGCTTCTTAAGCGCTGTGTAGGGGGAACCCTGCACGGCGTTTTTGTTTTCCCCCGGTCCTTGGGGGCGCGGCCGGAACCCGGCGGCCGAGGCCCTGCCCAGGGGGGCTCAGGCCCCCCTGCGGCGGCTGTGGCGGAAGACGGGATAGAAAAAAGGAGGTTGGAATGGTATCAGGAGATATCCTGATCCGGATGGGGGACGTTCTGATTGGCGGCGGGGACATTTTGATCCTGGCGGTCCTGTTGGGATTTGTCCTGCTCTGGGCGGCCGGGACGGTTTCGGAACGCGCCTGTGCCAGGCGGGACGAGCGGGTGCTCCAGGCGGCGCACGCCTATGACATTGGGGAGGGCGTGACCCTGCGTCAGGGCGTGGAGGCATATTTTGGCGGGGAAGGTGACTGGTATGTAACCTGCTCTACAGTTTACCTGTTTGCCGCCGCCCCGGACGGCAGATATCCCCAGGCGGCGGTATTGATCGACCTGGAGAGCTGGACGCTGGAGGTATTTAAGTTTGAGCCGTATTTCACCCGGGAGGGCATCAACCGCGCGGACGCCCTGCTCGGGACCCTGATCCGGGCGGCAAAGGGCCGGACGGCGGGCCCGTGAAGCGCGGGGGATGGCGGGGCGGGGCCCGTGGCCCTGAGCCCGCCTTTCCCGCGCCGCCCTGTTGACAGCGGCGGGAAAACCTGCTATACTGGGTTCAACTTCATAGAAAAGGGTGAAAGAATGCGCAAGTAAGTCGAACTTCAAGCTGTGAACAATGAGTTGAGGTCCATGTCACATGGGCCTGGGCTTTCATGGCGCGAAGGGCGGCTTGCTGACCGGGGGCATTCTGTGCCCCTGCCTTTTCGTCATGTAAACCGTCTTTCTGTCATGAAAGACGGTTTTTTCATGTTGAAAGGAGCGGATGCGTATGTTACAGGTGAAAAATCTCACTGTCACCCATAAAAAAGACCTGACCACCCTGGTGGAGGGGCTGTCCTTCACGCTGGCCCCCGGCGACCGGGCGGCCCTCATCGGCGAGGAGGGCAACGGCAAATCCACCGTCCTCAAGCTGCTGTACGACCCGGCCCTGGCCGAGCCCTACGCGGAGTGGACGGGGGAGATCGTGGACCGGGGCCTGCGCAAGGGCTGGCTGGCCCAGGAGCTGACGCAGGAGGAGCTTGCCCTGCCGGTGTGGGAGTTCTGCCAGCGCGCCCCGGCCTTTGACGGCGCGGACCCCAAGGCGCTGGACCGGGCAGCCCGCCAGGTGGGGCTGGGGGCGGAGCTGTTCTGGGACGGGCGGCCCCTGTCCACCCTGTCCGGCGGGGAGCGGGTGAAGCTGCGGCTGGCCCTGCTGCTGCTGGACGGCCCCGACGTGCTGCTGCTGGACGAGCCCTCCAACGACCTGGACTTACAGACCGTAGAGTGGCTGGAGGAGTTTCTATTGGGGTGTAAAGTGCCGGTGCTATACATCTCCCATGACGAGACGCTTTTGGAGCGCACCGCCAACGTGGTCATCCACCTGGAGCGGCTGCGGCGGCGGACGGTGTCCCGGTGCGCGGTGGTCCGGACAGGCTACCGGGAGTACGTGGAGCGGCGGCAGGCGGGCTTTGCCCACCAGGAGCAGGTGGCCCGGAAGGAGCGGGCGGAGTACGACGCGAAAATGGAGAAGTTCCGCCAGATACGGGACAAAGTGGAGCACGCCCAGGCCACAGTCCCCCGCTATAATTCCGCCGGCATCCCCAACCCGTCCGCCGGGCGGCTGCTGAAAAAGAAGATGCACACGGTGCTGTCCATGGGCCGCCGCTTCGAGCGGGAAAAGGAGGACATGACCGCCCTGCCCGAGTGGGAGGAGGCCATCTTGACTGCCTTTGACGCGGGGCGGTCCGCCTTTCCCGCGGGCAAGACGGCCCTGCGGCTGGACCTGCCCCAGCTGAGGGCCGGGGACCGGATGCTGGCCCGGGACGTGCGCCTGTGGGTGGACGGCGGGGAGAAGATCGGCATCGCGGGCCCCAACGGGGCGGGGAAGTCCACGCTCCTGAAGCTTGCGGCGGAGGAACTTCTGCCCCGGCGGGACCTGCGGGCGGCGTATATGCCCCAGGACTACGGCGACCTGCTGCTGGGGGACAAAACGCCGGTGGAGGTGCTGGCCCCAAGCGGCAGAAAGGAAGACGTGACAAGGGCCCGCACTTTACTGGGAAACATGAAGTACAAGGCGGAGGAGATGGAGCACCCGGCAGCGGGGCTGTCCGGGGGCCAGCGGGCGAAGCTGCTGTTTTTATCCATGGTGCTGAACGGGGCCAATGTGCTGGTGCTGGACGAGCCCACCCGGAACTTTTCGCCCCTGTCCGCGCCGGTGATCCGGCGGGTGCTGGAGGATTTCCCCGGAGTTATCATCAGCGTGTCCCATGACAGAACGTATTTGGAGCAGGTGTGTACCCGCGTGCTGGAGCTGACCCCGGACGGTCTGAAAGAGTGCCGGTGGGAATAAGCCGATTTGAATTTATGGATGAGTTATAAAGAATATTCCACACAGGGGCATGGGAAAGGGACCCTGACAATCCAAATTGTCAGGGTCCCTTTTGTAAAATACAGCGTATTTATAACAGATTGTTGTCAAAATCTTGGCTTGGAGCGGGCCGCTCACTCCACGGGTACGGTCCAGCCGTGGGTGTCCTCCAGGGTGCCCCACTGGATGCCGGTGAGGGTGTCGTACAGCTTCTGGGTCAGGGGGCCGATGTTCCCGCCGCTGACGGTCTCCCTGCGGTCCTCCCAGGCCAGCAGGCCGATGGGGGACACCACCGCCGCCGTGCCGGTGCCCCAGGCCTCCTCCAAAGCGCCCGCCTGGGCGGCGTCGAACAGCTCCTGGGCCGAGATGAGCCGCTCCTCCACTGGGATGCCCCAGCCGCGGATCAGCTCCAGGCAGCTCTTGCGGGTGATGCCGGGCAGGACGGAGCCGGTGAGCTCCGGGGTGATGACGGCGCCGCCGATCTTGAACATCACGTTCATGGAGCCGACCTCTTCAATATACCTGCGGTGGACGCCGTCCAGCCACAGCACCTGGGAGAAGCCCTGCCCCTCCGCCCGCTCCCCGGCGCGGATGGAGGCGGCGTAATTGCCGCCGCACTTGGTGAAGCCAGTGCCGCCCTTGACGGCGCGCACATCCTCGTCCTCCACGTAAATCTTCACAGGGTTGAGGCCCTCGGGGTAATAGGCCCCCACGGGGCAGCAGATGACGGCGAACAGGTAGCTGTGGGAGGCGTGCACGCCCAGGCTGTTGTCGGTGGCGATGATGAAGGGGCGGATATACAGGGAGGTGCCTATTTTGCCGGGGACCCAGGCCTGATCCGCCCCCACCACGGCCTTGACGGCCTGGACAAAGTCCTCCTCGGGGATCTCGGGGATGCACATGCGGCGGCAGGAGGAGTTCATCCGCTTGGCGTTCTCATAGGGGCGGAAGAGCTGCACCCTGCCGTCGGGGGTACGGTAGGCCTTCATGCCCTCGAAGATCTCCTGGGCGTAGTGGAACACCATGCAGGACAGCTCGAAGGGCAGGGGCCCGTAGGGCACCACCCGCGGGTCGTGCCAGCCCTGGCCGGCGTCGTAGTCCATCAGGAACATGTGGTCGGTGAAGGTCCTGCCGAACACCAGGGTGTCGGGATCGGGCTGGGGCTTGAGCTGCGCGGCGCGGGTGATTTTGATATCCAGCATAAGGAGCGCTCCTTTTCCGATGTAAAGTAATGATATTATAACAGTGCCGCGGCCCGGGCGCAATGGTGATTTTGCCAAAATAGTGTCTTCAAAGCACCGCGGGTTCAATCTGTCCGGTCGGAACGGCCCAAAAGGTAGTCGGTGGTCACTTCAAAAAAGTCCGCCAACGCCATCAGTTTTTCGTATTCCGGGCGATGTTCGCCGCTTTCATAATACTGATATGCCCGCAATTTTAATCCCAAATAGTCTGCAACTTGAGTTTGGGTGACACCTTTTTTTTGGCGCAGTTCTTTTAGCCGTTCAGCAAGTTTCATATTTTTATGTTCTCCTCTTGACATGCATAGTTTGTGCGTAGTATAATATGCATGAGCCATGCGTATTATAAACATATTTATTTTTTGAAAGGAGAGATTTTTATGACTGATTTGATGGACGCTTTCTATACTTGTGCAAAAAAAGTTCTTGTTGAGGACATTTTGAACGAGGATGGTGAATATTTCAGCCGAACACGTATGATTGAACATGAATTGAAACAGCTTAATGCCGCTGTAGATAAAAGCACAGCCCAGTGTGTGGATGATTTGGTGACTGAACAGGCGGCGATTGGCGAATTGCGGGAGTGTGCCTGCTTCCGTGCGGGGTTTCGGATGGCGTTGGAGCTGACACGGTGAGGGACTTGCTCACTGCCCAAAAGCAAGCAAAGGAGCGGATAAACACCCCGGAGGAAACCACCAGCCGTTCAGGCGCAGGTGGTGACATACACAAACGAAACGTGTTTGCAGACAAAAAGCCCCCGCCGGAACCCGGCAGGGGCTTTTGCATGTGGAGCGAGTGACGAGGCTCGAACTCGCTACCTCCACCTTGGCAAGGTGGCGCTCTACCAGATGAGCTACACTCGCAACGGACAAGAGGGATTATAACAGGATTGGGGCGTGTTGTCAAGAGGAAATTAAAATTTTTCTTCTAAAAGAACAAATTTTCGATTTTGACTGGAATTTCCGGGCTGGGTGTGCTAATATAATAAATTGACTTTGTATTGCCCGTCCCCGCGGCGGGCAGCCATGATAAATGAGGTGAGCGCATTGAAATTCTGGATGGCTGCGGTGTTAGGCGTCGTTCAGGGGGTGGCGGAGTTCCTGCCCATCTCCAGCTCGGGGCACCTGTCGCTGCTGCAATATTTCTTCCGCATGGAGGAGCCGGACGCTTTGTACAACATCCTGCTCCACTTTGCCACGCTGGTGGCGGTGTGCGTGGTGTACCGGCAGGACATCGCGGACATGGTCCTGGAGTTCTTCCGCTGGATCGGCGATTTGGCCTCCGGGCGGAGGGAGCGGGGCAATCCGCCGGAGGCCCGGCGGATGATCCTGCTGCTGATCCTGGGCACCCTGCCCCTGTTCCTGGTGCTGCCCCTGGACGACTTTGTGGAGGGGCTGGGGGCCAGCCCGTTGTTCGTGTCCGTCATGCTGCTGGTGACGGGCTGCATCCTGTTCCTGTCCGACCGGTACGGCGGCGGGCGGAAAAACGGCCGCACCGCCACGGTGCAGGACGTGCTGCTGGTTGGGCTGGCCCAGGGCTTGGCCACCATCCCCGGCCTGTCCCGCTCCGGCACCACCATCTCCGCCGGCATGGCCCTGGGCTTCGAGCGGAACTTCGCCGTGCGGTTCTCCTTCCTGCTGTCCCTGCCCGCCGTGCTGGGGGCCACGCTGCTCAAGGTGGTCAAGGTGGCAAAGGCCGGCGATTTTGACGCCGAGCTGCTGCCCATGTACCTAACCGGCATGGTCATCGCCGGGGTGGTGGGCTACTTCTCCATTTCCCTGGTAAAGCTGCTGGCCAGCAAGGGCAAATTCGGCAGCTTCGCCTACTATTGCTGGATCGTGGGCGCGGTATCTATCATCGCCTGCTTTGTGCTCCCGATGCTCACCCCTGCCGCATCCTGAAACAGGAGGATTCCTGAAATGGCTTCCACACAAAAGAGAAACAGCAATTCCGGCGGCTCCGCAAGCCGCTCGTCCTCCAGCTCCAAAACAGGCGGCAAACGGGCCGCGTCCGGGTCCTCCCGGACGTCCTCCGCCTCCAAAAGCCGCTCCTCCCGCAGATCCGCCCCCCAGAAAAAGCCCTACCGCCGGGAGGTCGGCGGATGGGTGTGCCTGCTGCTGGCCCTGTTCGGCGCTATCGGCTATTTCAAAACGGAGGAGGGGGCGTTCATCGCCCTGTTCTGCGACCTGTTGAAGGGGCTGGTGGGCTACGGCTTCTACATCGCCCCGCCCATGCTGCTGGCAGCGGCGGTGGTGCTGCTCTTCCATCGGGGCCGCCCCGTCCGCCTGCGCACGGCGGGGACGCTGCTTCTCCCCGTGCTGGCCGGGGCGCTGCTCCACCTGCTGCTGTGCAAAACCGAATACGAGCAGGGCCTGGCCCTGGTGGGCCAGCTGTGGCTGGACGGCAGGGCCATGGCCTCCGGCGGCGTGGTCAGCGGTTTGATCGCCACGGCCTTCCGCTTCGCCTTTACCACGGTGGGAGCGGTGATCATCCTGCTGCTGCTCAGCGCGGCGGCGGCGCTGTGCGCCCTGCGGCTGACCCCCACGGACATTCTGGACTACCTCCGGGAGCGCCGGGATACCCGCCCGGAATACGACCCTGACGACTACCCCCAGCAGCCCGCCCGCAAGCCCGCCAGAAAGGAGCCGGAGCCGGTCCCCGCCCCTCGGCAGCGGAAGGCCGCCATCGACATCCCGGTGGACGACGGCCCCCTGCTGGCCAAAAAGCCCACCACCCCTGTGACCACCGTGCGCAAGAAGTCCTTTTTTGACAAGGTGGCGGGGGTGGCCGCCCCTGGGCAGAAGGACAAGCCCCAGCCCATCCTGGAGGAGGAGCCGCCGGAGTATGAGGACGTGCCCGAGCTGCGCCCCATGAAGGAGCCCCCCCGCACCCCCAAGCCGGGCCCTGCGGCCCCGCCACCCGCGTCGGTGGACGACCTGCTGCCGCCCCCGGCCCCGGTGCCCCTCCAGGCGGAACCCGCCCCCGCCCCCGCGGTTGAGGAGGCCCCCGTCCCGCCCCCCATCGTCCGGGAGGACCCGGTGCCCCCCCCGGTGATCCGGGAGCCGGAGGTGCCCAAGGCCGCCCCCAAGCTGTCCAAGGAGGAGGAGCGGGCCCAGGTCCAGCAGGAGCTGGCCCGGGAAATCCAGGCGGGCATGGAGCAGGACACCCCGGCCTACCGCTACCCCCCCGTGTCCCTGCTGGACCAGGGCGGGGGCGGCGATCCCGCCGCGGCGGACGGCGAGCTCCAGGCCAACCAGCAGCGCCTTCAGGACGCGCTGCAGTCCTTCGGGGTCAGCGCCCGCATCGTCAACGTGATCCGGGGGCCCTCCATCACCCGGTATGAGCTGGAGCTGGACCAGGGAGTGAAGCTGAACAAGCTAACCAACCTGTCCGGCGACATCGCCCTGGCCTTGGGCGCGTCCGCCGTGCGGGTGGCCCCCATCCCCAACAAGATCTCCACCGTGGGCATCGAGGTGCCCAACCGGTATAAGAGCATGGTGTGCGTCCGGGATATCCTGGCCTCCAAGGCCTTTACCGACAGCCCCTCCAAGGTGGCCTTCGCCGTGGGCAAGGACATCAGCGGCAGGCCCATCGTGGGCAATATCGCCAAGCTGCCCCACATGCTCATCGCGGGCACCACCGGGTCGGGCAAGTCGGTGTGCACCAACTCCCTCATCATCTCCCTGCTGTACAAGGCCACGCCGGAGGAGGTCCGGCTCATCATGGTGGACCCCAAGATGGTGGAGCTGAGCATCTACAACGGCATCCCCCACCTGCTCATACCCGTGGTCACCGACCCGAAAAAGGCCGCCGGGGCCCTGCAGTGGGCGGTGAGCGAGATGATGAAGCGGTATCAGAAGTTCTCCGAGATCGGGGCCAGGGACCTGGCCACCTACAACGAACGGGCCAAGCGGCAGGAGGATCTGGACACCATGCCCCAGATCATCATCGTCATCGACGAGCTGGCCGACCTGATGCTGGTGGCGGCCAAGGAGGTGGAGGAATCCATCTGCCGGGTGGCCCAGATGGGCCGCGCGGCGGGCATGCACCTGATTATTGCCACCCAGAGCCCCCGGGCCGACGTGATCACCGGCCTGATGAAGGCCAACATCCCCAGCCGCATTGCCCTAGCGGTGGCCTCCAGTTTGGAGTCCCGCATCATCCTGGACACCACCGGCGCGGAAAAGCTGGTGGGCCAGGGCGACATGCTGTACGCCCCCTTGGGGCAGGACAAGCTGCGGGTCCAGGGCTGCTTCATCACGGACGAGGAGCGGGCCAACGTGGTGGACTTCATCAAGGAGGGCGCCTCCGCCCAGTACGACGAGTCCGTCATGCACGAGATTGAGAAAAACGCCGAGGACAAGGAAAAGGCCGCCAAGGGCGTGGGCGGGTCCGACCCGGTTGGCGGGGGCGGAAACGACTACGACGAGCTGCTGCCCGCCGCCATCGACGTGGTCCTGGAGGTGGGGCAGGCCTCCGTGTCCATGCTCCAGCGCCGGTTGAAGCTGGGCTACGGCCGGGCCGCCCGGCTGGTGGACCAGATGGAGGAGAAGGGGGTCGTGGGACCCTTCGAGGGCTCCAAGCCCCGGCAGCTGCTCATCACCAAGGAGCAGTGGGCGGAGATGCAGTACAAGCAGGACATGGCGCCCGTGGTGCCGGAGGAGCTGCCCTTCGAGGGGGACGCGGTGCCCCAGGACCGGGACACGCCGCCCTTTGACGCATAATTGAACTGTAACAGGCGCAAAAAAGGAGCCTCCCAGGCCGGGAGGCTCCTTTCTATGTCTGGTTACTGCGGCTTCACAATGAGGTTGACCAGACGGCCGGGCACCACAATGGTCTTGACCAGGGCCATGCCGGCCGTGAACTTCTGCACCTTGGGGTCGGCCTGGGCGGCGGACACAATGGCGTCGTTGTCCGCGTCCGCCGGGACCACGATATTGGCCCGCACCTTGCCGTTCACCTGCACCGCCATCTGCACCGTGTCGGCCACGGTCTTGCTCTCGTCGTACTCCGGCCAGCTCTGCTGGCACACGAAGCCCTCGCCGCCCAGCATCTCCCACAGCTCCTCCGCCACGTGGGGGGCGAAGGGGGACAGCAGGGTGATCAGCGTGCGCATGTCGCCCCTGGAGCAGCCGTTCTTCTGGAAGTCGCCCACCAGGGTCATCATGGCGGCAATGGCGGTGTTGAACTTCATGGCCTCGATGTCGTCGGCCACCTTTTTGATGCACTTGTGGATGCCCGCCTCGTTCTCGCGGGTGTACGACAGGCTGTCCGAGCAGCTCTCCGCCAGGTTCCACACCTTGTCCAAAAAGCGCTTGCAGCCCTTGACGGCGTTGTCCGACCACACCGCGGCCTGCTCAAAGTCGCCGATGAACATGGTGTACAGCCGCAGGGTGTCCGCGCCGTAGGCGGCCACGATGTCGTTGGGGTTGACCACGTTGCCCCGGGACTTGGACATCTTCTCGCCGCCCTCGCCCAGAATCATGCCGTGGCTGGTGCGCTTCTGATAGGGCTCCTTGGTGGGCACCACCCCGATGTCGTACAGGAACTTGTGCCAGAACCGGGAGTAGAGCAGGTGGAGGGTGGTGTGCTCCATGCCGCCGTTGTACCAGTCCACCGGGGACCAGTACTCCAGCGCCTCCTTGGAGGCCAGCGCCTTGTCGTTGTGGGGGTCCATATACCGCAGGAAGTACCAGGAGGACCCGGCCCACTGGGGCATGGTGTCCGTCTCCCGCTTGGCGGGGCCGCCGCAGCAGGGGCAGGTGGTGTTGACCCAGTCGGTGATCTTGGACAGGGGGGACTCGCCGTCGTCGGTGGGCTCGTAGCTCTCCACCTCGGGGAGCAGCAGAGGAAGCTGGTCCTCGGGCAGGGGCACCCAGCCGCACTTTTCACAGTTCACCATGGGGATGGGCTCGCCCCAGTAGCGCTGGCGGGAGAACACCCAGTCCCGCAGCTTGTAGTTCACCTTGGCCTCGCCGATGCCCTTCTCCTCCAGCCAGCGGGTGACAACGGGGATGGCGTCCTTGACGGTGAGGCCGTTGAGGAAATCGGAGTTGACCATGATGCCGGTGTCGTCCTTGGCGGTAAAGGCGGCGTTCTGCACATCTTCGCCGCCGGACACCACCTCGATAATCTCACAGCCAAATTTTTTGGCAAACTCCCAGTCCCGGTCGTCGTGGGCCGGGACTGCCATAATCGCGCCGGTGCCGTAGGTGGACAGCACGTAATCGGAGATGAAGATGGGGATCTCTCGACCGTTGACGGGGTTGACCCCCCGCACGCCGTCCAGCTTCACGCCGGTCTTCTCCTTGTTCAGCTCGGTGCGCTCCAGGTCGGACTTGGATGCGGCGGCCTTCTGGTACGCCGTTACCTCATCCGCGTTGTTCAGCTTTCCCGCATCCAGCCAGTCTTTCACCAGCCCGTGCTCCGGGGACAGCACCATATAGGTGGCGCCAAAAAGGGTGTCCGGCCGGGTGGTGAACACGGTGATGTCGTCTCCGGCGGTGGACTTGAAGGTGACCTCCGCACCGGTGGACCGGCCGATCCAGTTGCGCTGCTGGATTTTCACCCGCTCGATGAAGTCCACGTCGTCCAAATCGTCGATGAGCCGCTGGGCGTACTCGGTGATCTTCAGCATCCACTGGGACTTCTCCTTACGGATGACGGGGGCGCCGCAGCGCTCGCACACGCCCTCCACCACCTCCTCGTTGGCCAGCACGCACTTGCAGGAGGTGCACCAGTTCACCGGCATGGTGGCCTTGTAGGCCAGGCCCTTCTTGTAGAGCTGGAGGAAGATCCACTGGGTCCATTTGTAATAGCTTGGATCAGTCGTATCGACTGTCCTGTCCCAGTCGAAGCCGAAGCCCAGCATTTTCAGCTGGCTGGTAAAGTTCTGGATGTTGTCCCTGGTAACCGTTGCGGGGTGGATGTGGTTCTTGATGGCGTAGTTCTCCGTGGGCAGGCCGAAGGCGTCGAAGCCGATGGGGAACAGCACGTTGAAGCCGTCCATCCGCTTTTTGCGGGTGACGATGTCCATGGCGGTGTAGGGCCGGGGGTGGCCCACGTGGAGCCCCTGACCGGAGGGGTAGGGGAACTCGATGAGGCCGTAGAACTTGGGCTTGTCGCTGTGGTCGGCCGCGGCGTATACCTTGGCCTCTTCCCAGCGCTTCTGCCACTTGGGCTCAATGGCGGCGAAATCGTATTTCAATGAAAACACTCCCTTGGGTGACAAATTTTCAATTTTCATATTATAATGGAAATCGGCGGGGATTGCAAGTGTCTGGCGGGAAAAGAGGGAGAAAAAGGCGTTCCCGCCGCCCCAGGAGCGCCAAAAACCCCTCCGCTTCCGCCCGAGGGCCTTCCCGCGCTCAGAAGGGCACGTCCCCGTCTTCTTCCGGCTCCCGCTCCGGGGCCAGGGCCGCCACGGTCACCGCCCCGCTGCCGTATTTGGAGCGGATGGCGTCCATGGCCCGCTCCAGCTTTTCCACCCGGTCCCGCTGCCGGGGCGCGGCGGCCTGGAACAGGTCCAGCTGCTCCACAGCCTCGCCCTCGGGGACCAGGCCGCTGGCGGTGAGGGTGATGGCCCGGATGGGCGCCCCCGGCTTCCAGCTGCGGGCGATGATGTCCATGGCCGCCTGGAACAGCTCCCGGGCGGTGCTGGTGGGGGCGTCCAGGGGCCGCTGGCGGCAGATGTCCTTAAAGCCCGGGTCCCGGATGGCGACCTGGAGCGTCGCCGCCTTCATACCGTGCTTTCTCAGCCGCACCGCCACCTGGTCGGCCAGCATGGCCACCCCCCGGCGCACCTCGTCCCTGCGGGTCAGGTTGTGGGAGAAGGTCTCCCCGTTGCCCACCGATTTGGGGGGCGTGTACGTCCCCGCCGGGGCCACAGGGCTGTGCTCCAGGCCGTTGGCGTACTCCCACAGCTGGCTGCCCTGCTTGCCCAGCAGCTCGGTAAGGGCGTTCCGGTCAAAGGCGGCCAGCGCCCCGATGGTGGTCACGCCGTACTGGGCCAGCACCTTGGCCGCCGCCCTGCCTACGAATAAAAGATCGGTGACGGGCAGGGGCCACACGATCTCCTTAAAGTTCTCCCTGGAGATGACGGTGGTGGCATCCGGCTTCTTGTAGTCGCTGCCCAGCTTGGCAAACACCTTATTAAAGGACACCCCCACCGAGATGGTCAGCCCCAGCTCCTCCCGGACGGTGTTCCGGATGCGGTCGGCCAGCGCCTTCGGGTCGCCGCCGAACAGGTGGAGGGTGCCGGTCACATCCAGCCAGCTCTCATCGATGCCGAAGGGCTCGATCAGGTCGGTAAAGCGGTCGTAGATGGCGTTCACCTTTTTGGAATACTCTGCGTACAGCCTCCGGGTGGGGGGGAGGAGCACCAGCTCGGGGCACTTCTGCCTGGCCTGCCAGATGGTTTCCGCCGTGCGCACGCCGAACTTCTTGGCAGGCTCGTTTTTAGCCAGGATAATGCCGTGGCGGCTCTTGGGGTCGCCGCACACCGCCGTGGGCACCGTGCGCAGCTCGGGGTGGGACAGCAGCTCCACCGAGCAGTAGAAGCTGTTGCAGTCACAGTGATAGATGACCCGTTCCATGGCGCGACCCCCTTTGCGGATAGTATACATCTTCTGTTCTCAATTGTCAAACATTAGTTCAAAAAATTCTTGCATTCCAGCCGTCCATCTGATATAATAGCATGGCATACGGAAGACAGGAGGATTGCATATGGACATTTATCAGCATTGCCCGACATTGGAAAACCACCGCTTTTTGCTGCGCTTTGTGGAGGAAGAGGACTGCGCTGACCTGCTGGAGGTGTACAGCGACAAGTATGCCCTGCCCTTTTTTAACAGCGACAACTGCGACGGGGACAATTTTTATTACGACACCCCGGAGCGGATGGGGGACGCGCTCCGATTTTGGAAGCAGGCGTATCAAAACGGCTGGTTTGTTCGGTGGTCCATTGTGGACCGCACCGCGTCGAAGGTTATCGGAACGGCAGAGGTGTGCCGGCGCGTCTCCGACGACGTGTTCAACGGCGCGGGAATTCTGCGCCTGGACGTGAAAAGCAGCTGCGAAACGGAGGATAACCTGGCCGAAATCGCCGCGCTTATCATCCCGACGGTCTTTGAGGCGCTGGACTGCGGCATCATCATCACAAAAGCGCCTATCTACGCCATTGAACGCATCCGTGCGGTACAGCGGCTGGGCTTCACCCAATCGGAACACCTCCTGATCGGGAAAACAGGATACCCTTACGACGGGTATTGGACATTGGCACACCCCTGATGAGAAACCGCGCCCCCTCCGCGGCTGCAGAGGGGGCGCGAATGTGTTTACCCGATAAACTGTATGCTGTTGACGCATACGAAGTACAGGCGGTTCTTGTTGTCGTTGGCCAGCACCAGCACATTGCCCACGGTGCCCAGCAGGGTCACGTTCTGGAGCAGCAGCAGCCCCGCCGCCAGGGATACCCGGCGGCTCAGGTTGTTCTGGGCCAGGGTGGACAGCAGCCCCGCCGCGCAGCAGCAGTCCCGGCCGTCGCAGGCGCAGGAACACCAGTCCTGCCCGCAGGGGTCGCCGCAGGGGTTCAGCCGCTGAGCCAACCGCTGGCGCAGGCAGCGGAAGTTCCGCGCCGTCACCTCAGAGCCCTTGAGCTCACCCTCGGGGCAGGCCGCCGCAGCCTGGATGACCACCGCGTCCAGCTCACACAGGGACACCTGGCTGGCGGTAAAGGCACAGCGCTTGCCGCAGGCAGTGTAGAGCTCGGCGTCGATGTCCAGCAGGTCGCAGCTGCACGGCGCAAACCGCTTGAAGCTGCCGGACAGAGCGCCTAGGTTGTCGGACGCCCCGCTGGGGCTGCAGGGAGGGGGAGGCGGCATATTGGGCTTGCCCGCGGTCCCGACAGCGCTGGTGCTGCCGCCGGTATCGCCGCCGGCGCTGCCTGCCTCCGCCTGGGCGGCGGCACCGGCGTTGTTCCAGGCGGCATCATTGGAAGCGGGTTTGCCGCCGCTCTTCAGGTTCGTCCCGGCGGTGTAGGTGTTGGTGATGAAGGCCGCCGCGTCAAAATCCAGCAGGCCGGAGATCTGTCGGTCACACAGCAGGGACAGCGCCGCCCGGAAGCTCTGCTTGCAGCAGCAGCCCTCCTCCACCTGGGGGGGCCTGGGGGTCGGACAGTGCGCCGGACGGCAGCAGCAGATCATCTGCCGGCAGCAGCAATCCTGCCCCTGACCGCAGTCGTCCGGCGGGCAGTCGGGGCTGGTCCCGCCGCAGCCGCAGCTGCAGCCCGCGGGAGGCATAGAGGCGCCGCCGCAGCCACAGCCCGTGGAACCGTCGCTCGTCTCTTGGGCGAACGGCCGGTCCGGCAGCCTTCCGGCTGCCCCGGCGAACTCCTCCGCGGACACGGGCTTGCCCATGGAGGGTCCGTTCAGATAGAATTGACTCATGAGTACGCTCCTTTCACCGGCCCTGGCCCAGGAAGGTCCGCCGCTCCCGCCGGGGCCGGGGTCAGGCGCGGGAGGGTGGGTACAGCGCCCGCCTGGGTGCACTCCAGTCTATGCCCCAGGCCGGTTTGCGGACACCCGCCCGGCCTGTCCTGTCCCATAAAACACCCCGGATCAAAAATCCAGATTTGGTGGATTTCCATCTTGCTGTTGACATAGACCACAAGATATAGTATGATGATGAAGCGCCCTCAATTTTCCTCAGATACAATATATTGTATGTTGGACCATTGGCGCACACAAAATATTACGATTTAGGAGTGTCCGCAATGAAAGTCATCAAGAGAGACGATTCCATCGTCGAGTTCGACCGCGCAAAGATTGTAGCTGCCATCCAGAAGGCTAATCTGGCGGTGGACGAGCCCTATCGCCTTGATGATGGGTCCATCGACGCCATTGCCGACACCGTGGCCGCCACAAAGGGCCGCAAGCGCCTGCTGGTGGAGGATATCCAGGATATGGTGGAGACCAAGCTGATGGCCGCCGGGAAATACGAGCTGGCCAAGGCCTATATCATCTACCGCTACACCCGTGCCCTGGTGCGCAAGGCCAACACCACCGACGAATCTATCCTCTCCCTGATCCGCAACGACAACAAGGAGCTGGCGGAGGAAAACGCCAACAAGAACACCGCCATCGCCTCCACCCAGCGGGACTACATCGCCGGCGAGGTGAGCCGGGACCTGACCCGGCGCATCCTCCTCCCCGAGCACATCTCCAAGGCCCACGACGAGGGCGTGTTCCACTTCCACGACGCGGACTACTTCGTCCAGCACATCTTCAACTGCTGCCTGGTGAACATCGGCGACATGCTGGACAACGGCACCATGATCAACGGCAAGCTCATCGAGTCCCCCAAGAGCTTCCAGGTGGCCTGCACCGTGGTCACCCAGATCATCTCCTGCGTGGCCTCCAACCAGTACGGCGGGCAGTCCGTGGAGGTCAGCCACCTGGGCAAATACCTGCGCCTCACCTACGAAAAGTATATGCGCAAGACCCGGGAGACCGCCCCGGAGCTGGACGACACCACAGTGGAAAAGCTGGCCCGGGCCCGCACCAGGGACGAGCTGAAGAGCGGCGTGCAGACCATCCAGTACCAGATCAACACCCTGATGACCACCAACGGCCAGTCCCCCTTCGTCACCCTGTTCCTGGTCCTCCGGGATGGCGACCCCTACATGGAGGAAAACGCCGCCATCATCAAAGAGATCCTCACCCAGCGTCTGGAGGGCATCAAGAACGAGAAGGGCGTGTACATCACCCCCGCCTTCCCCAAGCTGGTGTACGTGCTGGACGAGTGCAACAACCTGACCGGCGGCAGGTATGATTACCTCACGGAGCTTGCCGTCCAGTGCTCCGCCAAGCGGATGTACCCCGACTACATCTCCGCCAAGAAGATGCGGGAGCACTACGAGGGCAACGTGTTCTCGCCCATGGGCTGCCGGTCCTTCCTGGCCCCCTGGAAGGACGAGAACGGGAATTATAAGTTCGAGGGCCGGTTCAACCAGGGCGTGGTGTCCATCAACCTGCCCCAGATCGGCATCCTTTCCGGCCAGGACGAGGACAAGTTCTGGTCCCTGCTGGAGGAGCGGCTGGAGCTGTGCTTCGAGGCGCTGATGTGCCGCCACAACGCCCTGAAGGGCATCCGCTCCGACGTGTCCCCCATCCACTGGCAGTACGGCGCCATCGCCCGGCTGGACAAGGGGGAGACCATCGACAGCCTGCTCTACGGCGGATACTCCTCCATCTCCCTGGGCTACATCGGGCTGTATGAGGTGACCAAGCTGGTGAAGGGCTGCTCCCAGACCGAGCCGGAGGGGGAGGACTTCGCCCTCCGGCTGATGAACCACCTGCGCGAGACCACCGACCGCTGGAAGAAGGAGACCAACATCGGCTTCGCCCTGTACGGCACTCCGGCAGAGAGCCTGTGCTACCGCTTCGCCCGCATCGACAAGGAGCGCTTCGGCACCATCCCCGACGTGACGGACAAGGGCTATTACACCAACAGCTACCACGTGGACGTGCGGGAGGACATCGACGCCTTCTCCAAGTTCACCTTCGAGAGCCAGTTCCAGAAGATTTCCGCCGGCGGCTGCATCTCCTACGTGGAGATCCCCAACATGCGCCACAACCTGGAGGCGCTGAAGGACGTGGTGCGCTTCATCTACGACAACATCCAGTACGCCGAGTTCAACACCAAGAGCGACTACTGCCAGGTGTGCGGCTACGACGGCGAGATCATCGTCAACGAGGACAACGAGTGGGAGTGCCCCTGCTGCCACAACAAGGACCACGCCAAGATGAACGTCACCCGGCGGACCTGCGGCTATCTGGGAGAGAATTTCTGGAACGAGGGCAAGACCAAGGAGATCGCGTCCCGCGTTCTGCATCTGTGAGCCAGCAAAAAGGGGCGGTCCAGGCCGCCCCTTTTTCCCATCAAAGGAGTTTATTATGAATTATGCCGCAATTAAATGGGCAGACGTGGCCAACGGCCCCGGAGTGCGGGTGTCCCTGTTCGTGTCCGGGTGCACCCACCATTGTCCGGGGTGCTTCAACGAGGAGGCCCAGGATTTCAATTACGGCCAGCCCTTCACCCAAGTGGAGGAGGACAAGATCCTCCAGGCCCTCTCCCCCGCCCACATCAAGGGCCTGTCCCTGCTGGGCGGCGAGCCCTTCGAGCCGGACAACCAGCGGGCTCTGCTCCCCTTCCTGCGGCGGGTGAAGGAAGCGCATCCGCAAAAGGAGATCTGGTGCTACTCCGGCTACACCCTGGACGGGGAGTTGTGGCAGCCCAGCCGCGCCCGGTGCGAGTGCACCGACGAGATGCTGCCCCTCATCGACGTATTGGTGGACGGGCCCTTTGTGGAGGCGGAAAAGGACCTGAACCTCCGCTTCCGGGGCTCCTCCAACCAGCGGATTTTGAACGTCCCCGCCAGCCTGGAGGCCCATGCGCCCGTCCCCTGGGACGGCCTTCTTTAGACCGCTGACGCGCGTTTGCCATGACCTGTCTCGTTTATGCCCGGCTGCCAAAGCATTGCCGAATTTAAGAATTGGATTAGGAGGTTTTGTTATGACCGCTCCCGTCTCCGTCAAGCTCCTGAACCATCGGGCCAAGCTGCCTGTCTACGGCTCCCCGGACGCCGCCGGGGCCGACCTGTACGCCCTCACCGACGGCCCCATTACCATCGCTCCGGGCCAGACCGTGCTGATCCACACCGGCATCGCCCTGGCCATACCCAGAGGGTATGTGGGGCTGGTGTACGCCCGCTCGGGGCTGGCCACCAAGGAGGGGCTGGCCCCCGCCAACAAGGTGGGCGTCATCGACGCCGACTACCGGGGGGAGCTGATGGTGTCGCTCTACAACCAGAGCCGGGCGAACCGCGTGGTGGAGTGCGGCGACCGCATCGCCCAGCTGGTGGTCACCCCCTACCTCACCGCCGAATTTGCCCAGGTGGAGGAGCTGGACGGCACCCAGCGGGGCTCGGGCGGCTTCGGCTCCACCGGGACGAAATAAAAACGACAGCCCCGCCGCCGGCGGGGCTGTCGTTTTCTATGGGGTCAGTGGTGGCCGTGGCCGAAGATCAGCAGCACGCCCAGGGCAAAGCCCAGCACCGTGGACAGGACGGGCCAGCGGGACTTCCACTGGAGGGCCGCCTCGGGCAGCAGCTCGAAAAACACCACGTACAGCATAGCGCCGCCCGCCAGGCTCAGAGCCGCGGCCAGGGCCGCCTCGGCCTGGCGGCCCACCAGGTAGCCCAGCAGCGCCCCCAGTACGGTGGGCACGCCGCTCAGCGCCGCCACGGCGATGGCGGAGGCGGTTTTGGAGCCGTCGTGGAGCAGGGGGACGGCAATGCTCATGCCCTCCGGCAGGTTGTGCAGGCCGATGGTCACCGCCGCCAGCACACTGGCCAGGCAGATGCCCTGCACCGCCACCGCGGCCCCCACCGCCATGCCCACCGGCACGTTGTGCAGGGCCACCGCCGCCGCCAGCACAATGCCCGCCGTGTGCAGGTCGTGATGGCCGCAGGCACAGTGGTGAGGATTGGCCTCGTCCTCGTGGTGGGCGCTCTTGTCGATCCAGCAGTTGAGCAGCCACGTCACCCCAAAGCCCAGCACCAGCAGCACCGGCGTCATGGGCAGCCAGGGGGAGGCCTCAATGGCCTCCGGCACCATGTCCAGGGCCACGATGGACAGCATCAGCCCCCCGGTGAAGCTGAGCAGCAGGCTGGTTGCCTGGGGGGACTCCCGCTTGAACAGGGCGGCCAGGCCGCCGCCCAGGGCCAGACCGCCCACGCCGGTGGCGGCGGTCAGAAGGATCACAAATAAAATGGGGTTCATGTCTCCGCGCTCCTAAGCATGTTGTGCCGGGCAGGCCGCGGGGGCCCGTCCGGGAAGTATTATCTTAGCATAGGAACGGCATAAACGCAAGCAAAATTATCCTTTCCGGAACAATTCCCGCAGACCGATGACGATCAGGAAGCCGCCGAAGCATTTTTGCAGCAGCTCCACGTCCAGCGCCGTGGCCGCCCAGGCGGTGAGGGCGGAGCACGCCAGTCCCGCCCCTATGGCGGGGAGCAGGGCCCGCTTTTCCACGCAGCCGTTTTTGAAGTGAGCGGGCAGGGCGGCAGCGGCGGCGGGCAGGAAGTAGAGCAGGTTGACCCCCTGGGCCAAGGTCTGGGGCACCCCGGCAAAGCTGGTCATGTAGATGAGCAGCAGTGAACCGCCCCCCACCCCAAAGCCGGACAGCACCCCCGTAACCGCCCCGGCCAGGGCGGCAATGAGCCAGTCTTTCACAGGAATGCCCTCACTCCGCCGTACAGGATCAGCAGCGCGAAGCCCCGGCGCAGCCACACCATGGATATTTTCTGGAACAGCTTCCCCCCCACCAGGCCGCCCACCAGGCCGCCCGCCAGGTAGGGCAGGGCCAGCGCCAGGTCCAGCTGCCCCCGGAACCAGTAGATCCCCGCGGACAGCGCGCACAGCGGCGCGATTACCGCCACCGAGGTGGCGAAGGCCTTCCGCTGGTCCAGGCCGCACTTACCCGCCAGCAGAGGCACCAGCACCTGACCGCCGCCCCCGCCGAAAAAGCCGTTTACCACCCCGGCCGCGCCCCCCGCCAGCGCGTACCAGATGGTCTTTGATTTTTTCTCCGACACCGAATATCACCCCCTGTCAGTGTGCCGCCGGTGGAAAAAAATATTCCTTTACACAACGAAAAAAGTGTAAAAGAACGGCCCCTTGCGTCAGTGCAAAAAAACCGGTATAATGTTTCAAGATTTGGAGAAAGAGTGATGGAAGTGCCAAAATCTACCAAGAACGAGATTATGACCGCGCTGGGCCAGCTGCTCCAGTCCAAACGGCTGGACGACATCACCGTCACCGAGCTGGTGGAGCGGTGCAACATCTCCCGGCAGGCGTTCTATTACCACTTCTCCGACCTGTACGGCGTGGTGGACTACGGCATCCAGCAGTTCCTGGAGCAGTTTAGGGTGCCCAGCCCGGAGAAATGGCGGGAGGTCATGGAACAGACGCTGACTTTGCTGCGGGAGCACCGCACCCTGGTGCTCAATGTCTACCGGGCCTATGAGCGCAGCTATGTGGAGCACGACCTGCGTCAGTGGGCCATGCCGCTGGTGGGGGCCCGGGTCCGGCTGGCGGCCCGGCAGTTCAGCGTGACGGAGGACCAGATCGTCTTTATGACGGAGCTGCTCACCGAGGGGCTGGCCAGCATCGTGCTCAGCTGGGTGGAGCGGGGCATGCCCTCCAGCGTCATTGAGAGGATGGACGACTTCGACATTTTGGTGGAGGGGTGCCTGGAGTATACCATGGAGCATCTGGCTCAGAAGAATAAGAAGTGATTGCAGGCGGAAACAACATAATTCGACAATATTTTACATCCGGCCGGGCCCTGTCAGAGTTTTGAACGGGCCCGGTTTTCTGTCTATGGAACATTGTTCCGGAAGAAGGTATGATGGCGCTGACCAACAGGGGCGGCGCTGTTTTAACGCGGCCCAAACACAATGGAAACATAACGGATACGACCGGCTGCTACCATGCGCTTCAAGGGGCAGCCCCCAGAAAGACAGAAAGGATCGTGTGAACAATGAGTATGATGAACAGCGTGAAACGGGCCGGATTCCGGGCCATGTACGGATATCTGGACAAGGACCCCGACGCCAATATCCCCCGGCTGATGGACTGGGTGGACCGGTTCGCGGGAAACGGCCCCAACAGCTTCCCCACCCAGCGGGCCGCCTTCCGCAGGGTGATTGAGAACCCGGACAACAACTGGTACCGCCTGATCCGCTCCATGTGGACGGACATCGACGACGAGGTGCGCAAGACCTTCTTCGAGAATTTCATGCTCAACGGCAACCTCATCGGCTGGGCCACCCAGGAGGAGGCCAGGGAGCGCTACGGCTGCAACATCCCCTGGGCCATCCTGCTGGACCCCACCTCCGCCTGCAATCTGCACTGCACCGGCTGCTGGGCGGCGGAGTACGGCAACAAGCTGAATCTGAGCTTCGACGAGATCGACAGCATCATCACCCAGGGCAAAAAGCTGGGCGTGTACATCTACATCTACACCGGCGGCGAGCCCATGGTGCGCAAGGACGACCTCATCGCCCTGTGCAACAAGCACAGCGACTGCGAGTTTTTGTGCTTCACCAACGCCACCCTCATCGATGAGGACTTCGCCGACCAGATGCTGCGGGTGAAGAACTTCGTCCCGGCCATCAGCGTGGAGGGCTTCGAGGAGGCCACCGACGGCCGCCGGGGGGACGGCGTGTTCCGGAAGGTCCGCCGGGCCATGGAGATTTTGAAGGCGCGCAAGCTGCCCTTCGGCACCTCCTGCTGCTACACCAGCGCCAACCTGGACTCCATCAGCTCGGAGGAGTTCGTGGACCAGCTCATTGAGTGGGGGGCCAAATTCGCGTGGTACTTCCATTACATGCCGGTGGGCAACGACGCCGCAACCGAGCTGCTGCCCACCCCGGAGCAGCGGGAGGAGATGTACAACAAGGTCCGGGCCTACCGCCGCACCAAGCCGCTGTTCATCATGGACTTCCAGAACGACGGGGAGTACGTGGGCGGCTGCATCGCCGGGGGCCGCCGCTACCTCCACATCAACGCCAACGGGGACGTGGACCCCTGCGTGTTCATCCACTACTCCGACTGCAACATCCGGGAGAAGTCCCTGCTGGACTGCCTGCGCTCCCCCATGTTCATGGCCTATCACGACGGCCAGCCCTTCAACGACAACCACCTGAAGCCCTGCCCCATGCTGGAAAACCCGGAAAAGCTGCGGGAAATGGTGGCCAAAACGGGGGCAAAATCCACCGATCTCCAGTCCCCGGAGACGGCGGAGCACCTGTGCGCCAAGTGCGACGGCTACGCCCAAGCCTGGGACGAGACGGCGGAGCGCCTGTGGAGCTGCGGTCACGGCTGCGCGGGCTGCGCCCAGCACTGCGCGGAGCAGAAGGAGGCCGGCTGACCAAACCCGCGTCCCCAGCCCCCGGCGGGGCTGGGGACGCGTTGGTAAAATTGCCTCTTGCAATTTTTCCAGAGTGTGCTACAATATCCACGGTCGCCGCACTTTGTGCGGCGGCCTGCAAAACGACAACTGAATACAGTTGCGAGAAATGCAGTAGAAAGGAAGAAGCAAAATGCCCAAGTTTGTCAAACGGGCCCTTTTGCTGCTGGTCGTCATCGCCATGCTGCCGGTTTCACTGTACGGGTGTACAGGAGACACGGAGCCCACGCCCTCCACGGTCGTGAGCGACAGCGGGAGCGAACCGACCGCTGCACAATCGGGCGAGTTACCCAACGGGAACTCAGTCACGGTAGGTATCGCACAGGATTTGAGCAACCTCGACCCTCAGATGGCGGCCACAGCCGGCATCCGCGAGGTCTTGTTCAACATCTTTGAGGGACTGGTGAAGGCCAGCCCCGACGGCTCGGTAATCCCGGCCGTCGCCAGTGGCTATGAGCTCTCCGAGGACGGCACCACGTACACCTTCACCCTGCGGGAGGGCGTCACGTTCCACGATGGGACACCGGTCACTGTCGAAGATGTGGTCTATTCCCTGGAACGCTGCGCCGGATCGGAGAACGAAGGAACGCCTCTGGTCTCGGCGTTTTCTGTTGTGGAGAGCATCGCGGCCGTGGACGACAGCCATGTGGCCATCACCCTGGCCCAGCCCAGCCTGGAGTTCCTCAATTCCCTCACCGCCGCCATCATCCCCAAGGACTCCGGCCCCACCATCACCGAAACCATGACCGGCACCGGCCCCTTCAAATTCGTCTCCTACGCCCCCCAGGACAGCCTGGTGATGGAGAAGTACGACGGCTACTGGGGCCAGGGGGCCAGGCTGGACAAGGTGACCTTCCGGATCATCACCGACACCAACGCCCTGGTGGTCGGCCTGAAGGGCGGCACCCTGGACCTGGTGCTCCACCTGCCCAACACCCTGGAGCGGGAGGTCAAGGACGATTTCACCGTCCTCCAGGACACCATGAAGCTGGTGCAGGCGCTGTACATCAACAACGCCGTGGCCCCCTTTGACAACGAGCTGGTGCGTCAGGCCATGTACTACGCCATCGATGTGGACGAGATCATCGAGTTTGTGTGCGGCGGCGCGGGCGTGGCCACCGGCACCAGCATGTACCCCGCCAACCAGCGGTATTTTATGCCTGAGCTGGCAGAAAACTACCCCCACGACGTGGAGAAGGCCAAGGAGCTGCTGGCCCAGGCGGGCTATCCCGACGGCTTTGAGATGAGCATCACCGTCCCGTCCAACTACACCCAGCACGTGCAGACCGCCGAGGTCATCGTCGAGCAGCTCAAGGCGGTGAACATCACCGCCGCCCTGGACCTGGTGGAGTGGGAGAGCTGGTATCAGGACGCCTACCGGAACCACCAGTACCAGACCACGGTGTGCGCCATCGCCGCCGAGGATATGACCGCCCAGGAGATGCTGGTGCGCTATATGAGCGACCACCGGAAGAACTTCATCTCCTTCCAGGACGAGGAGTACGACCAGGTCATGACCCAGGCCATGGCCTCCATTGACGAGGAGGAGCAGACCCGGCTGTACAAGCGGGCGGAGGAGATCCTCAACGAGAAGGCGGGCAGCCTGTGGATTCAGGACGTGTGCGACCTGGCGGTGATGAACCCCGCGTTGGAGGGCTTCACCTTCTACTGCACCTACGTGCTGGACATGTCTACCATCGGGTATAAATGATCAAAAGAGCGGGACGCCCGCAGGCGCTCCCGCTCTTTTCCCATAAAAACGGAAAGGGGGCTTTCCCCATGGGCAAAGCCTTGCTGAAACGGGCGGGACTGCTGATCGGCACCCTGCTGCTGGTGAGCGTGCTGGCCTTTGTGGCCTTCTCCGTCATCCCCGGCGACCCCACCGGCTCCGTCCTGGGGATGGAGGCCACCGACGAGCAAATCGCCGCCTTCCGGGCCCGGATGGGGCTGGACCTGCCCGTCTGGCAGCGATACTGGAACTGGCTGACCGCCTTTGTCACCGGGGACTTCGGCCAGTCCTTCAAGTTCGATATGCCGGTGTCGGAGCTGGTGTTCACCCGGGCCCAGGCCACGCTGGTGCTGGCAGCCGCCGCCTTCATCCTGATTGTGGTCATCTCCCTGCCCCTGGGGCTCATCGCCGCCCGGCGTCAGGGGGGGATCGTGGACCGGGTGGTGACGGTGCTCACCCAGGTCACCATGTCCGTGCCCAATTTCATCATGGGCATCGGCCTGATGTACCTGTTCGCCCTGGTGCTGAAGTGGTTCCGGCCGGAGTACGTCCCGCTGAAGGACGGGCTGGGGGCCCACCTGCGCTACATGCTGCTCCCCGCCCTGGCCGTCGCCCTGCCCAAAAGCGCCATGACGGTGAAGCTCCTGCGGGGCTCCATCCTGGGGGAGCTGGGCCAGGACTACATCCGCACCGCCTACAGCAAGGGCAGCAGCCGGGGCTCCGTCCTGCGGCGGCACGTGCTGCGCAACGCCATGATCCCAGTGGTCACCTTTCTGGCCATGGCCATCGGGGATATTATGGCAGGGTCCATCGTCATTGAGCAGGTGTTCAGCATACCCGGCCTGGGCCGCATCCTGATCTCCTCCATCGGCACCCGGGACTACCCGGTGGTGCAGGCCATCGTGGTGCTGCTGGCCGGGGTGGTGGTGCTGTGCAATTTCCTGGCCGACCTGCTCTACCGGGTGATGGACCCCCGGATCGACGGGAGGTAAGGGCCTTCCTTTTTCTTGAAAGAAAAAGGAAGCAAAAAGAACGCTTAGTTCGCCACGCAGGCGGGAGGAAACTTTATGGTTTTCGCACGACAACGAAAACAGGCGGATACGAAAAATAGAAAACAGAAAAACTGGTATCTCACCATCGGCATTGTATTGACGGCGTGCATGCTGATTTTTATTACCGTGGGCTTTTTCTGGACGCCCTACAAGCCCTCCGCCCTCAGCGCTGCCGACCGGGAGGCAGCGCCCTCCCTCCGGCATCTGTTCGGCTGCGACCAGATGGGGCGGGACGTGTTCTCCCGCACCCTGGAGGGGGCGGGCTCCACCCTGACCATCGCCCTGGCGGTGCTGGCGGTGGGGGCGGTGTGCGGGCTGGTGATCGGCGCGCTGTGCGGCTACTACGGCGGCAGGCTGGACGCGCTCATCATGCGTCTGTGCGACGCGGTGGCCGCCTTCCCCAGCGTACTGCTGGCCCTGGTGGTGCTGGCGGTCACCGGGCCGGGGAAGTACAACGTCATCGGGGCGCTGGGGGTGCTGTTTATCCCCAGCTTCGCAAGGCTGGTGCGGGGTGAGTTCCTCAAATACCGGGACCGGGACTTCGTCCAGTCCGCCCGGCTCATGGGGGTGGGGGACCTGCGCATCATCTTCGTCCACATCCTGCCCAATATCTGGCCGGTGCTGCTGTCTGGGCTGACCATCGGCTTCAACAACGCGGTGCTGGCGGAGGCGTCCATGAGCTACCTGGGCATCGGCGTCAGCCCCACGGAGCCCAGCCTGGGCTATATGCTCAAGGACGCCCAGGGGGTGTTCTTCACCCTGCCCTGGTGCACCGCCTTTCCCGCGGCGGTGGCCATTCTGCTCATTCTAGGCATGGGCATGGTGGGCGAGGGCATCCGGGAGCGGATGGGGGTGGCGTCATGATGCTGCGCGTACAGGACCTGTCCGTGGTGTTCCGCGACCGGGCGGGCGAGGAACCCTTCACCGCAGTGGACCGCTTCTGCCTGACCATGGACCGGGGCGAGGTGGTGGGCGTGGTGGGCGAATCCGGCTCGGGCAAGTCCATGACAGCCCATGCCCTGATGGGGCTGATCCAGCGCCCCCGCGCAGAGGTCACCGGCAGCGCAGTGTTTGAGGGGACGGACCTGCTGGCCCTGTCCCCCGAGGAGATGCGGCGGTATCAGGGCCGGGATTTGTCCATCGTCTTCCAGGAGCCCATGACCAGCCTGAACCCCACCATGCGCATTGGAAAGCAGGTGGAGGAGTCCCTGCGCATCCACGAAAAGCTGTCCAGGGCGGAGCGGAGGGACCGCGCGCTGGACGCCATGGCCCTGGCGGGGCTGCCGGAGCCGGAGTCTGTGTACCGGCAGTACCCCCACCAGCTGTCCGGCGGCATGCGCCAGCGGGTGATGATCGCCTCGGCGCTGGTGCTGCGGCCCCGCCTGCTCATCGCCGACGAGCCCACCACGGCGCTGGACGTGACCATCCAGGCCCAGATTTTGGAGACCTTGAAGGACATCAACCGCAAAGAGGGCACCGCCATCCTGTTCATCTCCCACGACCTGGGGGTGGTCAAGGCCCTCTGCCGGCGGGTGGTGGTGATGAAGCAGGGGAAAATCGTGGAGTCAGGGGCGGTGGACGACGTGTTCTATCACCCTCAGGAGGAGTACACCAAGCTGCTCATCGCCTCCCGCCCCGCGCGGAAAAAGCTGAAAGGGGGCCGGCAGGATGGCTGATTCGATGGCTGAGCCCATTGTTCACATACGGGACCTGAACAGCTGGTACGGCCGGGGGAAGGACCGCAAGCAGGTGCTGCGCGGCGTGTCCCTGGACCTGGCCCCCGGCGAGGCGCTGGGGATCGTGGGCGAGTCCGGCTCAGGCAAGTCTACCCTGGCCAAGTGCGTACTGGGGATGGTCACCGATATCACAGGAGAGCTGGCTGTCAACAGCCCCCGCCCCCAGATGGTGTTCCAGGACCCCTACGGCTCGCTGAACCCGGCCAAAAAGGTGGGGTGGATTCTGGAGGAACCCCTCCGGGCCGCCGGGGTGAAGGACCGGGAGGAGCGCCGCCGCAGGGTGGCGAAATTCCTGTCCCTGGTGGGGCTGGAGGAGGGGCACCTGGGCCGGAGGCCCGCCCAGCTGTCCGGCGGGCAGCGCCAGCGGGTGGCCATCGCCGCCGCGCTGATTCAGGGCAGCAGGCTCATCGTGCTGGACGAGCCGGTGTCCGCCCTGGACGTGACCTTGCAGGCCCAGATCCTGCGCCTGCTGGCCGACCTCAAGGAGGAGCTGGGGCTGTCCTACCTGTTCATCTCCCACGACCTGGCGGTGGTGTATCAGCTGTGCGGCCGGGTGGCGGTGATGACGGGCGGCGAGATTGTGGAAGAGGGGGACGTGGACGAAATCTACGACCATCCGAAGCACCCCTACACAAAAAAACTGCTGGAGGCGTCGCTGACGCTGGACTGAAAACAGCCCCGGACCTGGGAAGGTCCGGGGCTGTTGGCGTTCACCCGGCCGGGCGGCAGACAGTTTCTATATGGGCCGTTTATCAAAACTGCTGAATTTTCAATGCTGTGCACAGCCGTTAGGCCCTTTCCCGGTGCAAAACGGAACATTTCCGGCAAAGTTTAATATTTGCAGCGCTGTCCGCAGCTGGTGCGTCTACTGCCCCATGGGTACCATGACGCAGCTGATCTGCAAGGCCAAAAACGGCAAAGGGTGATTTTATCACGGAAGCGGTAAATGCGTTCCGGTATACTGGAGGCATAAAGCAAAAGAAAAAGGAGGACATAACCATGTCTGCCATCAATATTAGCGATGAAGGGCGGCAGAATTGCCGGCCAGACGATGGGCACAAGGCCGAAGAGCCAGATTTTCGCCATGCTGTAAGGAGACGCGAACATGGGCTTTTTTGATTTTTTGCGCGGCTCCAACATCGATCAGGGGGTCGAAGAGTGCAGCGAAACCCGCGGCGCAGTCCTGTTGGACGTCCGCACTCCTCAGGAATACCAGCAGGGCCATATCCCCGGCAGCAAAAATGTTCCGCTCCAGGAGATCGACCGTGTCGGCTCGGCAGTCGGCGGGAAGGATACCCCGCTGTTTGTGTACTGCCACAGCGGGGCCAGGAGCCGTCAGGCCGTGGATGCCTTACGACGCATGGGGTATCTCAATATAAAAAACATAGGCGGAATTGCCGCCTATACCGGAAAGGTGGACACAGTATGAAAGCGGTGATTGTAGGCGGCGTGGCGGGGGGCGCTACGGCGGCAGCCCGCATCCGCAGGCTGGATGAACAGGCTGAAATTGTGGTGTTTGAGCGGTCGGGGCATATTTCCTACGCCAACTGCGGCCTGCCCTACTATATTGGGGACGTAATTGCCGACCCGTCTGCGCTGACCTTGCAGACGCCTGAGAGCTTCTTTTCCCGTTTCCGGGTGAATATGAAGGTGCGCCACGAGGTCACGGCCATCCACCCGGACAAAAAGTCCGTCTGCGTGAAAAATTTGGAGACGGGGGAGGTATTCGAGGAGCGCTACGACAAACTGGTGCTGTCACCTGGGGCCAAGCCCGCCCAACCCAGGCTCCCAGGGGTGGGGCTGGACCGGGTATTTACTCTGCGCACGGTGGAGGACACCTTCCGCGTTAAGGAACACATCAACGCGCACCACCCCAAATCGGCGGTTCTGGCCGGCGGCGGCTTCATCGGTCTGGAGCTGGCGGAAAACCTGCGGGAACTGGGGATGGAGGTTACGATTGTCCAGCGGCCCAAGCAGCTGATGAACCCCTTTGACCCGGATATGGCCGCGTTTATCCACAGTGAAATGCGCAGGCACGGCGTCAAGCTGGTCCTGGGCCGCACGGTGGAGGGTTTCGCGGAGAACGGCAGCGGGGTGGACGTACTGTTAAAGGACGAGGCTCCCCTCCACGCCGACATGGTAGTGCTGGCCATCGGCGTCACCCCGGACACCGCCCTGGCCAAGCAGGCGGGCCTGGAGCTGGGCGTCAAGGGAAGCATCGTGGTAAACGACCGGATGGAGACTTCCATTCCAGACATCTACGCCGTGGGGGATGCGGTCCAGGTGAAGCACTTTGTCACCGGGCAGGACACGCTGATTTCCCTGGCGGGCCCCGCTAACCGGCAGGGACGCATCGCCGCCGACAACATCTGCGGCGGGGACAGCCGCTATCCCGGCTCCCAGGGCAGCAGCGTCATAAAAGTATTTGACATGACCGCCGCCGTGACCGGGGTCAACGAAGCCACAGCCAAAAAGGCGGGGCTGGATGTGGATAAAGTTATCCTCTCCCCCATGAGTCACGCCGGTTATTATCCCGGCGGCAAGCTGATGACCATGAAGGTGGTGTTTGAAAAGGAAACCTATCGCCTTCTTGGGGCCCAGATCGTGGGCTATGAGGGCGTGGATAAGCGCATTGACGTGCTGGCCGCCGCGATCCACACCGGGCTGAAAACCACCGAGCTGAAGGATCTGGACCTGGCCTACGCGCCGCCCTATTCCTCCGCCAAGGACCCGGTGAATATGGCCGGTTTTATGGCGGACAACATCGAACGCGGGATTCTCAAGCAGTGGTTTTTGGAGGACCTGGACCGTCTGCCCCAGGATGGAAGCGTTACCCTGCTGGATGTCAGAACGGTGGGCGAGTACTCCGCCGGACATATCGACGGTTTCCTCCACATTCCTGTAGACGAATTGCGGGAGCGGCTGGATGAGGTGGAGCGGGGCAAGCCGGTCTATGTGCTCTGCCAGAGCGGCCTGCGCAGCTATATCGCCTGCCGGATTTTGAGCGGGTATGGTTTTGAGGCGTATAACTTCGCCGGAGGCTTCCGCTTTTATGACACAGTAATCCGTGACCGCTGCCTGGTGGAATCCGCTTCCGCCTGCGGAATGGACCAATAAATCAAGGAGCAGTCAGCCAAATCCATGGCTGACTGTTTTCATGATCAAATTCTATTCGCCGCCCAATGCCTCCAGCTTCGTCCGGTCCGTGAGCTCCACCGTGCCCCGGGACAGCCGGACCATCCCCTCGTTCTGGAGGTAGCGGAGCATCCTGGTGATTACCTCCCGGTGCGTGCCCAAGTGGTTGGCAATGCTCTCATGGGTGATGTGCAGACAGTCCGCGCCC